>NZ_JAOQKJ010000003.1:0-293059 GCF_025567405.1 Suilimivivens aceti | reverse complement strand
CACCCTTGTGGGCTGCCCGAAACTGGACAGCGCGGATTATTCCGAAAAGCTGACGGAGATCCTTCGGGAGAACGACATCAAAAGCGTCACCGTTGTCCGCATGGAGGTGCCCTGCTGCGGCGGGCTGGAGATAGCGGCGAAAACGGCGCTCCAGCAGAGCGGGAAGTTCATCCCGTGGCAGGTGGTCACCGTGACGGTGGACGGCTGGTTGGTGGAAGAATAACAAAATCATTAGAAGAGTCCCAAGAATGAAGCCTGACTACAAAAACTGGATCCCCAAGGGAATGCTGTTTTCGCTCATCGCTGGGACGGTGCTGTCCCTTGCGCTGCTGCTCGTTTTCGGCGTATTCGGCATCGGTGTGAGCGGAAAGCTGCGCGTCATGCTGGGTGTGGTATTCGGCATCGCCTTTGTCGTCTGTGCAAAGTACACCGAGTGGTGTGTGTATGACAATATCAGCACGAGGGAAAGAGCCTTTCCGCTCCCTCCGTATTGGATGAAAGCCCTGCCGCCTTGAAGACAGCAGGGCTCTCGAAAAGAATACGCAAAGAAGTCATTTTTGAGGATATTTCGCTGTCCGTTCCAAAGGGCAAAGTGACCGCCATAACGGGGCAGCTCGGCGCAGGGAGATCTATTACTGCGGCAACGACATGTCAACGCAGTTCTTCACGGCAAGCGTGGCGGAGGAGCTGCTGCTGAATACCAGATTGACGGAAGAAATCAAGAGCCATGCAAGGAACCTGCTCAAAGAGCTTGGCCTTTACAAGTACAGGGATGCGCACCCGTCCACCCTGTCCGGCGGGCAGAAGCAGCGCCTTGCCATAGCCTGCGCCATCTTTTCCGGCCGCAGGATACTGATCCTTGATGAGCCCACCAGCGGCCTTGACGGGCGGAACATGCGCCTGATCGCAGAAAGGCTGAAAAGCGAAGCGCGGAACGGCAGAACCATTCTCGTGATCACCCACGACAGGGAGCTGATCGAGAGCTGCTGCGATAACATTGTGGAGGTTGAAAAACGATCGCCATGAATCAGCCGAGGACTGTTATGGGATATCCGCGCCGGAGGGATCGCTTTCCGCCCCTGCCGGCAGCTCGACCGCGATGGTCGTGCCCTTGTCCGAGCTTTCCTCCACCCAAACGGAGCCGCCGTGGAGATCGGCGATCTCCCACACCAGAGAAAGACCCAATCCCGCACCGCCGTACTCGCGGCTGCGGGATTTGTCTACCCGGAAGAAGGGATGAAAAATGCTCCGCTGATACTCCTCCGGAATGCCGCAGCCGGTGTCGGAAATGCGAATGATGCACTTTTCCTGCCTTTGCGTAAGCTCGACCCGCACCGCGCCGCCGGAACGGTTGTATTTGACGGCGTTCTCCGTCAGGTTAAAGAGCAGACGGTAGATCAGCGCGTCGCTGCCGGTCAGAGAGGCGTCGCCCTCCGCTTCCAGCGAGATGCTTCGCTTCTCCGCCAGCGGCGCGAGATCTGTGAAGATCTCCTCGACCATGGGGGCGAGCTGGAGCTGCTCGTTCCGCGCCACCTGCTGCAAATTGCTCATCTCCAGCAGCGTCTTGGTCATCTGTGTCAGCCGCTCCGTCTGCTCGCGCAAAAGCGTGAGGAACCCCGCCGTCTCCGGCCGCACATCGGGATGCTCTGCGGAGAAAAGCTCCAGCTGCGCCTGCATCAGCGCAAGCGGCGTGCGCAGCTCGTGGGCGGCGTTGCCGGTGAACTGCCGCTGGGCGGCAAAGGCGTTGTTCAGCCGCTCCAGCATCTGGTTGAACGAGCGGCTCAGCTGCCGGAAGTCCGAAATAGCGTCTTCATCGATCCTCATATCGGCAAGATTGTTCAGCTGCACCTGCTCCACCTGCGAGGCAAAGCTGTGCAGGGGCTTGAGAGCGCGTCCGCTGACAAAATAGGCCAGAATACCGCTAAGCAGCGTTACCACCGCCGTGATGTACCAGTTGGTGGTGCGGAAGCGCCCCTGTACTCCATCGACGACGATGATCAACTCCTCGTTGGGCACTATGAGCTGCGGGTCAAAGCTCGCTGCTCCGCCATCATTCAGGGTCACCGTGCCGCCGCCTTGTAAGCTGTCCGCAATGGTGTCCATATAGTACGCACCGGAGGAGCACAGCAGCAAATTCATGACCACGCAGGTGATGCCGATGAGCAGGACGGACATCAGCGTGATGCGCCACTGCAGGGAAAGACGCTTCATGCTTCCTCACCTCCCATCAGATAGCCCTCGCCGATGCGGTTGCGGATGGGGTCATAGCCCAGCGCTGCGCGGAGCTTTTTGCGCAGGGCGGAGATGTGGACGCGAATGGAATTGCTGAAGCTGTCCACGCTGTTGTCCCAAACGTGATCCATCAATTCCTCCTGACTCACGGGCCGCCCCTGATGCACCATCAGGTATTCGAGTATCCCCGTTTCCTTGCGGGTCAGCGTCAGCATCTGCCCGTTGACGGCGGCGGTACGGGAGCGGGTGTCAAAGCTCAGGGCTCCGCAGCTTAGCAGCACATCCTGCTGGGTGAACTGCCGCAATGTCAGGCTGCGGATGCGGGCCTCCAGCTCCGCCAGGTGGAAGGGCTTTGCCAGATAGTCGTTCGCCCCGGCGTCCAGCCCCTCGACCTTGTCCTCCACCTCGCTGCGGGCGGAGAGAATCAGCACCCGCGTCTCCCGGTCGGTCTGCCGCAGGGTGCGCAGCACCGTCATGCCGTCCTTTTTCGGCAGGTTCAGATCCAGAAGTACCAGATCGTAGCGCTCCACGCCCAGAAGTGCCAGTGCCTTTTCCCCGTCATAACAGTAGTCCACGCTGTAGGCCAGTCTCCGCAGGCTGCGGACAATGGTTTCGCACAGGGCGCGTTCATCTTCAATTACTAAAATGTGCATGAGAGCCCTCCTTTTTATTTCTTCGTTTTTGTGTTGCTTTCCATTATAGCAAAAAAAGATAAAGTTTGCGTTAAGTTTTCGTTCTTAACAGAGACTTTAACTCTCCCGCACTATGATGGAGACAGAAAATCGGAAAGGGTGATGAAAAATGAGCTATTGGAAAAAGGCTGCGGCGCAGGCTGCGCTGCTGAGCAAAGCAATCAAACTATGTCTGGAGTGTGTGGGCATTGGGTAAAAAGTTTTCAGGCGTTTCACAGACCATGTCCCGCTTCCGGGGCTGGATTCAGGCGGGTGCGACGCTGCTGACCAACCTGCATCTGCCGAATTTCCTCAAGGGCGGACTGTATCAGGGGGCAGGGAAGACCGTCTGCGTGCCGGGGCTGAACTGCTACTCCTGTCCGGCGGCTTCCGGAGCCTGTCCCATCGGGGCGTTTCAGGCGGTGGTGGGCTCGTCCAAGTTCAGCTTCTCCTATTATATCACAGGCTTTCTCATCCTGCTGGGCGTGCTGCTTGGGCGCTTTATCTGCGGCTTCCTCTGTCCCTTCGGCTGGTTTCAGGAGCTGCTGCATAAAATCCCGACAAAGAAGCTCTCCACAAAGAAGCTCAGGCCCCTGACATACCTCAAATACGCTGTCCTGCTGGTGATGGTCGTTCTCCTGCCGGCGTTCCTTGTGAACGATGTGGGCATGGGCGACCCGTTCTTCTGCAAATACCTCTGCCCCCAGGGTGTGCTGGAGGGAGCCATCCCGCTGTCCCTTGCCAATTCCGGCATCCGGGCGGCGCTGGGCAAGCTGTTTACATGGAAATTCAGCATCCTGCTGTCGGTGATCGTGCTGAGCGTGCTGTTCTACCGTCCCTTCTGCAAGTGGCTCTGCCCGCTTGGCGCATTCTACGCGCTGTTCAACCGGGTGTCCCTCTTCCAGATGAAGGTGGACAAGAATAAGTGCATCTCCTGCGGGAAATGCGCCAGAGCCTGCAAGATGGATGTGGACGTGACGAAAATGCCCAACCATACTGAGTGTATCCGCTGCGGGATGTGCATCCGCGCCTGTCCAACGAACGCCGTGTGCTTCCGCTACGGCTTCGGCAACGGGAAAGAAACAACAAAGAAAACAACGATGGAGGAATCAAAATGAATAGGAAGAGAATTTTTGCACTGGCTTTTGCCGTGCTGATGGTGCTGGCCTTGGCGGCCTGCGGCACGAAGAACAATGACAAGATGGGCGACATGAGCGGCAACGGCTCCGCCATGACTGGCGAGCCGAAAAACGCCGAGGAGGCGCTCGCCCTGCACAAGGAGCTGCTGGAGCGGGAGAACGTGATCCTGTCGGAAAATACCGAGCTGTGGGAAAAGGTCTTTAAGGAGGCTGACAAGGGCATGGCCATGATCGAGGACGGGAAAAACTACGGCGACTTCCTGCTGGATACCGTCGAGGCCGCTAAAGAGCAGTTCACCGACAAGGAGCATGAGTGGCTGAAGGAGTCAGCCACGGAGATCAGCAATATTGAAAACAGGCTGATCGAGTTGGAAGAGAAGTATCCCGAGATCATGCAGAAATCCATGGACGGCGATATGAGCATGCCCGCGGGCAGCGACACGAGCAACCCTCCCGACGACGGCAGTATGCAGAAGTTCCCCGCCTTTGAAGGGAAAGATCTGGGCGGCAACACGGTGAAGAGCGACGAGCTGTTCTCCGGTAACGCCGTCACCGTGGTGAATTTCTGGTTCACCACCTGCAATCCCTGCGTGGGCGAGCTTTCCGAGCTGGATGCGCTGAACAAGGAGCTGGCGGAGAAGGGCGGCTCTCTCATCGGCGTCAACATCTTCACGCTGGACGGCGACGAAGCGGCAATTTCCGAGGCGAAGGATGTGCTTGCCAAGAAGGGCGCCACCTATCAGAATGTGTATTTTGACTCCGACGGTGAGGCGGGAAAGTTTACCACCAATATCTTTGCCTATCCCACCACCTATGTGGTCGACCGCAGCGGCAATATCGTGGGTGAACCCATCGTAGGCGCCATCACGGAAAAGAAGCAGGCGGAGACGCTGCAAAAGCTCATCGATCAGGTGCTCGCCGCCGATATGGGCTGACCCGAGATTTAAAAAGTGCCTGCTGTGCGCCATTGCATTGCCAATGGCGCACGAAGGGGCAGAGTGAGCCCAGCTTCCCCTGAAAGGAGGAAACGCGATGCATCGAAGCGTATTGGCCCTGCTTTTCACCTCGGTACTGATGCTCAGCGGCTGCGCCGCCGGGCATCAGACTGTGCCGAAGGAGAAAAGTGGACAGGAAGCAAACATGGACGGATCGGCTTTTGACCGATCCGACGAGGAGATCACCTATATGGATACCACAGACAATGTCATCTATCTGGCGGGCGGCTGCTTCTGGGGCATGGAACAGCTGATGCAGTCCATCCCCGGCGTTATCGACGCCGAGAGCGGCTACGCCAACGGCACCTGCGAGGCAGATGCCGATTACAAGACCATCTGCAAGGGAGAGACCGGCTTTCGGGAGACTGTGCGGGTGGAATACGACCCCGAGCAGGTGAGCCTTGACGCGCTGCTGCTGGCCTACTTCTATGTGATCGACCCCACGGTGCAAAACCGGCAGGGCAACGACCGGGGCAGCCAGTATCAGACCGGCGTTTACTTCACCAATGAAAACGCGAGAGAAACGGTGAAGCGCATCGCGGAGATCGAGCGCGGCCGCAGCGAGAAGTTCTTCGTGGAGATCGGCCCCCTCAAGAACTACTACCCCGCCGAGGAGTATCACCAGAACTACCTCGAAAAGAACCCAGGCGGCTACTGCCACATCCCGCGCGCGGAGATGGAGCTTTTTTCCCGGCTGCGCATCGACCCGGGTGACTATCAGAAGCCCGCGGCGGAGTCCATCCGGGACAAGCTGACGGCGGAGCAGTACCGCGTCACGCAGGAGAGCGGCACGGAGCGCGCCTTCACAGGCGAGTTCTGGGACAAGTTTGAAAAGGGCATCTATGTGGATGTTGTCACCGGCGAGCCGCTCTTTTCCTCCACGGATAAGTACGAGAGCGGCTGCGGCTGGCCTGCCTTTACAAAGCCAATCGAGGGTCCCGCCGTGGTGGAGAAGGAGGACCTGAGCCACGGGATGCGCCGCACGGAGGTCAGAAGCCGCGCCGGAGACTCCCATCTCGGCCATGTGTTCACCGGCGACCCGGAGTCGCCAAACGGCGTGCGCTACTGCATCAACAGCGCGGCTCTGCGCTTCGTCCCCTATGAAAAAATGGAAGCCGAGGGATACGGATATCTGCTGCATCTGTTTGAAAAATAGGACGCAAGCGGTCGGCAATTCTTATGCAAAGCACCATGTATCTTTTTCAAATAAGCAACTACGATGACCCTGCTGTGGACAGAGAAACCGTAGAGCTGCTGCACCAGTGTTTGGAAGCTGAGAGCCGGCGGCGCACCGTTGATTGGGAAAAGCTCAAAACTACCATTCACTTCGAGGATGCCGGTGTAACGATCTGCGCAGAGGAGAACGAAGAACATCTCCCGTACACACGGATAACTATTGCGAATTGATGACAACACATGTAATAAATAAAATGAAAAACAGCATCAAAACAAAATAGGTGAACTTTACAATTGCCATTTATATTTGCAGAGAATATCTCCGACAAAAGCACAATCTCAGCCCACCTGATGTGATTAAGTTGATAGAAAAACATATATTACCAGTAATACCTGTATTATTTCCAATGGATTTGCTACTATGGGAATCGTACTTCCGGGTGCGATCGCAGCGAAGCTGATCTATCCTGAAAAAAGAGTCCTGGCAGTGACAGGAGATGGGGGATTCATGATGAACTCTAAGGAGCTGGAAACAGCAAAAAGGCTAGGAATCCCCATTGTAGTACTGATCTTTAATGACTGCAGCTATGGGTTAAATATGCAGAGAGCTTCGGGATCAAAGGGTACCGCATTGAAAAAACAGAGGAGCTTCTGCCGACACTGAACCATGCCTTTGAGCAGAATGTGTAAACAGGATGATACGGATCAAAAAGCAGTCTGATCGCAATGATTCGATTTCAAAAAGCAATAATTTTTATCGATAAATGTAAAAAATAAGTAAAATATGATATAATACTTTATAATCTGAAGAACCATTAAAGGGAGGCTATTTTACTTATGAAGAACTTAAAAATGTCAGTCAAGCTGTCAATGATCCTGGTTCTCGTATTTATTATGGTGATGGGATCCGGATTCTCAGCGATCAAGGGCATGAAAACGATCAGCAGTCAAGCAGATGATGCATTGGAAGAAGAGGTGCGTAATCAGTATGATGAAAGTATCAGACAGCAGGTAGACAATGCAATATCCATGCTGGATCAGTATTATGCAGCGTATGAAGCAGGAGAGTGTACACTGGAAGAGGCCAAGAAGCAGGGCGCTGATATGCTTCGTGAACTCCGGTATGGAGATTCCGGATATTTCTGGGCAGATGATACGGAAGGGAATAACATTGTACTGCTCGGCAGTGATACGGAAGGTACGAACCGTATGGGAACCAAGGATGGCAATGGCTATGAGATGGTGAAAGATATCATTGCGGTAGGCCAGCAGCCAGATGGCGGTTACTGTGATTATGTATTTCCGAAGGAGGACGGCACGGAAAATCTTCCGAAGAGAAGCTATTCCAGACTGTATGAGCCCTTCGGATGGGTCATTGGTACAGGAAACTATACAGATTATATTGATGAAATCGTAGATGGAGAAAAGCAGATCGTTGATGATACCAGGAATACCTGGATCACTAGGATGGTCTTCATTACTGTGATCCTTTTCCTGATCACGATCGTACTGATCATTTATATTATCATAGATACCACTGGCTGGATGAAGAAGGCAGTCGGGTATGCACAGAAGCTGGAAAGCGGTGACATGACAGGAAGGTCAGCTACCGGCAGGCTTAAGAGAAAAGACGAGTTCGGTATCCTGGAAAGAGCGTTGAACAGCATGGCAGGTACCTTTGACCAGGTACTGGGCGGTGTGAAAGGACATGGGGTTGAACTTGCGGAAGATGTGGATGCCGTTATGGGACACCTGAATGAACTGAACGATGAGATCAGCAGTGTTTCAGCAGCAACGCAGGAACTGTCAGCAAGTATGGAAGAGACAGCCGCTTCCGCACAGCAGATCGAAACGATTTCCCATCAAATTGAAACCGTATCAAAGAATATCGCTGTCCGTGCACAGGATGGAGCTGAGAAGGTTGTCAATATCCATCAGCGGGCAGAAAAGGCAAAGAGGGATACCGAGAGCAATTATCAGAATGCTAAGAATATGAAAGCAGAGATCAGCGGAAGCCTTGAGCAGGCACTGGAAGAAGCCAAGGTAGTAGAGCAGATCGAGGTACTGGCACAGTCCATTATGGGAATTACGGCACAGACAAATCTCCTGGCGCTGAATGCTTCGATTGAGGCAGCAAGAGCCGGGGAGGCCGGTAAGGGGTTTGCCGTTGTAGCAGATGAGATCCGTTCACTTGCAGAACAGTCAAGGGGAACAGTAGAAAATATCCAGCAGGTGACACAGAAAGTAACAGGGGCAGTGCAGAATCTTGCGGATGATTCCTCCAGACTGCTGGCCTTTGTGGCAGAGGATGTTTCGGACAGCTTCCATCAGTTTTCAGATATCGCCGATGCTTATAATCAGGATGCGGCAGATGTGAATGAAATGGTAACTGATTTCAGTGCTATATCCGAAGAACTGCTTGCCTCTATCGATGGTGTGATCCAGTCTATCAATGATGTGAGCAAGGCTTCCAATGAAGGGGCAAACGGAACCAATGAGATCGCACAGAGAGCTTCAATGATTGTACAGAAGTCAGAAGATGTCCTTTCTGTTATGAATGAGGTAGGAAAGGCTTCCGGTGAAATGAGAGAAATGGTTCAGAAGTTTACCATTACAGAAAAGAAGAGCCAGGAAAAGACAGAAGAGAAATAAAACTGCAGTAGGAAAAAGGAGGCTTCAGCCGGTGGCTGAAGCCTCCTTTGCTTCCTTCAGGATCAGCTTCTGATTATCCAGATAGGATTCACAGGATGGATCACCGCGACGATCCGTCAGGTCGTAATTTTCTTTCAGATAATTTCCCAGATAATCCGTAAATACACAGCTTCCCTGATAGTTCAGATGGGATTCGTCATTAAAATCTGTGGTGAAATCAAGTCCCATATCCTCATAATATTCATTGAAATCAATAAAGGCGACATCCTCCTGTGCGGCAATTTCAGCGATCTGGTTATAGGTCATCTTATCTTCCTTTGTTATGACATAAGGAGCAGAGATAAGAAGGAGGGGTGTCTGCTTCTTTTTGGCATAAGCAATAATCTTACGGAGATACTTTTCTGACTTTTTGGTCAGACCTCCCTTTTCCTCTGTGAAAAAGTCATCCGGCTCAGTCTGTAGCTCCGTGCCGAAGTAAGGGGTATAGCCCTTGAAGGCCTGTTTATCCTCGCTGTTCCAGAAGAAGCTTTGAAAATCATCTTCACTCAGGGAATCGTAGCGGTTGTGATAAATGGCAAAGGAGGGAAAATAGTCTCTGATCCGGTCGGGCTCCACACTGACAAGGAGCATTTTCACCTTATTGGATGAAAAACGCATGCCGTAAATATTCTCGGAGATCCAGGTGTATTGGTAGTCCTCCTTAAATCTGGCAGGTCCATACAGATCAAGCACGAGCAGCTCCGGGGTCTGATACCGGTACAGCTCCTTCAGATAATAGTAGGTCATCCAGAGCGGCTGTTCGGCGCCGCTGTAATCATAGGCTGTGATCCCGTAGCTGTTATAGAGGAGACCGGTATTGACGTCACAGTGGACATGGCTGGTACCGAGAAACATGACATCAATGCTGTTTTCCTCCTGCCAGTATAAGCCCTCCTGCTGGTCGATACCATGACCGGACTTTACCTTCAGTACGCAGGAAAGCAGGTACAGGGTTATCAGAAGAAGCAGGATAAAGAAAAGACGCAGGGCTGTTTTAGAATGAAAAAATTTCATAAAGATCCTTTCTGAAATCATCAAACAAATCAATCACAATTTAAAACTGCATATAAATAAACTGCTCTGCCTGATAGCCGGGGCCATACACCCCAAAGACAAAAATACCGATCAGGAGAAGATAAAAGATCAGGTACCTGGCAGCATTTGGCTTTTCCTGAATGAGCAGTGGCAGGGACAGCTTTTTCCTGTAGCAGAACTCATCGATCAGCAGGATCAGGAGAATACTGATCGTTACGACGATGATCTCTGCAGGATCCAGCTCCAGCAGCTTGAGGGAACGGGAAAAGCTTCTGGGCTGAAGACCGGCAGTCAACATCCTCCTGATATAAGAAAGTGCCTGCGAAAGGCTTTCTGCCCGGAAAAAGATCCAGGCAAAGGCAGCCTCAAAAAAGGTCAGAACGCGGTATTTTCTGCCAGATGGAAGAAAGGTGCCGATCACAGAATAAATGCCATGGAGCAGTCCCCATACCACGAAGTTCAGACCGGAGCCATGCCACATGCCACAGAGCAGAAAAACGATCATGGTATTCAGACATTTCCGGAAGGTACCGTACCGGCTGCCACCAAGAGGGATATAAATATAGTCCTTCAGGAAGCTGCTAAGGGAAATATGCCACCGTCTCCAGAATTCTGAAATAGAGGCAGCCTGATAAGGCGAAGCAAAGTTCTGCGTCAGCCTTATTCCAAAGATAGCAGCACAGCCAATGGCGATATTGGAATAGCCTGCAAAGTCGCAGTAGATCTGCATGGTATAAAAAAGCATGCCAAGAAAAAGAAAAAAGCTGTCAAATTCCTGCATACTGCCAAAGAGACTGTTCACCAGAAGAGCCAGGCGGTCTGCAACGACCATTTTCATAAAATAGCCCCACAGAATATAGGTAAAGGCAGTGGAAAGCCTTCCGCGGTCGAAAAATTTTATCTTAGAGAGAGCGGAAAGCTGTGGCAGAAAATCCCCTGCCCGCTCAATGGGACCGCTCACAAGCCTCGGAAAAAAGGCAAGGTAACAGCCAAGATGAATAAAATTTTTCTCTGCGGCAAGCTTTCCTTTTGCTACATCCACAAGATAGCTGATCATCTGAAAGAGATAAAAGGAAAAACCAATGGGCATGAGAAAATAAGGCAGCAAGGTCTGGGTAAAGGTAAGCCCCGGGAAAAAGCGCTGGAAAATATATCCGGTATATTTGAACACAAGGAGCAAAAGCAGACACAGGGACAGAAGAACCACCAGTATAAAATGAATTTTCCCGGGTCTGAATGAATTTTTTCCTGCATGCTCTAACAGAATACCGCCGCAGTAGGTAAAGAGAATGCTGATAAAGAGAATTACCAGGCTTCTGATATCCAGGCTGGCACAGAAAACACAGCTTGCAAAAAACAGTATGGCAGGTCTGCATTTTGCCGGAAGGGCAAAATAACAAAGGATCACAATTCCCAGAAATACCGGGAAAAAAAGAGATACAAACATTTATTATACACTCCATCAGGGGAAGTGAATTCCGCTTTACTGTAGTAGTATACCAAACAAAAGAAAAAATAAAATAGACTTATAGAATTCTTACGCTTGAATTAAGAAATTCCTAAGAAACAGAGAAATATTGCGAATAAAGATACTTTATTATATACTGGATGAAAAGGAACATGGGAGGAATTACATGAGAACAGAGGTAAAGAAAGAAGCGAAACGGATCCTGGTGATCTGCCTTGCTGCATTGCTGATGGCGGCTAATATCAAGACCTTTGTCAGAACAGGAGGCCTGTATCCGGGCGGAGCCACAGGACTGACTATTCTGATCCAGAGAGTAGGGGAGATGTTTTTCCATGTAACGATCCCTTATACGGTGGTCAACCTGATATTGAATGCCATACCGGTTTACATCGGATTCCGTTACATCGGGAAGAAATTTACTATGTATTCCTGTCTGATGATCGTGCTGACCAGTGTGCTGACCGATCTGATCCCCGGGACTGCGATCACCTATGATACACTGCTGATCAGCATCTTTGGCGGTATGCTGAACGGACTTGCCATCAGTATGTGCCTTGCCGTGGACGCGACCAGTGGGGGTACGGATTTTATAGCCATTTATTTTTCTGAGAAAAAGGGTGTGGATTCTTTTAATGCTGTTTTATTACTGAATGTAGTGATTCTGACACTGGCAGGTATTTTATTTGGTTTTGACAAGGCACTTTATTCGATCATATTCCAGTATGCTTCGACACAGGTGCTGCATGTGCTTTATAAGAAATATCAGCAGCAGACGCTGTTTATTGTAACAGGCAGACCAAGAGAGGTCTGTGAGGCGATCTATCAGATCAGCCATCATGGGGCCACGATCCTGGAGGGAGAAGGTTCCTTTGAGCATTGTCAGAGAAATGTGGTATATTCAGTAGTAGATGGTTCCAAGAGCAAAAAGGTAATTCAGGCTGTCCGGAAGGTGGATGAAAAGGCCTTTATCAATGAGATGAAGACGCAGCAGCTGACGGGACATTTCTATCAGAAGCCAGCAGACTGATCCCTGCAGTCCTTCTGATGGATGGAGCATGATATGAATGGAGAAAAAGTGTGGATAAACAGATTTTGATGTCATTTGCAGATATTCCGGAAGAAACAGTAGAGCGTTTCAGGAAAACATTCCAGCAGTCAAAGCAGCTTATGACCTATTACAGCTGTGCGCTGCTTGAGGTGGAAACAAAATTCCGTGTGCTGAACCAGCAGTTTTCCCTGGAGCAGGAGCATAATCCAATAGAAACGATCAAGACCAGGCTGAAGTCCATGGAGAGCATCATGGACAAGCTTTATCGAAAAAAGCTGCCCTTTGAGGTGAGTGCAGTAGAAGAGTGTCTGACAGATGTGGCAGGGATCCGTGTGATCTGTCCCTTTATCGAGGATATTTACAGACTGGCAGACTGCCTTCTGCAGCAGGATGATGTGAGGCTGATCAGGATAAAGGATTATATCAAGAATCCCAAGGACAATGGTTACCGAAGTCTTCATCTGATCGTGGAAATTCCCATTTTTCTGCAGAATGAAAAAAAGCAGATGAAGGTGGAAGTACAGCTTCGAACGATCGCCATGGACTTCTGGGCAAGCCTGGAGCACAGACTGCGCTATAAGAAGGATCTGGATGCAGAGCTTTCAACCATGCTGGCAGCAGAACTGAAGGACTGTGCCGAAACCAGTGCAAGCCTTGACAAGAGAATGGAGGCTGTCAAGAATACCATTGAGAGGCATAAGGAATAATGACAGTGGGAAGGCTTATTAAAGCAGGACTGACGGGAGTGACGGTGTTTCTTTGGATCCTCATGGCTGGATTGTTGACAGGCTGTGGAAGCAGGAGCGGTGAAATTGCAGAAGAAACAGTACAGGATGAGAACATAGAAACAGAGGCTACCATTTTTTTACCGGAAACAGCAGCGCCGTTTCCATCTGCAGCGACATCCACTTCAGCAGCGCCGGCGGTTATGCTGGCAGCGCCCTTTCCGACCGTGCCGCCGGATGCCCCGGTAAGAACTGATGGAATTGATGGCAGCTTTGGAATCGGCAGTGCCTCAGTTCTGAGAGGAAAGAATATACTGGTCAGCCTGTTTTTGACTACACCGGACAATGCTTTTGCCGAAGAAGAGAAAGAAATCTGTTTACAGAGACTGAAGGAAGCTGCTATATATATAGAAGAAACTGCTTTCGGTTACGGCGTGGAAACCCAGTTTATTCTGGACTGGAGTGAAGAAAACAGTCAGGATCTCTGTATGGAAAAGAAGGTAGATTTTTCCATCAGTGATGACAGTGATTTTATGGATGCACTGGACGAAGCCTTTGCACAGTGGACAGAGGAAGATCTTTCCTATGAGAGGCTGCTGCAGGAGTATGGAGCTGACGGGATTGCCACCTGTATGTTTGTGAATGCGCCCGGCAGATCCTATGCGATTGTGTATGACGGGGAGGACAATGTCAGGGAAAGTCTTGTCATGTTTGTAAGGAATGACAAGGGGACAGAAGAGGAGCCTGCAGTTTACGCCCACGAGATTCTGCACGTATTTGGAGCCCATGATCTGTACAGGGGAGAGGAATACAGCAGAGCGGTAACGGATTATATTGCAGCAAATTATCCGGATGAGATCATGCGAAGTGTGGCCGGAGAAGGAAGGATCAGCGAACAGATCTCAAGAATCACAGCCTATCATCTGGGATGGATCGATGAAATACCAGAAACAGAAAGTTTTCCGGAGCTGATCCGGTAGGAATAAAAAGAAAACATCAGGAGGAACAATCATGAAGATACCACAGATATTTGAAGCCAAGAAGAAAGAAGGAAAGCCGGTTCTTTCCTTTGAAATATTTCCCCCGAAGAAAGAAGCTGCCCTGCAGAATATAGATGAGACACTTTCTCTTCTGTGTGACCTGCATCCTGACTTTATCAGTGTAACCTTTGGCGCAGGCGGCAGTACGGCAAATAACAAGACAGTAGAAATTGCCAGAAAGATCAAAAATGAATATGGAATTGAGCCGATCGTGCATCTGACCTGTCTCCACTATAATAAGGATGAGATCCGTAGCATTCTGGATCAGTTAAAGGAAGCAGGCATTGAAAATGTACTGGCACTCCGGGGAGATATGAATCCCAATATCCCGGTAAAGCATGATTTCCATTATGCCAATGAGCTGGTAGAGTATATCAAAACGCAGGGAGATTTCAGTATCAGCGGTGGCTGTTATCCGGAGAAGCATCTGGAAGCACCGGATGCCATTACTGACATCCGTAATCTGAAGAGAAAGGTAGATGCCGGTGTGGATCATCTGGTATCGCAGCTTTTCTTTGATAATGAAGTTTTTTATGATTTTTATGAAAAAACAAGAATTGCCGGCATTGATGTTCCGATCGATGCGGGTGTGATGCCGGTGACCAACAGGGCACAGATCGAGCGTATGGTGACTATGTGCGGGGCAACTCTTCCGGTGAAATTCCAGAAGGTACTGCATAAATATGAAAATAACAAAGAGGCGCTGCTGGATGCCGGTCTTGCCTATACGATCAATCAGATCGTTGATCTGATCGCCAGTGATGTAGACGGGGTACATATTTACACCATGAATAATCCGGCAGTTGCAAAGAGGATCTGTGATGGAATCAGAAACCTTGTATAACGAAAAAAGAAAGCAGGCACTGATCACCGGGGCATCCCGGGGGATCGGTGCAGGAATTGCCATAGCCCTTGCCAAAGAGGGCTATGATCTTATTCTGGTATGCAGAAAATCAATGGAAAGACTGAACGTTCTACAGAAGGAAATAGAATTGACTTATGGAGTCAGATGTGAGGCATATCAGTGTGATGTGTCAGATCCGGAGGAAGTAGAGAAGCTGTTTTCTATCTGCAAAGAAGTAGATGTGCTGATCAATAATGCGGCAATCTCTTATGTAGGGTTACTGACAGATATGTCAGTTCTGGAATGGCAGCAGGTAATAAACACGGATCTGAACGCGCTGTTTTATACCAGCCGCCAGGTGCTTCCCGGTATGATCCACAGGAAATCCGGTAAGATTATTAATGTATCTTCTGTGTGGGGAGCAGTGGGAGCTTCCATGGAGGTGGCCTACAGCGCAGCCAAGGGCGGCGTGAATGCTTTTACCAGGGCCCTTGCCAAGGAGGTGGCGCCCAGTCATATCCAGGTAAATGCCATTGCCTTTGGTGTGATCGATACCGAAATGAATGCCTGCTTTACCGAAGAGGAAAAACAGGCACTGGTGGAAGAAATCCCGGCAGACAGAATGGGAACAGCACAGGAAGCCGGAGAGCTTGTGGTAAAGCTCCTGGATAGTCCCGACTACTTGACCGGACAGGTCATTACCATGGATGGCGGATGGATCTGACTGGAACTGGATGCAGATGGGAAAACAAAATAAAGAAGCAGAAGTGTTTTGTGTAACAGGAAGGAGAGACAATATGTATGATGTAGTTATTATTGGTTCAGGTCCAGCAGGCTTAAGTGCATCCATTTATGCAAACAGAGCCGGGCTTAAGGCAGTGACCATAGAGAAAAGCGCCATGAGCGGCGGACAGGTACTGAATACCTATGAAGTGGATAATTATCCGGGACTTCCCGGAATCAACGGATTTGAGCTTGGAATGAAGTTCCGGGAGCATGCGGATAAGCTTTCCTGTGAATTTAAAGTGGCTGAGGTTCTTTCCATTCAGGAAGAAGACGGCCATTTTTTGATTCAGACGGAAAAAGAAAAGCTGCAGGCCAGAACGGTCATCGTGGCAACAGGAGCCTATCATGCAAAGCTGAATGTACCGGGAGAAGAGAAATTTGCCGGCAAGGGAGTATCCTACTGTGCGACCTGTGACGGCGCCTTCTTCAGAGGAAAGGTGACGGCTGTCGTAGGCGGCGGCAATGTGGCTGCAGAGGATGCCGCATTTCTGGCAAGAGGCTGTGAAAAGGTTTATCTGATCCACAGAAGAAATGAGCTGCGGGCAGCCCAGACGCTGCAGCAGGAGGTAAAGGAGCTTCCGAACGTGGAAATCCTCTGGGACACTGTGGTAGAGGCTGTGGAAGGAAATATGGTGACCGAGTCTCTTCTTATTAAGAATGTAAAGACCGGGGAGGAAAAGCATCTGCCGGTAAACGGTGTGTTCGCTGCAGTGGGGATCCACCCGGACAGCGAGCTTTTGCAGGAGCTGGCTGAGAGAGATGAACAGGGCTATGTGATTGCCGGGGAAGATGGCAGAACGAGCAGACCTGGAATCTTCGTGGCAGGAGATATCAGAAAGAAGAAAATGCGCCAGATCATCACAGCTGCTGCAGATGGTGCCAATGCTGTAAATTCTGTGGAGGAATATTTACGGACGCTGAAGGCTTAGAGTGATATGGGAAATGAAGACATAGCAGCTCTGACCCATGAAAAAACTGTTGTGAATTTTTACAAAATTTTTAAGAAAAGAGACTGTGGAAGTGGAGAAAGCCTTTCGACAGTCTCCTTTTTTCTGTCAGAAAATACAAGATCTTGTAGATGGAAAAATTTGCCTTTGAAAATTTGGATATGAAAAAGTGCCGGATTTACAGGGCTTTCAAGGCTGATGCAAAAAATCGCAGAGGTTGACAGTGCTTGACGAAAGTGTTATAGTGTTTTTAACATTTTTGTAACAATTAAGCAGTGAAAGATTTGAAGGAGTTTTGTTATGCAGAAATCTTACGTGAAAATAGCAGCAGGCGTTCTTTCGGCAGCGCTCTTATTTTCCGGTATGAATATGAACAGCTTTGCGAAGGAGAAGACAGATCTTCCTTCCGCAGGCATTGATTTCTTCCTTGCTTCCAATGGTACCAGTGTCAAGAACATCAAGGATGAGACAGATGCCAAAAAGGCAGAGCAGAAAGAAAGCAGTACAGGAACAGCAGCTACAGAAGATTCATCAGCGGCATCTCCGTCGCTCAGTGCATCTCCACTGGCAACAGCAAGCCCCAAGCTTGATGTACAGCCAATCCAGAAAGAGAAAGTCATTGAAGAAACCGTAACGGCTTCCACCACCAAGACCATTCCCCAGAAGGAAAGAGAAATCGCAGCCAGGAAGGAAGAAGAAGGCTTTAAATCCCTGGTTATCGCCAAGGTAAATGATTATGTAAATGTCAGAAGCATTCCCAGTGAGGATGGTGAGATCCTTGGTAAGCTTTATGACAAGTCTGTTGGTGAATTTATTTCAGAGGACAACGGCTGGTACGAGATCACATCCGGCAGTGTGACCGGTTATGTGAAGGCAGAGTATTGTGTCACAGGTGAGGATGCAGTAGAGCTTGCCAAAGAGGTGGGTACAAGAATCGCCACCGTTAATACTACTACTCTCTATGTAAGAGAAGAGCCCTCTACTGATTCCGCAGTGATCGGTATGGTTCCTATTGAAGACGAACTGCTGGTTACCGAAGAGCTGGACGGCTGGGTTAAGGTAAATATCGAGGAAGGTGATGGCTATGTATCCTTAGATTATGTCACCCTTTCTACAGAATTCGTAAAGGCAGAGTCCAAGGCAGAAGAGGAAGCAAGACTTGCCAAGGAAGAAGCAGAGAGAAAGGCAGCACAGGAAGCAGCAGCCAAGGCAGCGAAAGCAAATAAGAAGAACAGCCAGAGCAGCAATCAGAGTTATGCGGCGCCGGTTATTTCAGGAAGCGGCAGTGAGCTTGGCAAAGAGCTCGCAAACTTTGCCTGCCAGTTTGTTGGCAACCCTTACGTCTGGGGTGGAACTTCCCTGACAAATGGTGCGGACTGCTCCGGATTTGTTATGAGTGTATATGCCAATTATGGTGTCAGCCTGCCTCATTCATCTTCAGCAGACAGAAGCGTAGGTGCTGCTGTTGGCAGCCTTGACAGTGCACAGCCGGGTGATATCATCTGCTATTCCGGTCATGTTGCAATCTATATTGGCGGCGGACAGATCGTGCATGCATCAACAGCAAAGACAGGAATTATTACTTCCAACGCAAATTACCGTTCTATCCTTTCTATCAGGAGAATCTTCTAAAAGGAGTCCGGTTCTCTCAGGAAAACAGAAAAATGAAATTACAGAGGTCTGATTCATAAAGAGTCAGACTTCTTTTTTTGTACCAAAACGGGTTGACAAACGATGGCGTGTGCAAGTTATACAAAGCAGAAAAAGAGAGAACTGATATATATGGACGACAGGAAGAAAATGACTAAAGAGTTATCCACATACATAAATACCATAAAACAGGCGCTTTTGATTTATACACGGAGTTATCCACACTATCCACAGGAAAAATGAGGAACGGACGTTTTGTGTGTTTATGATAAAGAGAACAGGATAGTCGAAAAAGGTCACTTCCCGAAGATGACTAAAATTGTTAGAAAACTGGTATCGTTTTTAAACAAATCATTGAAATTATTGCAAAACTAAGGGGACATGTGCTATAATGATTGAAAGAAATAATCCACGGAAAGGATGATGTATATGAAGTTTATTATTGTTGGCAAGAATATTGAAGTGACTCCTGGACTTCGTGCAGCAGTGGAGGATAAGATCGGTAAGCTTGAGAAGTACTTTACACCGGAAACAGAGGTACATGTTACACTCAGTGTCGAGAAAGACAGACAGAAGATCGAAGTTACGATCCCGGTTAAGGGCAGTATCATCCGTTCTGAACAGGTAAGTAATGATATGTATGTATCGATTGATCTTGTAGAAGAGATCATCGAGAGGCAGCTGAAGAAGTATAAGACCAAGCTGATCGCCAAGGAGCAGTCGAGAGGATTCTTCAAGCAGGATTTCATAGAGAAGGATTATCTGGATGATGAGGAGGTACAGATCATCCGTACCAAGAAGTTCGATATCAAGCCTATGTATCCGGAAGATGCCTGTGTTCAGATGGAGCTTCTTGGACATAACTTCTTTGTATTCTGTAATGCAGAGACAGATCAGGTGAATGTTGTTTATAAGAGAAAAGGAAATACTTACGGTCTGATCGAGCCTGAGGTATAAAATAAAGCGGCCGGTCCGGAGCGATGGAAGGACAGGCGTGATGGGCTCCCTGAGTGGGAGGCTAAATTCAAAAAGATGTGGGGCAGGTGCTCCACATCTTTTTGAATTTCTGGGGGCAGCCGGCATTTTTATTTAAAAAGCTTCCACGACGCATGCTTTTTGAGGTATACTTTTACTATGTTTATCATTCATATTTTATCGCTTTTAATTTTTATATTGATCCTTGGATTTTACCTGAAAGAGAAGCTGACAGACTGTATTCCTGCAGCAGTGAGCCTTCTGATTCTTTTCCTGTATGGGCTCAGCTTTGGAAACCTCCTCTGGCTGACGGATATCCTGGCACCCTTATTTCTGCTGGGAAGTGGAATCCTTGTCTTTAAAATGGACAGAAAAAAGAGAAAGGAGCTTGTCTCCTTTGCCGGGAGGGAGCTGAGGGCACCCGCTTTTCTGACAGCCCTGCTGCTGTTTATGGTTGTGACAGTGTGTGTATCCGGTAAGCTGACAAGCTGGTGGGATGACTATAATTTCTGGGCCACAGATGTGAAGTCCATTTTTTACCTGGACGGCTTTGCAGACAGGTATGAAAACGTGGCGGCAGAATTTGGGGATTATCCGCCGGGAACCCAGATGCTGAAATGGTGGTTCCTTCACCTTTCACCCTCAGAGTTCAGAGAAGGGCTGATGTTTGCAGGATATTATGTCTGCAATCTGGCATTCCTTGTTCCCCTGCTGGAGCAGATCAGAAAGAAGAACGTAATCACCATGACGATCGGCGCTGTACTGCTGTGGCTGTTCCCTTCCATGGTGGAGGCCTTCTGGATGGACGGATGCTGCGCAGATTTTACCATGGCTGTGATCTATGGGGCATTCCTGACAGCGGTTCTGGACAGAGAGGGGCATTCTTCCCTGTTTTATTACGGAAGACAGGCCTGTTATCTGATGGTACTGGTGCTCTGCAAGAATACAGGGGTGATCTGGCTGTTCTTTGGACTTTTATTTACGCTGCTATATCATTTCCTGCACAGAAGGGATGAAATATTTGCACAGGACCGAAAGACAGTGAAAAGAGGACTTATAGCTGTGGTATGCCTGCCTGCGCTGACAGAAGGAAGCTGGCTTTTCTTCTGCCTGATGAACAGAAGGGTTGCCAAGCTGACAGGCGTTGCAGTTCATATGGCAACAGGAAGCATGAACATCCCGGATGTACAGGGACAGATGATAGATGCCTTTCTGACTGCCTTCCTGAAATGGCCGCTGCACCGGTATTCCACGGCCATACTGAATTTAAGTCCGCTGATGCTGGTGATCCTGGTGCTGGTTATTTATGCCCTGCTTGGGATCCGGAAAAAGATAACCGGCAAGGACAGCAGATTCCTGCTTTTGTTTGCCCTGCTGAGCGCAGCAAGCTTTTACAGCCTGAACCTGATCAGCCACCTGACGATCTTTGCAGTGGAAACACAATATCTGGAGCCCTTTGGCATGGTGTCCTCGATTGAACGGTATGGAGCACCTTTTACGATAGGAAGCCTGTATCTGATCGCATATCTTGTACTGAAGTCAGAAAATGCTGTTCGGGGGCTGCTGCTCTGTGCTATACCGGTTCTTCTGACGGCAGATTATCAGGGATCTTACCGGGCACTGATCGGCTACAGGAATACGATAGAAGAGATCCGGCAGGAGAGAGAGGATATCGTAGATGAGAAGGCAGAGGCCTTTCTGGCGAAGATCGGTGCAGGGACGAGGAAAAGCATCGGCCGTGTGCTTTATCTCCGGGATCTGTCGGATATCAGCTGGGTAAGGAATGCCTATGTCAGCTTTGAAGCAGCACCGGTATCTGTGATGTACGGAAATATCAGCGGAGAGACGACGGACAGCGCAGCACTTTTAAAGACGATCGAAGAGTCCCATGCAGGCTATCTGTATGTAGAGCCTCTTGATGAAGAAAATCAGGAGCTGTTTGCACCCTTTATGGACGGAACGGAGTTTTCCTATGACACGCTTTATCGGATCACAGGAAACGATGGAAGGATATTGCTAATACCGATAGCATGAAACGTCCTTTCATTTGCTATAATAAATGTGTAAAAGTAATGTAAAAGGAAATTTTATGTAAGCGAAAGGGGAAAAGAATGAAGAAAAAGACAGCAGTACTGACGGCGGGCTTCCTGTCACTTGGTGTATTGGTACTCGCTTCCAATATGACAGTAGATGGCAGGGAAGGAGCAAAGGGGAAGACGATACCGTATACACTGGAAATCACGCTTCCGGAAAATGCGGCAGATAGCAGCATGATCTGCTTCCAGCAGGCATCACAGGAAAGCGGAGAAAGTAAGGACAGTGAAGATAAAGCCCATGAAAATGCCTCCGGCAATCTGGTGATCGGGTACAATCAGGATACCGGCAGACCATCCGTTTTCTTTACCGGGCAGGAAGAGATCATCCTGAATGAAAAGAATGAGCTGGTCTGGAAGGACTGCAGGCAGCCGGTTATCCTGACAGATAAGATCCAGGTCGTATCGACACCGGATTATGATTATCGTTTCCTGATGAAGGATGCAGAGGGCAGGGAACAGATCCTTTCCTTTTCCTATGCAAAAATGCAAAGGATGCCGGATCAGGCAGTGACGGTTTCGGAAGAAGGCACTCCCATCGTGAACGCAGCTTATGTGACAAGGATGAAGGGAACCGCACTTTTGCAGGGAGAGATCAGGAATCTCATCGAAAATGGCTATGAAGAGCTGGCAGGCTTCCTGCAGAAGCTGGCAGATGAAAAGATCGCTGTTTCAGCGGACGGCTCCGTGGTTCCCGAGGGAGAAATGCTTCCGGCAGGCATGGTACTTCTGTCAGCGGCAAGTCCTGTGAGCCTTGTGAATGTCAGTGATGAGACACTGTATTCCTGGAGCGCCTTTTTTGACAAGGTCGAAGAGATCCGTAAGGAAGATGAGTGGCAGGCCTATCTGGAAAGCCTGAGAAGCCAGGAAAAGAAAGGAGAAGCGTCAGCCACAACGCCTGTACCGCCAGCAGTGGCACCGTCAGGAACGGCGCAGCCGACGGCAACGAAAGATCCTGCGACAGTGGAACCAACTAAGGCACCAGATACACTTGACCCATAGAAAATTTTTACAACACATCTGAAATATCCAAAGACGTTTCGCTCTTCATCAGAACGAAGCGTCTTTTTCAGCTTCGCGTCCAGTGGACGAATGCCCTTTTAACAAATGTCTTTTCTGTGAATTGTGATTGCAAAAGTAAAAGCCCTATGTTATAATGATTTCTGTAGCAATGACAAAAAATTAACAATCGTTGCAGACAGCCGGTAAGGCTGAAATTTTATACAAAATGATTCAAACGGAGGAAAGAAATAATGGCAAAGAAAGTTGTTTTAGCCGGTGCATGCCGTACAGCGATCGGTACCATGGGTGGCTCTTTAAGCACAACCCCTGCTGCTGAGCTTGGCGCAATCGTAATCAAGGAGGCACTTCAGAGGGCTGGAGTTGCTCCGGAAGCAGTAGATCAGGTATACATGGGATGTGTTATCCAGGCTGGCCTTGGACAGAACGTAGCCCGTCAGGCATCTATCAAGGCAGGACTTCCGATCGAGGTTCCCGCTGTTACCATGAACGTTGTCTGTGGTTCTGGTCTGAACTGTGTAAACCAGGCAGCACAGATGATCATGGCAGGAGATGCTGACATCGTTGTAGCAGGCGGTATGGAGAACATGTCTCTGGCACCCTATGCTGTTCCTCAGGCACGTTTCGGATATAGAATGAACAATGGTACTTTAGTTGACTGCATGATCAAGGATGCCCTGTGGGATGCATTTAATGATTATCATATGATCACAACTGCAGACAATATCTGCAGAGAGTGGGGACTGACCAGGGAAGAGCTGGATGAGTTCGCATTAAAGAGCCAGTTAAAGGCTGAAGAAGCACAGAAGAACGGTGCTTTCGAGAACGAAATCGTACCTGTAATGGTTAAGAAGAAAAAAGAAATGATCGAGTTCAAGGTAGATGAAGGACCCCGCCATGGTTCTACCATCGAAGGACTTGCAAAGCTCCGTACCATCAATCCTGACGGATTTGTTACCGCTGGTAATGCATCCGGTATCAATGATGGTGCAGCAGCAGTCGTTGTTATGAGCGAAGAGAAGGCTAAGGAGCTTGGCGTTAAGCCCATGGCTACTTTCGTAGCTGGTGCACTTGCAGGTGTAAGACCTGAGGTTATGGGTATCGGACCTGTTGCTGCTACCAGGAAGGTTATGGCTAAGACAGGCATGAAGATCGAGGACTTCGATATCATCGAGGCAAACGAAGCATTCGCAGCACAGTCTGTTGCAGTAGGTAAGGATCTGGGAATCGATGTTGACAAGCAGCTCAACCCCAATGGTGGTGCGATCGCTCTTGGACATCCTGTTGGAGCTTCCGGATGCCGTATCCTTGTTACACTGCTTCATGAGATGCAGGCAAGAGGAGCCAAGACCGGTCTTGCAACTCTTTGCATCGGCGGTGGTATGGGATGCTCTACAGTCGTTAAGATTGAAGACTAAGCATATTTTAAGGAAAATAAGTAAGCAGGCTTAACTTCTTAGGTCTGCTTACTTCTGTGAACAAAATAAAAAGGAGTTAATACCATGGAATTTGTAACATATGAGCAGAAGGGTGCTTATGCCATTATCACCATCAGCCGTGAGAAGGCACTGAACGCACTGAATTCTACAGTACTGGACGAACTGAACGCTGTTCTGGATGCTGTAAACCTTGATGAAGTAAGAGCACTGATCCTGACAGGTGCAGGACAGAAGTCCTTCGTTGCAGGTGCAGATATCGCTGAGATGAGCACACTGACCAAGGCAGAGGGCGAAGCCTTCGGTAAGAAGGGAAATGATGTATTCCGCAAGATCGAAACCTTCCCGATCCCTGTGATCGCTGCAGTAAACGGATTCGCACTTGGCGGCGGATGCGAGATCTCCATGAGCTGTGATATCAGAATCTGTTCTGATAATGCCGTATTTGGACAGCCTGAGGTTGGTCTTGGCATCACACCCGGATTTGGTGGTACACAGAGACTTGCCCGTCTTGTAGGCGCTGGCATGGCTAAGCAGATGATCTACACAGCAAGAAACATCAAGGCTGACGAGGCTTACAGAATCGGTCTTGTAAACGCTGTTTATACACAGGAGGAGTTACTTCCTGCAGCAGAGAAGATGGCAGCAGGCATTGCAAAGAATGCACCGATCGCTGTCCGCAACTGCAAGAAAGCGATCAACGAAGGTCTTGATGCAGACATGGATCAGGCAATCGTGATCGAAGAGAAGCTTTTTGGTGACTGCTTTGAGACAGAAGACCAGAAGTATGGAATGGCATTCTTCCTTGACAAGAACAAGGAAAAGGTAAAAGAGCCCTTCAAGAACTGCTGATTTCTGAAAGCACAGATCTGTAAATGACAGCCGGCGTAGTGCCTGCGGCAGGAAACCAGCTGTTAAGAATAAAAGATAATGAAAATTTCAGGAGGAAAAGAAATGAAAGTAGGTATTATCGGTGCCGGTACTATGGGACAGGGTATTGCAAAGGCATTTGCCCAGGTTGACGGATATGAAGTAGCGCTCTGCGATATCAAGCAGGAGTGGGCTGACGGTGGAAAAGCAAAGATCGCCAAAGGCTATGCTAAATTAGTTGAAAAAGGAAAATTAACACAGGAAGCAGTAGATGCTATCCTTGCAAAGATCACTCCCGGTCTGAAGGAAGACCTCTGCAAAGACTGTGATCTGATCGTTGAAGCAGCATTTGAGAACATGGAAGTAAAGAAGACAACCTTTGCAGAGCTTGACAAGATCGCTAAGCCTGAGTGTGTATTCGCTTCCAACACATCCAGCCTTTCCATCACAGAGATCGGAAACGGACTGAACCGTCCTATGATCGGTATGCACTTCTTTAACCCTGCTGACCGTATGAAGTTAGTTGAGGTTATTGCCGGTGTAAATACTCCTGCAGAGACAGTTGATACCATCAAGAAGATTTCTGAAGAGATCGGAAAGACCCCTGTACAGGTTAACGAGGCAGCTGGTTTCGTAGTAAACCGTATCCTTGTTCCCATGATCAACGAAGCAGCCTTCATCAAGATGGAAGGTGTTTCAGATGTAGCCGGTATCGATGCGGCTATGAAGCTTGGTGCAAACCATCCTATGGGACCCCTTGAGCTTGGTGATTTCATTGGTCTTGATATCTGCCTTGCTATCATGGATGTTCTTTACAATGAAACAGGTGACAGCAAATATCGTGCATGTCCTCTTCTCCGTAAGATGGTCCGTGGCGGTAATCTTGGTGTTAAGAGCGGCAAGGGCTTCTATATTTACAATGCAGACAGAACAAAGACCCCTGTTGATGCACAGTAATTTTAATTGAGGATTCCCTCAATAACATATATTTAATGGAGGATATAAAAATCATGGATTTTACGTTAAGCAAACAACATGAAATGGCGAGAACTCTTTTCAAAGAGTTTGCAGAAAAAGAAGTTAAGCCTCTGGCTCAGGAAGTAGATGAGACAGAAGTGTTCCCCAGAGGAACAGTTGAGAAGATGGCTAAGGCTGGCTTCCTTGGAATTCCGGTTCCGAAGGAATACGGCGGACAGGGATGCGATCCTTTAACCTACGCTATGTGCGTTGAGGAGCTGTCCAAGGTTTGTGGTACTACAGGCGTTATCGTTTCTGCACACACCTCTCTTTGCTGTGATCCTATCCAGACCTATGGTACAGAAGAGCAGAAGCAGAAATATCTGGTTCCCCTTGCAAAGGGTGAGAAGCTTGGTGCTTTCGGTCTGACAGAGCCCGGAGCTGGTACTGATGCACAGGGTCAGCAGACAAAGGCTGTTCTTGATGGTGACGAGTGGGTTCTGAACGGATCCAAGATCTTCATTACCAATGGTAAGGAAGCTGATGTTTATGTAATTTTCGCTGTAACAAGCGTTGTAACCGATGCTAAGGGCAGAAGCAAGAAGATGATCTCTGCTTTCATCGTAGAAAAAGGAACTCCCGGATTTACCTTCGGTACCAAGGAAAATAAGATGGGTATCCGTGGTTCATCCACATACGAACTGATCTTCACAGACTGCCGTATCCCCAAGGAAAACCTGCTTGGTCAGGAAGGCAAGGGCTTTGGTATCGCTATGCATACTCTGGATGGCGGACGTATCGGTATCGCTGCACAGGCTCTTGGTCTTGCAGAGGGTGCTCTTGACAGAACCATCGCTTATGTAAAGGAAAGAAAGCAGTTCGGCAGAGCAATCGGTGCTTTCCAGAATACACAGTTCCAGTTAGCTGATATGGCTACCAAGGTTCAGGCTGCACAGTACATGGTATACAGAGCAGCTATGGCTAAGGCTACCCAGAAGAGCTACACAGTAGAAGCTGCTATGGCTAAGCTGTATGCTGCAGAGGTTGCTATGGAAGTAACAACCAAGGCTGTTCAGCTCCATGGTGGATATGGTTATATCAGAGAGTACGACGTTGAGCGTATGATGAGAGATGCCAAGATCACAGAGATCTATGAAGGTACATCTGAAGTACAGAGAATGGTTATTTCCGGTTCCCTGCTGAAATAAGAATGAAAGAATAAGGAGAGATAATACAATGAAAATCGTTGTTTGTGTTAAACAGGTACCTGATACAAAGGGCGGCGTTAAGTTCAATCCCGACGGTACACTTGACAGAGGTGCGATGCTTACTATCATGAATCCTGACGACAAGGCAGGTCTGGAAGCAGCACTTAGATTAAAAGACCAGTATGGCGCAGAAGTAACTGTTCTGACAATGGGTCTTCCCAAGGCAGAAGAAGTTCTTCGTGAGGCAATTGCAATGGGCGCTGACAAGGGTATCCTTGTAACAGACCGTGTTCTTGGTGGTGCTGATACCTGGGCTACCTCCCAGACACTGGCAGGCGCACTGCGTAACCTTGAGTATGACCTGATCATCACAGGCCGTCAGGCTATCGATGGTGATACCGCACAGGTTGGACCTCAGATTTCCGAGCATCTTGGAATTCCGGTAATCTCCTATGCACAGAAGATCGAAGTAGAAGGCGACAGCGTGATCGTTGAGCGTCAGTTCGATGACAGATATCACGTATTAAAGGCAAAAATGCCCTGCTTAATTACAGCACTTGCTGAATTAAACGAGCCCCGTTATATGACTCCCGGCGGAATCTTTGATGCTTACAAGGCTGACATCACCGTATGGGGAAGAGCAGATCTGAAGGATGTAGATGATTCCAATTTAGGTCTGAAGGGTTCACCTACCCAGATCGCTAAGGCTTCCGATAAGGTAAGAAAGGGAGCAGGCGAGAAGGTTAACCTTGATGCAGCAGCTTCAGTTGATTATATTATTGACAAGTTAAAAGTTAAGCACGTGATCTAATTAAGGATGATAATGGAGGTTCCAAAATGAATATTCAAGAATATAAGGGAGTTTTTGTCTTTGCACAGCAGGTAGACAATGAACTCAGCGGAATTGCTTTAGAATTAGTTGGTAAGGGAAAAGATCTTGCCAAGGATTTAGGCACAGAAGTAACAGCAGTTTTAGTTGGCAGCGGAATCAAGGGTCTTGCTGACGAGCTTGCTGAGTATGGTGCTGATAAGGTCATCGTTGTAGATGATCCTGAATTAAAAGAGTACAGAACAGAGCCTTATGCTCATGCACTGGCATCTGTGATCAATGAATTCAAGCCTGAAATTTTCCTGGTAGGTGCTACTGCAATCGGCCGTGACCTTGGCCCCAGAGTTTCTGCAAGAATCCATACAGGTCTGACAGCAGACTGTACACAGCTTGATATCGGAGATTTTCCGATCAACCCGATCCCCGGCAAGGAGCAGCTTCACAACCAGCTGTTAATGACACGTCCTGCATTCGGTGGTAACACAATCGCTACGATTGCATGCCCGAACTTCCGTCCTCAGATGGCAACAGTTCGTCCTGGTGTTATGCAGAAGGCTGAGAGAGTTCCCGGAGCAAAGGCTGAGGTGATCGAATTCAATCCCGGATTCACACCTGATAACAAGTATGTTGAGATCTTAAAGATCGTTAAGTCCGTATCTGACGTAGCTGATATCATGGATGCCAAGATCCTTGTATCTGGTGGACGTGGTGTTGGAAGCGCAGAGAACTTCAAGCTTCTTGATGATCTTGCAGAGGTACTTGGCGGTACCGTAAGCTGCTCCCGTGCAGTTGTAGATGCAGGCTGGAAGCCGAAGGATCTTCAGGTTGGACAGACTGGTAAGACCGTTCGTCCTAACGTATACTTCGCAATCGGTATTTCCGGAGCGATCCAGCATGTAGCTGGTATGGAAGAGTCTGATATCATCATCGCTATCAACAAGGATGAGTCAGCTCCTATCTTCGATGTAGCTGATTATGGTATCGTAGGAGATCTGAACAAGATCGTTCCTGCCCTGACAGAGAAGCTGAAAGCAGAGCTTGCTAATAAATAAGAATATCTGAAACAGAGATAAAGAATGCCCTGGTGCCATGCACCGGGGTATTCTGGTATAAAGTGTATTTTATATTTGCCCACGGTTATAGGAGTAAATGCTGAAAATTGTTGACAATTTGAGAAATCACATATAATATAGTCTCAGGCGATTCAGAGAGGAAGGCTTCATGGGGTCTTTCTCTCTATTTTTATGACAGAGTGATTCTGCCAGAGCGCCGACAGGAAGGAGATAATTATGAAAAAGAAACTTTTAAGTGTATTGTTAAGTGCAGCTATGGTACTGACACTGGCAGGCTGCGGTTCTGGCACGGAGACAGCAGAAACAGAGGAAGCAGCAGGTGCAGCAGAGGAGACAACAGAGGCTTCTGGTGCAGAAGATGATGCAGCAGAGGGCAGCAAGGTATTAAAGGTAGCCATGGAATGTGGCTATGCTCCTTACAACTGGACGCAGCCTGATGATGCAAACGGAGCCGTTCCGATCAACGACAGCTCTGATTATGCTTATGGATATGATGTTATGATCGCAAAGAAGATCGCAGACACACTGGGCTACGAACTGCAGATCGTGAAGCTTGACTGGGATGCACTGATCCCTGCGGTACAGTCAGGCACTGTTGACTGTGTTATCGCAGGTCAGTCAACAACAGCTGAAAGATTAGAAATGGTTGACTTTTCCAAGCCTTATTATTATGCTACTGTTGTAGGCCTTGTAAAACAGGACAGTGCATATGCAAATGCAGCAGGACTTGCAGATTTAAAGGGAGCCACCTGTACATCACAGCTTGGTACGATCTGGTATGACAACTGCCTTTCCCAGATCGAGGATGCCAACATCCAGCCCGCGCAGGAATCTGCACCGGCTATGTTGGTAGCACTGGAAAGCGGAAGAACAGATCTGGTTGTTACTGATATGCCGACAGCCATGGCAGCATGTGCAGCTTATCCTGATATGAAGCTGCTTGATTTTTCCGGTACAGATGATGATTTTTCCGTATCTGATGAGGAAGTAAACATCGGTATTTCTGTACAGAAGGGAAACACAGAGCTGATTGACGGAATCAACAGCGTACTGGAAACGATGACTGTAGATGACTTCAACAGTCTGATGCAGGAAGCGATCAGTGTACAGCCGCTGGCAGAATAAATGAAACTGACAGATTCTGGGAAGTAAGAAGATGATAGAGGCCGGACACGATACTTTTAAGAGTATGTCCGGCCTTTTTCAGACAGAAAAGGAGAACAGGGAATGATTTCCAATATGAGTTTTATTGAAAGAATTTTTTACATTTTACAGAAATACGGGACATCGTATCTGAAGGGAGCGGGAACGACACTGGTGATCGCACTGGTATCCACGTTTATCGGCTGTATCATCGGATTTTTGTCCGGTATTATCCAGACGATCCCGGTTGACAAAAGGAGAGATCCGCTTGTCAAGCGCGTTCTGCTTGGGATCGTAAATGTGATTCTTCGAATTTATATAGAAGTATTCCGTGGAACTCCCATGATCGTACAGGCTGTTTTCATTTATTACGGACTGGCACAGGTATGCAATGTGCAGCTTGGCATGTGGCAGGCAGCATTCCTTGTTGTATCGATCAACACAGGAGCCTATATGGCAGAGTCAGTCAGAGGCGGTATCATTTCGGTAGATCCCGGTCAGATGGAGGGAGCCAAGGCGATCGGCATGACTCATGTGCAGGCGATGATCAATGTCATCCTGCCGCAGGCATTCCGGAATATCCTGCCCCAGATCGGCAACAACCTGATCATCAATATCAAGGATACCTCCGTTCTTTCTGTGATCAGTGTAGTAGATCTTTTCTTTGTACACAAGAGTGTGTCCGGAGCGCTGTATACCTATTTTGAGTCTGCAACGATCGTTATGGCGATCTATCTGACCATGACCCTGATCACATCAAGGCTGCTCAGACTCTGGGAAAAGAAGATGGACGGCGGCGACAATTATGAACTCGTAGATGTGATGGATATCGGATCACAGCTTGGCAAGAAGGAAAGCAGATAGGAGGGGCATGACATGAATCAGGAGCAGACAGTTTCAGAGAATAAAACACAGGAAAACAGTATTTTGGAGGTATCCCATCTGGAGAAATCCTTTGGCAGCCACTCTGTATTAAAGGATATCAGCTTCAGTGTGCATCCCGGGGATGTGGTTTCGGTTATCGGTGCATCAGGCTCCGGAAAATCCACCATGCTCCGCTGTATCAATCTGCTTGAGACACCAGATGGAGGAAGCATTCTTTATCATGGAGAGGATATCACTGCAAGGAAGATGAATGTGCCGGCATACCGTGCCAGAGTGGGAATGGTATTCCAGAGCTTCAATCTGTTCAGCAACATGACAGTCCTGGAAAACTGTATGGTGGGACAGATCAAGGTGGCAAAGAAAAGCAAGGAAGAGGCCAGGGAAAAGGCTTTAAAGTTTCTTGATAAGGTGGGCATGAGTGCTTATGTGAATGCAAAGCCGAGGCAGCTTTCCGGTGGACAGAAGCAGAGAGTGGCAATCGCAAGGGCACTTGCCATGGAACCGGAGATCCTGCTTTTTGATGAGCCGACGTCAGCACTGGATCCGCAGATGGTCGGAGAGGTGCTTGAGGTTATGACAGCACTTGCAAGGGAGGGACTTACCATGATCGTGGTAACCCATGAGATGGCATTTGCAAGAGACATTTCCAGCCATGTGCTGTTTATGGCAGACGGTGTGATCTGTGAAGAGGGAACACCAAAGCAGATCTTTGGACAGCCGAAGGAGGAAGCAACAAAAGAATTCCTCGCAAGGTTCCGTAATATGTTATAATAGGGAAGGAATAAGCTTTTTTGACAGAAGGCTAACAGGACTGATCTGGGGGACAGGATGGAAGATAACAAATTGATCGCACCAATGAGCAGGATTCATATGGTGCCTATGGATGTAATCAACGGCTTTGAGGTAAGACCCGGAATGTATGAAATAAATGGCGCCACAGCAATTCCCTGTGGCGTTAATTTTACCGTTTATTCCTATGGGGCAACCTCCTGTGAGCTGCTTTTATATAAAAGAATGGAACAGGAGCCCTATGCGGTGATCCCTTTTCCGGAAAGCTATAAGATCGGGAAGGTATATTCCATGATCGTATTTGGGCTGAATATCTGTGATTTTGAATATGCTTACCGCGTGGATGGCCCCTATGACCCGGGCAGGGGACTTCTTTTTAATAAAAAGAACGTGCTGCTCGACATCTATGCAAGGGCTGTGACCGGGCAGAGTGTCTGGGGGATCCCGCAGAACAACTTCTATAAGGCAAGAGTGGTCAGGGATGATTTTGACTGGGGAAACACCACACAGCCGGGAATTCCCATGGAAGATCTTGTAATTTATGAATTACATGTCAGGGGATTTACAAGGCATTTTTCTTCCGGTGTAGTGAATCCCGGAACCTTTGATGGTCTCCGTGAAAGGATTCCCTATCTGAAGGAGCTTGGTGTCAATGCAGTAGAGCTGATGCCGGTATTTGAGTTCGATGAGATGAAGGACTTCCGCATGGTAGACGGAAGACCGGTGTTGAATTACTGGGGGTATAATACGATCAGCTTTTTTGCCCCAAATACCAGCTATACGGCAGAAACGGAATTTAACCGCGAGGGCAATGAATTAAAGCGCCTGATCCGTGAATTAAATGAAAACGGGATTGAATGTATTTTGGACGTAGTATTCAATCATACAGCAGAGGGGAATGAGCTTGGTCCCTGTTTTTCCTTCAAGGGCTTTGACAACAATATTTACTATATGCTGACGCCGGAGGGCTTTTATTATAATTTCAGCGGCTGCGGTAATACCATGAACTGTAACCACCCGATGGTGCAGCAGATGATTCTGGAGTGTCTGCGTTACTGGACAGCAACCTATCATGTAGACGGCTTCCGGTTTGATCTGGCATCCATTCTTGGAAGAAATGAGGATGGATCACCCATGAGCAAGCCGCCGCTTTTACAGAGCCTTGCCTTTGATCCTCTGCTTGGGAATGTTAAGCTGATCGCAGAGGCATGGGATGCAGGCGGTCTGTACCAGGTAGGAAGCTTCCCCTCCTGGAACCGCTGGGCGGAGTGGAATGGAAAATACCGGGATGACATGCGTGATTATCTGAAGGGAAATTATGGTATGTGGGAAACGGCGGCAAGAAGGATCATGGGCTCATCCGACCTGTATGATCCGGAGCACAGAGGCAGGAATGCCTCCGTAAACTTCCTGACCTGTCATGACGGGTTTACCTTAAATGACCTGTATTCCTATAACTGGAAGCATAATGAGGCAAATGGCTGGGGAAATACGGACGGCAGCGATGACAACAGAAGCTGGAACTGTGGCGTAGAGGGTGATACCGATGATGAAAACGTGCTGTTCCTCCGTCACAAGCTTGCAAAGAATGCCTTTGCTGTACTGATGTGCAGCCGTGGAACGCCTATGTTCTTTGCTGGGGATGAATTCCTGAATACCCAGTTTGGCAATAACAATGCCTACTGTCAGGATAACGAGATTTCCTGGCTGAACTGGAGAGACAGGGAGAAGCACAAGGAGCACTATAGGTTCTGTAAATATATGATCGGCTTCCGCAGGGAGCATGCGATCCTTAGGAAAGCACTTTTAAGGAGCAGAACTGGCTACCCGGATATGCAGGTCATGGGCATGGACGACAGCAGTAAGGTGCTCCGGGTCGTGTTTGCAGGCTGTGATGAAGAGGGACAGGAGGACATGGTATGCCTTGCCCTGAATGTTTTCTGGGAAAGACAGGAGCTGTACCTGCCGTCTCTTCCGACAGGTATGGGATGGAAGATCGCAGTGGATACCGGAAAGGAATATTTAAAGGCTGGAATACCGGAGGACGGAGCGCTTCCCCTTGCAGGGAACAGCCTTTCCATGCAGGAAAGAAGCCTGATGGTGCTGGTGGCTGACCAGCTGTAGCCGGTCAGGCAGCAGAAGCAACAGAAAGGGAGGACGTCAGGATGGCAAAGAATAAAGAGATCAAAACGAATGCCATGCGGATTTTGGAAAAGGAGAAGATCCCCTTTACCCATTATACTTATGAATGTGATGAATTTATTGACGGGATCCAGATTGCGGACAAGCTGTCCCTGCCGCATGAGAAAGTATACAAAACACTGGTGACAGAGGGACACAGCAAAAATTACTTTGTATTTGTGATCCCGATCGAGGCAGAGCTTGACCTGAAAAAGGCAGCGAAGTCGGTCGGCGAGAAGGCAGTTGCCATGATCCATGTAAAGGATATCAACGGCATTACCGGTTACATCAGGGGTGGATGTACGGCAATCGGCATGAAAAAGCAGTTTGTGACAAGGCTGGATGAATCAGCAAAGGAGCAGGAGACGATCATTGTCAGCGGCGGCAGGATCGGTTCCCAGATCGAACTGAAGCCGGATGACCTTTTGAAGGCCTGCAGAGGAGAATATGGTGATATCACAGCAGAAAGATAAGGGGAAAACAATGGACAAGCTGGAGAAGCAGAAACTGAAATTACAGGAAAAAAGAAGAAGAGAGCGCAATAAGCAGATTCAGAAAAGTGCAAAGCGGCTGGGTGACAGACTGGAGAGGATGACCGTTTTCTTTGGTGTGTTCCTGTGCCTGCTTGTGACTGTCATGGATGTGCTGGAAGCCAGGGAGAGAAATGCGCAGAAGGATGGCGGAGCATCTGAGGGCTGACGGAAAATGTCTGAGAATAAAACAGAAATGGAGCGGAAGCTGATATGGATCAGAAAGAAAATATCATGAATTATGAAACCGTAGCGTTAGATGATCAGGATCACAGTATTGTGATCATTGACCAGACACTCCTTCCGGGACGGACAGAGCTGATACGCCTGCGGACAGCACAGGAGATCTGGAATGCGATCTACCTTTTACAGGTGCGTGGTGCACCAGCGATCGGGGTGACGGCAGCCTTTGGCATTTATCTGCTGGCAAGACAGATCCAGATGGAAAATATAGACAATGCAGGCAGTGATTTTGGTGCTTTTTACCGTCAGCTTACGCAGCAGAGGGAGTATCTGAATTCTTCAAGACCTACGGCTGTGAATCTGTCCTGGGCGTTAAACCGGATGGATGCGCTCTGTAGAAAAGCAGGAGAAGAAGAGAAAAGATCAGTAGCAGAGATCGTGGAGCTGCTGCATCAGGAAGCAGCCCAAATTAAGGAAGAAGATATCCGGGTATGCCGTGCTATCGGGGAGAACGGGCTGACGCTGGTAAAGCCGGGTGACGGTATCCTGACCCACTGCAATGCCGGACAGCTTGCCACCTGTAAATATGGTACAGCCACAGCACCCATTTATCTTGGAGAAGAGAGAGGCTATCATTTCCATGTATTTGCGGATGAGACAAGACCTCTTTTACAGGGAGCCAGACTGACAGCCTATGAGCTGCATTCTGCAGGCGTGGATGTGACTTTGATCTGCGATAACATGTCAGCCACAGTGATGAAGAAGGGCTGGGTCAATGCGGTGTTTGTCGGCTGTGACAGGGTAGCTGCCAACGGAGATGCGGCCAACAAGATCGGAACCAGCGTGGTAGCCACGGTAGCAAAGCGCTATGGCATTCCTTTTTATGTCTGTGCCCCTACCTCCACCATTGATTTTGATACCCCAACCGGAGAGGGGATCAACATTGAACAGCGTCCTGCAGAGGAGGTAACAGAGATGTGGTATAAGGAGCGTATGGCACCGGAGGGCGTGAAGGTTTTTAATCCCGCCTTTGATGTGACAGATCACGATCTGATCACAGGAATCGTTACAGAGTATGGTATCGCCAGGGCACCCTTTACAGAATCCCTTGCACAGATCCGTAGGAAAAAGGAGGCAGCAAGCGTATGAGCAAATCTGTCTACATGAGTGAAAAGAAAGCGAAGAAAGCCATTCTGGATATCGGACAGAGGATGTATGTGAGAAACTTTGTGGCTGCCAATGACGGCAACATTTCCATTCGTACCGGAGAGAATGAAGTGTGGGCGACCCCTACCGGCGTATCCAAGGGCTTCATGAAAAAGAAAATGCTTGTGAAGGTGGATCTCGAGGGAAATGTACTGGAGGGAACGAAGAAGCCTTCCTCTGAGCTGAAAATGCACCTTCGTGCTTATCAGGAAAATCCGGAGCTTTTAAGTGTCTGCCATGCCCACCCGCCGATCTGTACCTGCTTTGCCATTGCAGGAATTCCTTTGGACGTGCCGGTGCTGGCAGAAGCGGTGATCACGCTTGGTGATGTGCCGGTGGCACCCTATGCGGAGCTTGGTTCCAAAGAAGTACCGGAGGTGATCGCACCTTACTGTCATACCCACAATGGAGTACTTCTTGCCAATCATGGGGCAGTGACCTGGGCAGAGGATCCCTACAGCGCCTATTACCGGCTGGAATCCATGGAATACTATGCCAATATCCTGATGATCACAGGGAAGATCCTGAAGGAGCAGAATACCCTGACAGAAGAGCAGGTGGAGCGTCTGCTTGCCATGCGGGAGAAGTTTGGAATTAAAAGAGGCGGAAGACCAGATAATAAGACTGGACGTTAAAGGGCTGAAGAAACGTAACAGTTCAGCCGTGCCCATTCATAAGTTGCCAGAGTGTACAGACTGGTTAACAAATATACGTGCTTTCTGGCAACTTATTTCATGTCGGGCGTCCGCCCTATAGAAATGATTGTGTAAGCTGCCCTTAGTGAGCAAGCTCCCACGGTCATCTTACACAATCATTTCTGCATGGCTGAACTGTTACCCAAAAATAATATATTCTTGCATTGAAAAGCATATTATGATATAGTTAGTTCTGTTGTTGGAAAGTGCGACGAATGGATCGCAGCTTTTTCCACTCTGGAGAGTCCCTGTTTTTCAGGGCGCCGAAGGTGTACGGCAGTAATAAGGACTGCCAATCTCTCAGGCAAAAGGACAGAGCATTATATTATATGATACCAGGGTCAAAAGGTCTAAGCCCGCATGAGCTTGCTCATAAGTGGGTGAAAGACCTTAGGACCTGCCCCAATATGCGAATATTGGGTAGGATTGTGGGAGAGCGTAGCACGAAGCAATCCGTAGGTATCAAAGTCGGGGGCTTTTGACCCCGACATCATTATATGCATGTTCTATACTCTTTGGAGGGCTGATTTTATCAGCTCTTTTTTGTATTTACAAAAATCAAAACGAAGTGAGAGGTAGGAACAAATGTTAGAAGCAATCAGTAACGTATTAACGACCGTGGATGATCTGGTATGGGGTATTCCCCTGATCGTCCTGATTCTTTCCGCAGGTATCTTTCTGACGATCCGTCTGAAGGGACTGCAGATCATGAAGCTTCCCCATGCCATCCGTCTGATCAGAGCCAATGAGAAATCCGGTGAGCATGGAGAGGTATCCAGCTTTGCAGCGCTTTGTACCGCACTTTCCGCTACGATCGGTACCGGAAATATCGTCGGTGTGGCAACTGCCCTTGTAGCAGGCGGTCCCGGAGCCCTTCTGTGGATGTGGATCGCTGCCCTTCTTGGTACGGCAACCAAGTACTCTGAGTGTCTGCTTGCTGTGAAGTACCGTGTGGTAGCGAAGGATGGACATATCATCGGAGGCCCTTTTTATTACATAGAAAAGGGTATGGGCGAAAAGTGGAAATGGCTTGCCAAGATCTTCGCTTTCTTTGGCGTGGGCGTAGGACTTTTCGGAATCGGAACCTTTACCCAGGTAAATGGTATTACCAGTGCGGTCAAGAACTTCTTTGATCCTGACAGTACCACTACCATTCATTTATTTGGCATGGATTATTCTATCGCTGTTGTGATCGCAGGTATTATCCTGACCATCTGTGTGGCACTTGTTATTATCGGGGGGCTTAAGAGAATTTCCACAGTAGCCTCTGTTATAGTTCCCTTTATGGCAGTCCTGTATGTAGTTGCAGCACTGGTCATCCTGATCTGCAATATCACCAAGATCCCGGCAGCGATCGTGCTGATCGTACAGAGTGCCTTTGGCCTGAAGGCAGCAGCCGGTGGTATGATGGGAGCCATGATCGTAGCCATGCAGAAGGGTATTGCCAGAGGTATCTTTTCTAATGAAGCAGGTCTTGGAAGTGCACCTATTGCAGCTGCAGCAGCTCAGGTTCAGGAGCCAGCCAAGCAGGGACTTGTTTCCATGATGGGAACTATTATTGATACGCTTGTGATCTGTACCATGACAGGACTTTCCATTGTCATCACAGGAACCTGGGATATGGGACTTGAGGGTGTTGCTGTTACCACGAGGGCATTCCAGCTGGGTCTTCCGCTGCCTGATATGGTATGCTCCTTTATCCTGATGGTCTGCCTGATCTTCTTTGCCTTTACCACGATTCTTGGATGGGACTACTACAGCGAAAAGTGTCTGGAGTATTTATCCGGAGGTAATATGAAGCTGGTAAAGGGGTATCGGTGGGTTTATATCCTTGCAATCTTTATCGGTCCCTTCATGACGGTAAAGGCTGTATGGACCATTGCCGATATCTTTAATGGTCTGATGGCGATCCCCAACCTGATTGCTGTGATTGCACTGAGTGGTGTTGTTGTTGCAGAGACAAAGGATTATCTGGACAGCCTGAAGAAGAAATAAAAGCCAAAACGGAGAAATAAAACTGAAAGTGCAGGAAAATCCATGAAGGAATTCCTGCACTTTTTTTCTGCTCCAAAGTATGTTATCCCGATTATGCAGAGACCATAATTTTGAGGAAGGAACTATGGAAAAAAGAAACAGATTTTTCAGGACAGGCATAGTGGCTGTCTGTAATGTGGTGATACTGGCAGTGCTTCTTTTCTTTTTCTTCGGGGGAAGGGATTTTTCCCTGGGGCAGAAGGAGGATGCAAGGCTTATCGGAGCCAGCTATATGACCATGAATAATGAGTTTTATACGATCATCAGTGAGGAAGTGGCTTACCGGGTAGAGGCAGAAGGGGACCGCATGATCCTCCGGGATCCGGCGCTTGATCCGGTAAGGCAGGCCTCCCAGATCCGGGAGCTTCTGGATATGGGGATCTCGGCGCTTGTGGTAGCACCGGCAGATGCAGACAGCCTTGCGGATGTGCTGACAAAGGCAAGGGACAGGGGGAAAGGTCATTGTGGTAGATACCGCTGTCGCAGATGACATCCCGGCAGACTGTACGATCACCTCTGACAACTATGAGGCCGGTGTGATCATTGGAAAATATTTTCTTCAAAAGCATAATACAGCGAAGCTGGTCGTGATGACTCATGAGAGTGCAAGGTTAGCAAGGGAAAGAGTGGGCGGATTTCTGGATACGGTATCCGCCAATGAAAACATACAGGTGGTAAAAAAGATCGAGTGTGAGGGGCAGGTAGAGATCGCCATGCCGCGTCTTCAGGAGGCAATCGATGAAGGACTTGATTTTGATACGGTGTTCTGCCTGAATGATCTGGCAGGCATGTGGAAGACGTGGAAGCGGAAATCCGCAGAAAGGCTTTGACGTCGCTGTTTTTGTGAGAATGGGGCTGCGGGCCGAGCGGCCGGGCGGGGCATGGGAGAAGAAAAAGAGCTGTGGTGCCCCGCCGCCAAAGAAAAAACAGGGAAGAAGAGAGGAAATCCGAGGCGGGCGGGGCATGGAGATCAAAAGGAAGCCTGTGGTGCCCCGCCGCCAAAGAAAAAACAGGGAAGAAGAGAGGAAATCCGAGGCGGGCGGGGCATGGGGAGCAAAAGGAAGCCTTTGGTGCCCCGCCGTCAAAGAAAAAGCAGGGAAGAAGAGAGGAAATCCAAGGCGGGCGGGGCATGGGAGAAGAAAAAGAGCTGTGGTGCCCCGCCGTCAAAGAAAAAGCAGGGAAGAAGAGAGAAAATCCGAGCCGGGCGGGGCATGGAGAGCAAAAAGAAGCCTGTGGTGCCCCGCCGCCAAAGAAAAAACAGGGAAGAAGAGAGAAAATCCGAGGCGGGCGGGGCATGGGATAAGAAAAAGAGCTGTGGTGCCCCGCCGGCAGAGAAAAAACAGGGAAGAAGAGAGGAAATCCGAGGCGGGCGGGGCATGGGGAGCAAAAGGAAGCCTGTGGTGCCCCGCCGGCAGAGAAAAAACAAGGAAGAAGAGAGGAAATCCGAGGCGGGCGGGGCATGGGAGAAGAAAGAGAGCTGTGGTGCCCCGCCGGCAAAGAAAAAACAGGGAAGAAGAGAGAAAAGTTGTCCCGGGCGGGGCATGGAGAGCAAAAAGAAGCTCTCATACCCCGCCTGCCATCAATAAATAGACCAGCCTGGGATAAGAGAGCTTCTTTAATAAAGCTTTTAGGAGAACAGTACCTTTTCAGCAACTTCCACACCACAACGGATGCAGTCAGGGCAGGAGCACAGTACTTTGCCGGTTTCGATTCCCTTCAGCTCCTTACATACGGTACTGCCGGTTTTCTCACGGAACTGGTTCAGCAGTTCTTTGGAAAGCTGGTAGGTAGAAGCCTTGGTGGCGGGATTCTCGATGTTTCCGTCACTGTTCTTCATGCCAGCCAGCATGATAGCACCTGACAGGGCACCGCAGGTACCTTCCATACCGCCCATGCCAAGACCGAAGCCTTCTCCAGCCTTGAACAATACTTCCTCACTTACGCCAACTTCTCCAGCGAAAGCGCAGGCTACAGCCTGACAGCAGTTGAATTTCTTATCATGGTATGCGATAGCAAGTTCTTTCTTATCCATTTTCATAAGTATCCTTTCTTTTTGTCATCTTATAGATTCACACATTCTTATTGTACCACATTTTCCTGAAGTGCACGAAGATATTCAACATTTCCTATATATAGATCTATCAATTATTCATTGCCGGGCAGTTTTCCAAGAGGTAGCAGCCTTCTTCGTTCGCAAAAGAAAATCTTCAGTTTCATATTCAATAAATTCTTCTTTGTAATTAAAAACCCACCAGAGAGGAAGTGGCAGTTCGTTTAGAGAAGCTTTTTGAATGCTGCATAATCAATCTGATGACGGTTGTGTGCAAAGGTACACAGATTATGATCCTTGTGTTTTAAAGTATAATTTGGCATAATAATTCTCCACATAGGCTGATATATTTCAGAAGAGTTACGTTATTTTCAGGATTCCCGTTTGCACAGTTTTTTCAGTATAAGCGGGAAATTGCTGCTTTTGAGTTTCCTGCAGCTTTTTTCTTCGGTTTTTATAAAGCTGTTCCATTTCCAGCTTAGACATATTGGTTTTCTACATAAACTACCTGACCTTTCTCTTGCCAGACCCGTTTTTAGTATAGAAAATTTCCTTACTCTGATACATCCTATCGTCTGCTGCTTTTGCGATATCATATACAGTTTCCCATTCCTGCTCTGTACTGTACACATAGCCATAGGAAATTGTCATTGATTTCACAAGCTCACCATGCCAGTTTGCTACACTATCATCAAACTCCTTCAACATTTCTTTAAACTGATGTATATGCTTTGTTACGATAACTACAAACTCATCGCCGCCAATCCTATATATTTTTCCATATTCATGGAAGCTGCTTTCCATGAATCCTGCGGCTGCACAGATCAGCTCATCCCCTGCCACATGCCCATAGGTATCATTTTCATGCTTCAGTCCATTCAGATCCAAAGAAATATAAATCCACTCTTCAAGAGGATCAAGTCTGGCAATGTCTTCCTCGTAAGCACGTCTATTAAGGCATTTTGTTATCGCATCTGTTGTTGAAGTATAGAACAGCTTCTCTTTCTCAAACTTTTCCCTCATGACTCTGAAAATCATGTAGATTATGCAAAGGGATGCCAAAATCAGATATATCGCAACAATCAGTATAGCATAGATAGTTCCCTGTCTATAAAATGTATGCTCCATCGCAACTATAGCAATATAGTTCTCATCCTGACGCATCACACAACGATAAGATTCTCCATTTATAAATAAATCGGTGATCTTTGATTCATTTTTATGTATATCCTTTGTTGAGATTCCTATTTCCTCCAGCGTTTTTCCGATAGTACTATTGTCTGTTGCTCCGGAAATTGTCTTATCTGTTGTTCCGGCAACAAAAATCTTCATACCTTCATATACTGGCATATCATCAACCAGAGAGGATACATTATTCTGCCGCATTTCATCCAGCAGCCGCTTAGGTTTAATTCCTACCTGCACCATTTTAGTTTTATCTTCATTCCATGTAATGGCATACATCATATTTTTGGCTTCTGCGGTATTTGGGACAACATCCTGGCACATAGTCAGTTCTTTATCTGAAAGCATTGGTTTAAAATAAGCCATCTGCTCTCCGGAATCAAAACTATAACCAAAATATTGAGGCATAGTACCGCTATAAATACAGCCAGATTCATCAAACAAATGGATTTCGTCTATTGACATCAGATCTGCAATCGTTAATAATTCATCAATGTCATACTCTACCTGTGGCTTGGCATCCAGGATGTAAGATACTGATTTTGCTCTTACAATATAATCCTCTTTCAGTGACTGGATCAGCTTGCCCCTTGTTTCATCATTTTTGTTAAGCACCGCGATAACACGATCAAGCAAGACAGTTGATGTTCTGTATGCATTTCTCTCGTTGGCATATGTCAGGATCCCTGCTTCCAATACCAATGCAAATAATATGATAAGAGATGATAAAATAATAACTTTTTTCTTTTTCATATTTGTATTGTACCATAAATCCATAAAAAAGAAAAATGTTTGATTTTACGTCACTTTTTCCATTTCTCCACCCAAATTATCACGAATTAAATGATAAAAATATTGCATTATTACGTTTTACTGGCAGAAAATAGCCACATTCCTACAGACTGAATTTTGGGTGTTTTATAAATTCCGGGAATCTGATACAATGTATTATGATTTAAGCGATTCAAACGCTCAATTTTCCGGGCTTTGGAACGAAAAGGAGGAGGAAGAAAATGTCTTTTTACAAAAATAAAAAATTCTGGATCATAGCGGGTATCGTCGTAGCAGTCTGCGGCGCAGGCACATGGATTACCAGAAATGTAACGATACACAAAAACGGAGCTTCTGTTTCTATCATCGGAGGAGCAGACGGACCAACCTCTATTTTCCTTGCCGGAAAGCTTCCCGGAGGAGAAACAGGAGAAGAGGGCACAGCAGCTGATGCAGAGAGCGGAAGCAGTACAGGAATCATTCCTATGGAGAATAACATTTCTACCATGCCCTTGGAAATGACCATGACAGCGGTAAAGCTTGAAGATGGAATCCTGACGCTTGAGATCGATAACCACAGTGGTTATGAGATGACCTACGGAGAGGACTATGAGCTGCAGAGGCAGGAGGGAGATTCCTTTGTGAAGGTGGAGCCGGAAAGTGATATCGTATGGCATGATATTGCTTGCAGCATCCCGGATCTGACGAAAGCGACCGTAACCTGTGATCTGAAGCCCTACGGGAAGCTGCAGGCAGGAGTATATAAGCTGATCAAGTCAGATATGGAAGCGGTCTTTGAGCTGACGACAGATTATGATCCTGACTGATAAGAGACCGGCAGGAGTGCTGACAGAAGCGCAAAACAGTGGACAGAAGCGGGGAAAAGTAGTAAATTACAAATATATGTGTGCAGGCAGAAATGCCATGCACAGAATCATGTAAAGAATAATGATTTATCATAAAAGAAAGAAGGAAAAGATTATGGCAAGAAAAGTAGTTTTAGCAGGCGCATGCCGTACAGCGATCGGAACCATGGGAGGTACCTTAAGTACAACACCCGCACCGGATCTGGGAACCATTGTGATCAAAGAGGCTCTGAAGAGAACCGGTATAAGGCCGGAGCAGGTTGATGAGGTATATATGGGCTGTGTCATCCAGGCAGGACTTGGACAGAACCCTGCAAGACAGGCAGCAGTTAACGCAGGAATCCCGGTAGAGGTTCCGGCGACTACGATTAACGTACTCTGCGGTTCCGGTCTTCATTGTGTAAACCTTGCAGCCAAGCTGATCGCCAGTGGGGATGCTGATATCATCGTGGCAGGTGGTATGGAGAATATGAGCAAGGCACCTTACCTTCTTTATGATGCACGTTTCGGTTACCGTATGGGAGCAGCCATGATGGACGATGCGCTTCTGCGTGATGCCCTGCATGATGCTTTTGGCGGCTATCATATGGGAATGACAGCAGAGAACGTAGCAGAGGACTGGGGACTTACAAGGCAGCAGCTTGATGAATTTGCCGCATGGAGCCAGAACAAGTGTGAGAAGGCACAGGCAGAAGGGCGCTTCAAGGATGAGATCGTTCCGGTAGAGGTAAAGAAAAAGAAAGAAACCATTATTTTTGATACAGATGAAGGTCCCCGTAAGGGTGTTACCGTAGAGGGCATCAGTAAGCTCCGTCCCGCATTTAAGGAAGGCGGTATCGTAACAGCAGCCAACTCTTCCGGTATCAATGACGGTGCAGCAGCCATCATCGTTATGAGCGAAGAGAAGGCAAAGGAGCTTGGCATTACTCCTATGGGAACCTGGATCGGCGGTGAGCTGGCAGGCGTAGAGCCACGTATCATGGGTGTAGGTCCTGTGGCTTCTACCAGAAAGGTTATGAAGAAGACAGGCTACCAGATCTCTGACTTTGATCTGATCGAGGCAAATGAAGCGTTCGCAGCACAGTCCGTAGCCGTAGGACATGACCTTGGCTTTGATATGGACAAGCTGAATGTAAACGGTGGTGCCATTGCACTGGGACACCCGGTAGGAGCATCAGGCTGCCGTATTCTGGTTACCCTGCTTCATGAGATGGCAAAGAGAGATGCAAAGAAGGGACTTGCAACCCTTTGCGTAGGCGGCGGTATGGGCTGCTCAGCCATCGTCACAAGAGATTAGTATCTGAAGTTTTTTGAAAGGAAAGAAAAACGTGGCAAATATCATTTCAGACGAAACCATTGATTATGTAGGAATCCTTGCCAAGCTTGAGCTTTCTGAAGAAGAGAAGGAGCAGGCAAAGAAGGATATGGGAAGCATGCTTGATTATATTGACAAGCTTTCCGAACTGGATACCGAAGGAGTAGAGCCCATGTCCCATGTGTTCCATGTCAGCAACGTATTCCGTGAGGACGTGGTGACCAATGGAGATGACAGGGAAGCCATCCTGAAAAATGCGCCGGAAGAAAAAGACGGGATGTTCGTAGTACCCCGTACATTTGAATAGGAGGACGGCAGAATATGAGTATATTAAGCATGACTGCCGTAGAGCTTGCAGCGGCGATCAAAAAGCATGAAGTTACCGTTAAGGAAGCCGTAGAGGCAGTCCTTGATAATATGGAGAAAAAGGAAGATACCTATCATTGCTATGTGACCGTAGACAGGGAAGGTGCTTTGAAGCAGGCAGAGGAGATCCAGAAAAAGATCGATGACGGAACGTTAAGCGGGCCTCTTGCCGGTGTGCCGGTAGCCATCAAGGACAATATGTGTACCGAGGGACTGCTGACCACCTGCTCATCTAAGATCCTTTATAATTTTGTACCCACCTTTACCTCAGAGGCGGTTTTAAACCTTCAGAAGGCAGGGGCTGTGATCCTTGGCAAGACTAATATGGACGAATTTGCCATGGGCTCCACTACAGAAACTTCTGCATATGGCGTGACAAGAAATCCCTGGAACCCGGAGCATGTACCGGGTGGATCCTCCGGTGGAAGTGCGGCAGCAGTGGCAGCAGAGGAATGCTTCTATGCCCTTGGCTCTGACACCGGCGGTTCGATCAGACAGCCCGCATCCTTCTGTGGTGTTGTGGGGCTGAAGCCTACCTATGGTACGGTGTCCCGTTACGGCTTGATCGCCTATGGTTCCTCACTTGACCAGATCGGACCCCTCTGCAAGGATGTGACGGACTGTGCGACCATTCTGGAAGTGATCGCGTCCCATGACAGCAAGGATTCCACTTCCGTAGAAAGACTGGATACTGACTTTACCTCTGCGCTCGTAGAGGATGTAAAGGGAATGAAGATCGGTATTCCGAGAGATTACTTTGGAGAGGGTCTAAATCCCGAAGTAAAGGAAGCTGTCCTGAGAGCAGCAGAGGTTCTGAAGGAAAAGGGAGCCATCGTAGAAGAATTTGATTTAAGCCTGGTGGAATATGCGATCCCCACCTATTATACGATCGCAGCAGCAGAAGCCAGCTCCAACCTGGAGCGGTTTGACGGCATCAAATACGGATACCGTACCGAAGAATATCAGGGACTTCACAATATGTACAAGAAATCCCGTTCTGAGGGCTTCGGTGCTGAAGTAAAGAGAAGAATCATGCTGGGAAGCTTTGTACTGAGCTCCGGCTATTATGATGCTTATTATCTGAAGGCATTGCGTGTGAAGGCACTGATCAAAAAGGCCTTTGACGAAGCCTTTGCCAAGTATGATGTGATCCTCGGACCGGTAGCCCCCACTACCGCACCGAAGATCGGAGAGAGCTTAAGCGATCCGATCCAGATGTATCTTGGAGATATTTACACTATTTCCATCAATCTGGCCGGACTGCCCGGACTTTCCATTCCCTGCGGCAGGGACAGTAAGGGTCTGCCGATCGGCATGCAGCTCATTGGTGACTGCTTCAAGGAAAAGAATCTGATCCGTGCCGCCTATACCTATGAAAAAGCAAGAGGTGCATTTGTAAGGAAGGAGGAGAACTGACATGGAAAAGCAATATGAAACCGTCATCGGTCTGGAAGTGCATGTAGAGCTGGCGACGAAGACCAAGATTTTCTGTGGATGTTCCACAGCCTTCGGTGGTGCACCCAATACCCACACCTGTCCGGTCTGTACCGGTATGCCGGGATCCCTTCCCGTACTGAATAAGCAGGTGCTGGAATACGCAGTGGCGGTAGGACTTGCCACAAACTGCGATATCACCAGATATTGTAAATTTGACAGAAAGAATTATTTTTATCCGGATAACCCGCAGAACTATCAGATCTCCCAGCTGTATCTGCCGATCTGCCGCAATGGTAAGGTAGAGATCGAGACAGAGAGGGGTAAGAAATACGTGGGAATCCATGAGATCCATATGGAAGAGGATGCCGGCAAGCTGGTCCATGACGAGTGGAATGACTGTTCTCTTGTGGACTATAACCGTTCCGGCGTGCCGCTGATCGAGATCGTATCCGAGCCTGACATGAGAAGTGCAGAAGAGGTGATCGCCTATCTGGAGAAGCTCCGTATGACGATCCAGTATCTTGGTGCATCTGACTGTAAGCTGCAGGAAGGCTCCATGCGTGCCGATGTCAACCTTTCTATCAGGGAGGCTGGAGCGGCAGAATTCGGTACCCGTACCGAGATGAAAAACCTGAACTCCTTCAAGGCTATCGCAAGGGCGATCGAAGGAGAAAGAGAGCGTCAGATCGACCTTCTGGAATCCGGTGAAAAGGTTATCCAGGAGACAAGACGCTGGGATGACAATAAGGGTGAATCCTATGCCATGAGAAGCAAGGAAGATGCTCAGGATTACCGTTATTTCCCGGATCCTGATCTGGTACCGATAGAGGTTGATGAAGCATTCCTTGACAGGATCAGAGAAAGACAGCCTGAATTCCGCGAAGAAAAGATGGCAAGATATAAAGAAGAGTTTGACATTCCTGAGTATGATATTGATATCATCACAGGAAGCAAGCGCATGGCAGACCTGTTTGAGGCTACTGTTGCCCTTGGGGCACAGCCCAAGAAGGTTTCCAACTGGCTGATGGTGGAAACGCTCCGTCTTCTGAAAGAAAATGACATGGAGCCGGAGGATATCCGTTTCTCACCGGAGCATCTGGCTGCGCTGATCGCCATGGCAGATAAGAAGGAGATCAACAGCTCCGTAGCCAAGGAGGTTTTTGAAGAGATCTTCAAAAGCGATGTGGATCCTGCGAAGTACGTAGAGGAAAAAGGCTTAAAGACCGTCAATGACGAAGGGGCTCTGCGAAAGACTGTAGAGGAAGTAATCGCAAATAATCCCCAGTCTGTGCAGGACTATAAGAGCGGCAAGGAAAAAGCAATCGGCTTCCTGGTCGGACAGACCATGAAAGCCATGAAGGGCAAGGCAGATCCCGGCATGATCAACAAGATGCTGAAGGAACTGCTGTAGAAATGATTAAAAGGAAGGCACTGCCTGGCTGGTGGTGACCTTCTTTTTTATTTTCTTCTTGCCTTTAAAAAAAGAATGTGCTAGAATATCCCTCGGTGACGTACAAATGTCTTTTATAGAAGGACGAGAACATTCATGGGAAACAGATTTTATGTTGTAAAGGAGCAGGCGGTGCCTGAGGTGCTTTTAAAGGTAGTGGAAGCCAAGAAGCTGCTCGACAGCGGAAGAGCGCACACGGTCAATGAAGCAGCCGATCAGGTGGGGATCAGCCGGAGCTCTTTTTACAAGTACAAGGAAGATATCTTTGAGTTCCATGAGCATTCACAGGGAACGACGATCACTCTTACCTTTCAGATGGAGGATGAGCCGGGGCTTCTCTCCGATGTGCTGAAGATCATCGCACAGTTCGGAGCCAATATCCTGACGATCCATCAGAGTATTCCGATCAATGGCGTGGCATCTTTAAGCCTCAGTATACAGGTTCTCCCGACGACAGGAGATGTTTCAGATATGCTGGAAGCCATGGAAGCACAGAAGGGTGTCAGGAATGTAAAACTTTTAGCGAAAGAATAATTTAGGCTGCTGCAGGAAATCCTGCATGAGTCTCACAAAGAAAGGAAACGAATATGATACAGGTAGCAGTGTTAGGATACGGTACCGTAGGAAGCGGTGTAGTAGAGGTCATTGAAAAGAACAAGGCAGAGATCAACAAGAAGTCCGGTGAGGAACTGAATGTAAAATACATTCTGGATCTGAGGGATTTTCCGGGGGATCCTTATGAGGATAAGGTGGTGCACGATGTTAATATGATCCTGGATGATCCGGAAGTAAAGATCATCTGTGAGACCATGGGAGGCTTAAAGCCTGCCTATGACTTTACAAAGAAGGCCCTGAGCCTTGGCAAGAGCGTCTGTACCTCCAATAAGGAGCTGGTTGCTGCCCATGGACCTGAGCTGATCCGGGTGGCACATGAGAACAAATGCAACTACCTCTTTGAGGCCAGTGTAGGCGGCGGTATCCCGATTATCCGTCCCCTGAACTACTCCCTGACAGCAGAGAAGATCGATGCTATCACCGGTATCCTGAACGGAACTACCAACTACATCCTGACCAAGATGGACAGAGAGGGTGCAGATTTTGAGGCTGTTTTGAAGGAAGCTCAGGAAAAGGGCTATGCAGAGAGAAATCCGGAGGCTGATGTGGAAGGTTATGATGCCTGTCGTAAGATCGCCATCCTCTCATCTCTGATGTGCTGCAAAAATGTAAAATATGAAGAGATCTATACAGAGGGTATCACGAAGATCACAGCAACAGACTTCGTTTATGCAAGGGCTATGGGCAGAACCATCAAGCTTCTGGCACAGAGCAAGGAAGTAGACGGAAAGCTTTTTGCCATGGTAGCACCGTTCATGATCAGTCGTGACAATCCGCTTTATATGGTAAATGATGTATTTAACGCAGTCTGCGTACACGGTAATATGCTGGGCGATTCCATGTACTATGGTAAGGGAGCAGGAAAGCTTCCCACTGCAAGTGCTGTCGTATCTGACGTTGTTGACTGTGCAAGACATATTGGTAAGGTGATCATGTGCTTCTGGGATGATGAGGATGTGAAGGTTTCTGATGTCAGTGAGGCAAGAAGGGCATTTTTCGTCAGAGTGGATGTGGCAAAAGAAAAAGAAGCCATTGATACCTTCAAATCCGTCAGAGTCATTGAAGCAGATGTGGAGGGTGAGTTTGCATTCGTGACCGATGTGATGAGTGAAAAGGAATTTAATGAAAAAGCAGATGCAGTAGGCATCATCAGCCGTATCAGGATGGAAGCATAAGATATATCCTGTGAAAACAGGTACGGGATCGAAGATTTCGAAAATGAGGAGAATGGAAAATGAAAAAGGTAGTTAAGTTTGGAGGAAGCTCTCTGGCGAGCGCAGAACAGTTTCAGAAGGTAGCAGATATCATCCATGCGGATCCGGAACGCAGATATGTGGTTCCTTCAGCCCCGGGAAAGCGTTTTTCAGGGGATACCAAGGTAACGGATATGCTTTATAGCTGCTATCATCTGGCAGAAGAGGGCGCAGATTTCAAGAAAGAGCTGAAAGCCATTGCAGAAAGATACCAGGAGATCATCGATGGACTTTCTCTTTCCCTGTCTCTGGCAGATGAGTTTAAGCTGATCGAGAAGAACTTTAAAGAAAAGACCGGCGAGAATTATGCGGCTTCCCGTGGAGAATATTTGAACGGTATTATCATAGCAGCATACCTTGGCTATGAATTTATTGATTCCGCTGAAGTAATCCGTTTTAAAGACAATGGTGAATTTGATGCTGAAGTAACCAATGAGATATTAAGCGCAAGACTGCAGGATGTGGAAAAGGCTGTTGTGCCCGGCTTTTACGGTGCCTACGCAGACGGCAGGGTAAAGACCTTTTCAAGAGGCGGTTCGGATGTGACAGGTTCTATCGTGGCAAGGGCTGTCAAGGCAGATGTATATGAAAACTGGACAGATGTATCCGGCTTCCTGATCGCAGATCCCAGGATCATCGACCAGCCGGAAGCTATTGAAACTATCACCTACAGAGAACTGAGGGAGCTTTCCTACATGGGAGCCAGCGTTCTCCATGAGGATGCAATCTTTCCGGTAAGAAGAGAGGGGATCCCGATCAACATCCGCAATACCAACAGTCCGGAGGATACAGGAACCTGGATCGTGGAAAGCACCTGCCAGAAGTGCAGGTACACCATTACCGGTGTAGCTGGAAAGAAGGGGTTCTGTTCTGTTAATATTGAAAAGGCCATGATGAATTCTGAGATAGGCTTTGGACGCAAAGTATTGCAGGCCTTTGAGGACAATGGTATTTCCTTTGAGCATATCCCGTCCGGCATCGATACCCTGACCGTATTTGTTCATCAGGATGAGTTCATGGATAAGGAACAGAAGGTGGTTTCTGCCATCCACAGACTGGCAGACCCTGATTCCATTGATATCGAGGCCGACCTGGCACTGATCGCCGTCGTAGGACGCGGCATGAAGTCCACAAGAGGAACTGCCGGAAGGATCTTCTCCGCACTGGCACATGCCAATGTCAATGTCAAGATGATCGACCAGGGCTCCAGTGAGCTGAATATCATCATCGGTGTTGCCAATGATGACTTCGAGACAGCCATCAAGGCGATCTACGATATTTTCGTAGTAGCAAGGATCTGAGCAGCTCCTGAATAAAAGAATAAAAGCTGACAAAGATAAAAAGAACCTCCTGCAGGAATATCTCGCAGGAGGTTTTTAAGTCACTGCAGAACCATCGCTTCAAAGGGAATGCTGTCATCATATAAATAGGAAAGATATGTGGCAGCCTTATCCATCCGCTGACTGGTAGAAGCAATTCCAAAGACTGGGATCAGACCGTGATAGGAATCTGTCTTCTCTATAAAGGGACTGTCTTCTATATAAATACCGACAGGAACAGGCTCCTCCATGTTCTCTGGATGCTTATGTTCCTCGGCATCTGCTTTGATCACAGCATTGGTGGCATTTTCCATTTTGCTGTAAAACGCTGTGGCTTCCGGATCATCCGAGTCAGCCTCATCAGCCCTGTCTATGGCAGCCTGGTCTATATAATAGATATTTCCTTCATAGGCAGCCAGCTCTTCTTCACTTAGGACAGTCCGGAGATCCACCATAAAGCCGCTGATGGAAAGCTTGTAAAAGACGGCTGAATCAAGGACAAGGGCATCGAAATCATTGGTGGCTGCCTGCGCAATGATCTTCTGATAGGTTGCCATGTCGTACTGTGTGTAGTCCTTTAAGGAAAGAGTCGTCATCGTATCAATGTAGCATTCATATTTTTCATTATCAAGGTCAGCATATTCACTGAAGGATTCACTGATGGCCGTATCGTTCAGATGCTGGGAATTCAGCATCAGTGCATAAAAATTATAGTCCTTTGCTGTGATCATATCATGGATCATGATGGACAGGAAAATAACGGCTGCGATCCCGGCAATGAAAGGTACATTATAATAAAACCAGAAATAGGCAAGCCGTTCCTTCGGAGTCATATCCTTTGTTTTTTTCTGCTGCTCCCGGATCTCATCCCGTACACCTGTGTACTTTTTCTTCTGTTTCTTTTCACCAAACATATAAATTCCTCTGTTTTTCTTGCAATTTTAAAAGAGGTATATTAAAATAGCCTCTAACTCATATCATAGCTTTTCAAAAATTGACTGTCAACGAAACAAAATATGCAATCTGTGAAATTTTCCTAAATTTTCAGACACTAAACTTTCAGATGGGCAGCAGCACTTGCATGTTGACTGAAAATATACTATCATTATCGGGTAAGGCTTTGAAACTATATAGAGAAAAGAAAGGCAGATAAAATGAACGAAACCTATGTGGAATGTCTGGTAAAAAGAAAAACACCGGGATATATGTCCTTTTTAAAGATACTTCTGATCATGCTTACAGTCGGATTTGTCTTGGTTGGCATGGTATTTATCATAGCACTGATCCCGGCGATCCTGTTTGGTGTTGCAGCTTATTTTGTTTATATGAATACCGATCTCGAGTATGAGTATCTCTATCTTGACAGAGAGCTGACGGTGGACAAGGTCATGGCCAAGAGCAAGAGAAAGAGAGCTGCGGTTTATTCTCTCGACAAAATGGAAATCGTTGCACCTGTCAAGTCCTGGCACCTGGACAATTTCAAAAACAGACAGACCAGTAAGAATGTTGATTACAGCTCCGGAGAAGAGAAACAGCCGGATAAGCGCTTTGTATTTTATTATGAGGGCAATCAGAAGGTCATTTTCGAGCCCAGTGAGGAAATGGTCAAGGCGATGCAGTTCGTCGCTCCCAGAAAGGTTTTTAAAGATTAAATGATCTTTTAAAAAAAGAATATAACAGGAGGAGAGAAAATGGGTCAGATAATTGGCGAAGGAATTACATTTGATGATGTACTGCTTGTACCTTCCTATTCCAATGTAATCCCGAATCAGGTAGATCTTACAACCTGGCTGACAAAAAAAATCAAGCTGAACATTCCGATGATGAGTGCCGGAATGGACACAGTAACAGAACACAGAATGGCGATTGCCATGGCCAGACAGGGTGGTATCGGTATTATTCATAAGAATATGTCGATCGAAGCACAGGCAGAAGAGGTAGACAAGGTAAAGCGTTCTGAGAACGGTGTTATTACCGATCCGTTTTCTTTGACTCCGGATCATACACTGGCTGATGCCGATGCACTGATGGCCAAGTTCCGTATTTCCGGTGTCCCGATCACAGAGGGAAGAAAGCTCGTTGGTATCATTACCAACAGAGATCTGAAGTTCGAAACAGATTTTACAAAGAAGATCAAGGAATCCATGACAAGTGAAGGACTGATCACTGCCAAGGCAGGGATCACACTGGAGGAAGCAAAGAAGATCCTTGCCAAGGCAAGAAAGGAAAAGCTTCCTATCGTGGATGACAATTATAATCTGGTAGGTCTGATCACCATTAAGGATATCGAGAAGACGATCAAGTATCCTCTTTCAGCCAAGGATGCACAGGGAAGACTGCTGTGTGGTGCCGGTGTTGGTATTACAGCCAATGTACTTGACAGAGTAGCAGCTCTTGTAGATGCCAAGGTAGATGTGATCGTTCTTGACAGTGCACACGGACATTCCCAGAATGTACTGAACTGCGTCAGGATGATCAAGGAGAAATTCCCGGAGCTGCAGATCATTGCAGGAAATGTGGCAACCGGTGAAGGAACAAGGGCACTGATCGAGGCAGGTGCTGATGCAGTCAAGGTAGGAATCGGTCCCGGTTCCATCTGTACGACACGTATTGTAGCAGGTATCGGTGTACCCCAGATCTCCGCAATCATGGATTCCTATGCAGTTGCCAAGGAATATGGCATCCCGATCATTGCGGATGGCGGTATCAAGTACTCAGGCGATATGACCAAGGCGATCGCAGCAGGCGGAAATGTCTGCATGATGGGAAGCATCTTTGCAGGCTGTGATGAGAGCCCCGGAACCTTTGAACTGTATCAGGGACGTAAATACAAGGTATATCGTGGTATGGGATCTATTGCAGCCATGGAGAACGGCAGCAAAGACCGTTACTTCCAGGAGAATGCAAAGAAGCTGGTTCCGGAAGGTGTAGAAGGCCGTGTGGCTTACAAGGGAACTGTAGAAGATACTGTATTCCAGCTGATGGGTGGTCTCCGTTCCGGTATGGGCTACTGTGGAACAGCTTCCATCGAAGAGCTAAAGGAGAAGGGAAGATTTGTCAAGATTTCAGCAGCTTCCCTGAAGGAGAGCCATCCTCATGATATCCATATCACCAAGGAAGCTCCTAACTACAGCGTGGATGAATAAAAATAGAATGCGGCAGAAAAGAGGATAACATCATGTCGACAGTTGAGTTTGACAAAAGAAAGTACAGTACAGATAGTGAATACATGATACAGAACTTCAAGGAGAAGAAAAATCTGGAGAAATGGCAGAAGCTTTTGTGCCAGTCAGTAAATGTATTTGCATGCTTTGTAGACTGCGATGGAACTCCTCTCACAGCCCTTTCCGGCAATCCTGATGAAGCAGCAAGGCTGATGAAGGCCATTGATCAGGAACAGCTGCAGAATATGCTTACGAGAGTATGTGAAAGCACACTTGAGGATCAGGCAATTGAAGAGACAGGGTATTCCAACCTGCGCATGGCAGTGATCACTGCCAGGGCGTTTGGAAGACCTGTTCTTAACTGGGTGATCTTTGGTGTGCTTTCTGATGACTTTGAGGAAGAAGAGAATGACAGGCCAGGACTGCTCGGCTTTGAATCCATGATCACAGCGAGGGCATTTAACCGCGTGATCGATGCCGTCAGCGAGTTTTCGAGGGATCTGGTCAGCAGTGCAGCACATACGCTGAATGCAGAAGCAGAGAGCCGGAGAAGCCAGTATTCGGCCAAGGCACTGGAAGCCAACCTGAAACGTACAGAAGCACTGGCAGAGATCATCCAGCTTCTGGAAAATGATGATGCAATTGAGAAATTAATGCTCCGGATCCTGCGGACAGTAGGAAGCTTTCTGGATTTAAGCACAGCAGCTCTGTGCAGAAGGACAAAGCAGAGGGATGAGATCGATATCCTGTCCCACTGGTGTAACCAGAAGGAGGTCTGGGGACTGGAGGCAGATGCAGCTCAGAAAAAGCCCTTCTTTATCAAGGATGATGATAAGGCTTTTATTTTATCTGACAGTTCGGGACTTAAGAAGGAAGAAAGAGAAGAGCTGGAAACATTTGGGATCCATGCACTTGTGGTAATTCCCATTATGATCCTTGGAAAGGTCGATATGTATGGCGTTTTCACGGAGAAAAGGGAGGACAGGATCTGGCAGAAGGAAGAGATCAAGTTCCTGGCGGATGCCATGAAGATCCTGCAGAGTATCCTTACAAGAAGGATCCAGAAGAATTCACTGGCAGGCTCCTATGCCTGTCTGGAAACTATTCTTGATAATGTGGGCGGCGCTGTTTATGTCAGGGATTTTGAAACGGGGAATAGCCTGTTCACCAACCGGAATATGCGTGGCATTTTCGGTGAAGAACTGAAAAACGGAAATATCAACAAGCTGCTTGAAAAGACGATTGTGGCGGAGAAAGGAATCGGGGAACTGTTCCTTGAGGATCCCGGCAAGTGGTTTGAGGTTTATTATACAAAAATGTGCTGGGTAGATGGAAGAAATGTAATGCTGGTTGCCCTGTACGATGAGACTGAGAAAAAGGTATATCAGAAGAAATTGGAACAGCAGGCTCATACCGATTTTCTGACAGGACTTTCCAACAGAATGTGCTGTGAAAGGGATCTGGCAAGATATGTGGATGAAGCCGGTAAAAAGAAGAAAAAGGGTGCGCTCCTTTATCTTGACCTGGATGATTTCAAGCATATCAATGACGGACTGGGACATCAGTATGGTGATGTACTGCTAAAGGCGATCGCACATAATTTTCAGAGGATCAAAGGAATTGAGAATACCTGCTACCGTATGGGCGGTGATGAATTTGTCATTATTGTGGCACCTGAGCATTATCAGGAGCTTAACAGGATCATCCAGGAAATCAAAGACATCTTTATGAAACCCTGGTTTTTAAAGGATTCGGATTACTACTGCACTATGAGTATGGGTGTAGTAGAGTTCCCTGACAATGGAGAGGTCGTCCATGAACTCATCAAAAAGGCAGATATCGCCATGTATGAGTCCAAGAAGGCAGGTAAGAACAGAGTTTCCAATTACACATTGGAGATTGGCAGTCTGTCAGGAAGAAGACTGGATATGGAAAAGAATATGCGTGAGGCGACAGCCAAGGGCAATCAGGAGTTTGAGATCTTTTTCCAGCCGATCATGGATATCAGGGGTGAGAAGCCGAAGTGTACAGGTGCAGAGGCACTGATCCGGTGGAACAGTACGGAGCTTGGCTTTATTTCACCGGCAGAGTTTATTCCGCTTGCAGAGTATCTGGGACTGATCAATCCGATCGGGAACCATATCCTCAGGGAAGCCTGCAAGATCTGCAGCTACTGGAATCAGAACGGTTACCCGGATTATAAGGTGAATGTCAATCTGTCTGTCATCCAGCTTTTGCAGAGTGATATTGTTGAAATTGTAGAAAGTGCTATTCATGACAGTGGGATAAGTCCCTGTAATCTGACGCTGGAGGTAACAGAGAGCCTTGCCATCAATGATATTGACAGAATGAAGGGAATTCTTGGAAGGATCAAGGAGCTTGGGGTAAGGATCGCATTGGATGATTTTGGTACAGGTTATTCTTCCCTGAACCATATCAGAGAGCTTCCGCTTGATGTGATCAAAGTGGATCAGAGCTTTATCAGAAATCTGGAAATGGACGTATATGCAAAGTCCTTTGTCCGTATGATCGCTGAACTGGCACAGGTGATCGGTGTAAACCTCTGTGTCGAGGGAGTGGAAACAGAAGGCCAGTTCTATATCGTATCCAAAATGAATGTAGGACTGATCCAGGGGTACTATTTTGATAAGCCCTTAAAAAGAGAGGATTTCGAAAAGAAATATGCACCTGACCTTCCGAAAAATCAGAAGGGAACAAAGAAAAAATGAATCTGAAACAGCTGGAACAGTTCGATCCAATTACGATACAATGTCATGACAATCCTGATGCTGACGCTTTGGCATCAGGATTTGGCTTGTATTGTTATTTTAAAGACAAGGGAAAGGATGTCAGGCTGGTTTATAGTGGGGTAAATCAGATCCAGAAGCCCAATCTGCTCCTGATGATCGATAAGCTTGATATACCTGTCGTATACCTGAAGGATCAGGATGTACCGGTAAAGGGATTGCTGATCACAACTGACTGTCAGTACGGCGCAGGAAATGTGACACACCTGTCAGCGGAAAATGTGGCGGTGATCGATCATCATCAGGTAGAGATCACAGGAATCCCACTGACAGAGATCCAGTCCGGTCTTGGAAGCTGTTCTACACTGGTGTGGCAGATGATGAAGGCAGAGGGGTATTCCTTTGAAGGCAGGGATAAGCTGAAGACAGCTCTTTATTATGGACTACTTTGCGACACCAACATGTTTTCCGACATTGCAGCATCGGAAGATACAGAAATGCGGGATGCACTTTCCTATGATAAGGGACTGATCACTCTTTTTAAAAATTCCAATCTGTCCCTCCGGGAGCTGGAGATCGCCGGAAGGGCACTGCTTCATCACATATATAATGAAGATTTTCATTATGCGATCGTAAGGTCAGCACCCTGTGATCCGAATATTCTTGGAATGATCAGTGATTTCATGATACAGGTGGAAGAGATCCACATCTGTGTGGTATTTGCGGTGCTGGAGGAGGATATCATCTTTTCCCTCAGGAGCTGTATTGAAGAGGTTCATGCAGATGAGCTGGCAGCGCTTTTGGCCGGAGAGGACGGGAGCGGTGGCGGTCATCTTCTGAAGGCAGCCGGCAGAATGAAAAGAACCAGTATTTTCAGGATCCTTGATATGGAATTTACAGAGAATTATTTTAATCAGAAGCTGGAAGATTATTTTGAGAAACTGGAGAAAACTCACGGAAAGGAATAGCATATTAAAAAATAATGTGCTATGATGTGGGATAAGAGTAACGGAAAATGCAGGAGGTAAAGCCAGAGCCGGTCTGCGGCTTATGGTATCGGACAGGAATGAGCGAAAAAGAACTGAAAGAAAATGTGACCACCGAAGGAGAAGCAGAAAAAACTGTTTCCAGAAATTTTATTGAGCAGATTATTGATAAGGATCTGGCAGAGGGTGTCTATGATACTGTGCACACCAGATTTCCACCGGAACCCAATGGATATCTTCATATCGGACATGCCAAGAGCATCCTTTTAAATTATGGACTTGCAAAAGAGTATGGCGGCAAGTTCAATATGCGTTTTGATGATACCAACCCTACGAAGGAGAAGGCAGAATTTGTAGATTCCATTCTGGCAGATATCAAATGGCTTGGAGCTGACTGGGAAGACAGGCTGTTCTTTGCATCGGATTATTTTGAACAGATGTATGAAGGTGCTGTGAAGCTGATCAAAAAGGGAAAGGCTTATGTTTCCGAGCTTTCTGCAGAAGAGATGAGAGAGTATCGTGGTACTCTGACAGAGCCCGGTAAGAATGATCCCAGCAGAGACCGCAGCGTAGAAGAAAATCTGGAATTGTTTGAAAAGATGAAGAACGGCGGCTTTGCCGATGGAGAAAGAACGCTCCGTGCAAAGATCGATATGGCATCTCCCAATATCAATATGAGAGATCCTATCATTTACCGTGTGGCGCATCTGTCCCATCAGCATACGGGAGATGCATGGTGTATTTACCCGATGTACGACTTTGCGCACCCCATTGAGGATGCCATTGAAGGAATCACCCACTCCATCTGTACGCTGGAGTTTGAGGATCACAGACCACTGTATGACTGGGTCGTAAGAGAACTGGAGTATCCTCATCCACCCAAACAGATCGAGTTTGCCAAAATGTATCTGACCAATGTGGTAACTGGTAAGAGATATATCAAGAAGCTGGTTGAGGATGGCATTGTAGACGGATGGGATGATCCCCGCCTTGTATCTATCGCAGCCCTGAGAAGAAGAGGCTTTACACCTGAGTCCATCAAGATGTTCGTGGATCTCTGTGGTATCTCCAAGAGTAATTCATCTGCAGATTATGCCATGCTGGAGTACTGTATCAGAGAGGATCTGAAGCTGAAGAGACCGAGAATGATGGCGGTTCTTGATCCTGTCAGACTGATCATTGATAACTATCCGGAGAATCAGACAGAGATGCTCACTGTAGCTAATAATCTTGAGAATGAGGCTATGGGAACAAGACAGGTACCCTTTGGCAGGGAGCTGTATATAGAGAGAGAGGACTTTATGGAAGAGCCTCCGAGAAAGTACTTCCGTATGTTTCCAGGCAATGAGGTTCGTCTGATGAATGCCTACTTTGTAACCTGTACCGGCTGCATCAAGGATGAAAATGGCAGGATCATAGAAGTACACTGCACCTACGATCCGGAGACGAAGTGCGGAAGCGGCTTTACCGGCCGTAAGGTAAAGGGAACCATTCACTGGGTTCCTGCAAAGGAAGCAGTGAAGGCAGAAGTAAGACTTTATGAAAATATTATAGATGAGGAAAAGGGTGTATACAATGAGGATGGAAGCCTGAACCTGAATCCCAATTCCCTGACCGTGCTGAAGGAATGTTATTTAGAGCCGGCTTTGAAAGACGGAAAGCCCTATGACAGCTTCCAGTTTGTCAGACAGGGATATTTCTGTGTGGATTCCAAAGACTCTGTGGAGGGCGCACCGGTATTTAACAGGATCGTATCTCTGAAGAGCTCATATGTATTACCTAAGGCGTAGGAGGAAAATATGGCTGGATTATTAAGTGGACTTTCCGAGATTGGACTTGGAGGTCTTGAAAATATGGAAGTATATGAGCAGACTGAGGATAAAGAGGCAGAAAAGCAGGCAGAGGAAAAACCAGAGGTGAAGGAAGAAACATTCCTGTTTGATAAGAGCTATGAATGTCCGGTCTGCTATCAGGGCTTTAAAGCAAAAACAGTCCGTTCCGGAAAATTACGTTCTCTCGGAACAGACAGGGATCTTCGGCCGCTTTATGATCAGATGGAGCCATTGAAATATGATGTGGTGATCTGTCCGCACTGTGGCTATGCAGCGCTTACCAGATTCTTTGGAGGACTGACAGCAGGACAGATCAAAGCGATCAAAGAAAATATTTCTGCAAATTTCCATCCGGTAGAGGAGGAAAAGGAAACCTATACTTATGAGGAGGCACTGTACCGTTATAAGCTATGCCTTGCCAATACGATCGTAAAGCACGGCAAGGTCAGTGAGAAGGCATATATCTGTCTGAAGGCAGGATGGCTCCTTCGCAGCATGGGTGAAAATCTGGATCCTGCAGTAGAGGATTACAATAAGAAAATACAGGAGATCAAGGAGCAGGAAAAGGATTTCCTGAAGAATGCCCTGGATGGACTGATCAACGCCAGGCAGACAGAAAGCTATCCGATCTGCGGTATGGACGAGGTGACACTGGAGTATCTGATCGCTGTGCTTGCCATGGAATTTGAAAAATATGATATTTCATCCAGACTCATCTATAATATCCTGAATACGCCAACAGTAAACAACAGGATCAAGGATAAGGCAAGAGAAGTAAAGGATGAGCTGCTTCAGCAGATGGGTAAGAAATAACGATAAAAGAGACCGCATACCAGTAAATGATATGCGGTCTTATTTTATTATTTAGGAGATGATCAGGGAAATTTCATGCCGGATTACTGCGCAGGATCTTCATCATCAAAGAATTCTTCTACAGTATCTTCAGCTGATTCAGAAGTCTCTTTGACAGCCTCCTTAGCAATCTCGGAAAGATCGGTAAAGGAAGTATGGGCACTCTGATTATCAGCAACGGATTTCACGGTGTCCTTTACCTGCTGGACGGAGTCGGTGATCACTTCCTTGGCCTTATGGAAAGCCTCTGTGGCAAGAGCCTCTGCCTTATCAAGATTTAAGGAAACATAGGAACGCTCCTTAGAAGAAGTGAGATCCTCGTCCAGGTCTTCGCTGAAATCGTCAAAATCATCATCAGTATCATCACCGGCTTCAGGATGGGTAATGATATCCTTCTTCTGGAGATAGGAATAAGCACCATAGGCGGCACCGGCAACTAAAGCGCTGCAAAGTAAAAATTTACCAAAACTCTTAGACATCGAAAAACTCCTTTCAAGATCACTTATAGAATAACAACATTCTAATACTATTTTGCAGGATTGAAAAGAGAATATAAGCAAAAAACAGGAAAAAACCGAAGTTTTATAGACAACAGGAATTGCGAAGCGCATGAAAATATGATATATTTAATTTCGACTAGAAAGGTCAATGGGGAGAACGGGGGTTATATGAACGATAAATTTTTTGATCTCAAAAAAGAGAAACAGGATCGTATGATCAATGCTGCATTGAAGGTGTTTGCGGGGAACGGGTATGAGCATGCCAGTACAGATGAGATCGTAAAGGAGGCAGGCATCAGCAAGGGACTGCTCTTTCACTACTTTATCAGCAAGATCGGATTGTATACGTTTGTATATGATTACAGTGTGAAGTATCTTCTGCTGGAGCTGAATACCGGTGTGGATAAGGAAGAAACTGATTTTTTTAAATTGACTAGACAGATCAAAAACTGTGAGCTGCAGGTCATGCGCACCTATCCTTACCTGATCCGGTTCTTAAGTGAAAGCGGCAGAGAGCAGAACAGTGAGGCACTTGAAGCTACCAGGGAGAAGCGGGTATACCTTGGGAAACAGTATGACAGACTACTTGAAAGGACAGAGAATACGTCCCTGCGGGATGGGATCAGCATGGATCAGCTGAAGAAGATGGTGCAGCTTACACTGGACGGGCTGATGGCAGAAGCCTTTTTTGAGGGCTCCTTCCAGCCGGAGCGTTACATGGAGGATGCACTGGGGTATCTGCTGCTTTTAGAAAGGCTTTGTGTCAGGGAGGCATAGAATGAAAGAAACTTTGTATACGATACCACTCAATGATGCTGTCAATGCCAATGATGAATGTCCTTTCTGCTATATTGAAAGAGAGGTAGAGCAGGATCTGATGGACTTTGTGCTGGGCAGTGGATCCTCTTATATGGAAAGTGACGTAAGGGGAGAAACGGATAAGGCAGGCTTTTGCCGGGCACATTTCAAAAAGATGTTTGATTATGGCAACACTCTTGGAAATGCCTGGATACTGAAAACGCATTATATGAAAATCAACCGGGATATGAAGGAGCAGTTTAAGCACTTTACACCGGGAAAGAGTTCCTTTGCCAGCAGATTCAGGAAAACGCCGGAGGAGGAAAACAGCATCAGCGCCTGGGTGAAGCAGATAGAAGGCTCCTGCTATATCTGTAACCGGTTTGCAGATACCTATGACAGATATATGGATACCTTTTTCTATATGTATAAGAGGGATGAGGAATTCCGTAAGAAGATAAAGGAAGGCAAGGGGTTCTGCCTGCACCATTTCGGGGATCTCTGCGAAGCCGGGGAAACCAGGCTTTCTGATAAGGAGAAAAAAGAATTTTATGACGATATGTTTGCTCTGATGGAGCGCAATATGGAAAGGCTTCAGGAGGATGTCAACTGGCTGGTAGAGAAATTTGATTACCGGAATAAGGATGCCGACTGGAAGAATTCCAGGGATGCTGTACAGCGCGGCATGCAGAAGCTGAAGGGCGGATACCCCGGGGATCCCGTTTATAAGATGAATAAATAAAGGATCCCAAGGATAAAGCTTGTGAAAATACCGTAGAGAATGACGGGACCGGCAATCGTAAAGATCTTGCAGCCGATACCAAAGACCTGCCCTTCCTTCTGATATTCAATGGCAGGGGCAGCAACGGAATTGGCAAACCCGGTGATAGGTACAAGGGCGCCGGCACCTCCAAATTTTACAAGAGGGGCATACAGGCCAAAGCCCGTTAAAAGGGCACTGACAAGGACAAGACTGATGGAGCAGAAGCTCCCGGCCATGTCCTTTTCCATTTGCAGGGTATTTTTTGCGTAATCAAGGAGCAGCTGCCCCAGGGTACAGATGAGCCCGCCGGTCAGAAATGCCTTCAGCATCTGTAAAATTAAATTGTGACAGGGGGTAACCTTTTTTACATAACTGGCATAATCCTTTTCCAGTGAGAGCTGTTCTTCTGACTTCTTTTCTTCCATAGCGATTGATCTCCATAATATTCATTTGTATTTCAGTATGTGCATTTTTGTAAAAAATATGTAAAGGAATATTTAGCTTAACTTAAGATTCTGGAAAAGAATGTGCCTTGTAGATTAACAGGGCAGATGCTACAATGATAGAAACAAATGAGAAATGAAGGTTAACTGGTATGGTCAATTTTGCGGGGATGGAATTTATATTCTATTTTTTTCCTGTTTTTTTACTGATATATCATCTGATCCCCATAAAATATAAGGATGTAGTTCTGCTTCTTGGCAGTTATCTTTTCTATGCATCAGGGGATCTGAAATATGTTCTTCTGCTTCTTTTGCTGACTCTTTGTAATTACTTTATGGGACAGCAGATCCATAAGCTTTCCGAAGGCTATAAAATGCATAGCTGGCAAAGGACAGAGAGGAAAAAAAAGCTTGCGTTCATTATCAGTCTGGATGTCACAGTGCTTCTTGTTTTCAAGATGCTTGCGGTTTTCGTGGACAGCAGCCTGTTTCCTCTTGGACTCAGCTTTTACCTGTTTAAGATGATCTCCTTTCAGGTAGATTATTACAGAGGGGAGATTTTCGAAAAGACATCATTCCTGTCAGTTGCTGTGTATTTTTCCCTGTTTCCCCAGGTGATCTCTGGTCCGATCATGCGCTATAATGAAGGAACTGAGCCGCAGAACAGAATTTACTGTCTTTCACAGCTTGAGGACGGCATGAAGTATTTTGCAGCGGGACTTGGCATGAAGGTACTGCTGGCAGACCGGCTGGCGATTCTGTGGAATGATCTGCAGATGATCGGCTATCAGAGTATTTCAACGCCGCTGGCATGGCTTGGGGCAGCAGGCTATTCCCTACAGTTATATTTTGACTTCTGGGGTTATTCCCTGATGGCATCCGGTATACTGGTATGTCTGGGCTTTGATTTTATTGAAAACTTTCATCATCCTTATGCATCAGGCAGTATAGGAGAGTTTTACCGGAGATGGCATATGACACTTGGGAGGTTTTTCAGGGATTATGTGTATATTCCGCTTGGAGGAAGCAGATGCAGGAAGAATAGGTTGATCCTGAATCTTATGATCGTATGGCTGATCACGGGACTGTGGCATGGAAACGGGCTGAATTACCTGCTGTGGGGCGCTGTGCTTGGTCTGTTTATCATGCTGGAAAAGCTGTTTTATGGGGAAAGGCTGAAAAAGCTTCCGGTGCTCCGGAATCTGTATGTTCTGTTTCTGATCCCGTTGACGTGGGTGATTTTTGCGATCACAGATCTGCACCAGCTTCTGATTTATTTTGGCAGGCTTTTCCCGGTATTTGGCGGCACAGGCATTGCAGTGAATACTGGAGATTTCCTGAAATATGCAGGAACCTATGGAAAGCTTTTCCTGGCAGGTGGACTGCTCTGTATTCCGGGTGTTTTTGATTTCCTGGAAAAGCACAGAAAGAATCCGTTCGTGATCGCAGGACTTCTGCTGATCTTCTGGTATTCGGTTTATTTTATGGCAAGCAGTGGAGAAAATCCATTTTTATATTTTCAGTTTTAAGGTGAGCAGGGATGAAACATTTGAAGGAAAGTCCGTTTTTCTTTTTGCTTTTGTTGTCGGGTATTTTATTTACCATACTGGCAGCGATCGGGAAAAATAACATATACCGGGATCAGCAGTATCATCCGGAAAAGGGACCGCTTCTGTCGATTCTGTTTACTGCCATGAATGAGGACATTTATCCCTGGCAGTTATTTACAGACGGGCAGGCGGTTGAGACAGAGGGCAGTGCTGCCAATCCGACAGAGGATAACCAGAATGGACAAAACGAAGGCCAAGCATCTGAAAGCGGTCAAAACACCGATGACACCTCTGACAGTGCAAAAGATACAGGTGAAGGAAACGACACAGCTTCTGGCAGTGATTCCGCAGCAGGAAATAGTACTGTCAGTGGAAATAACGCTGCACAGGAAAAGGAAGATGATGCTGCCGGTGGTATGCCACAGGAGGAGCCACCTTACGGTGAGAACAGACCGGAGCCTTTAAGAGGCAGTACGGAGGAAGAGTATTTAAGCCATATCTCAGCCGATATTTATGGAGATGCAGGAGTGCAGAAGGCTGCAGAATATCCTTTTGTGGCGGTAGATGAGAGCTACTTTGATGATGCCCTGTTTATCGGTGATTCCAGAACGGTCGGGCTCCATGATTATACAGATCTGTCGGAGCATGCGGATTTTCTCTGTAAGACATCGCTGACGATCTATAAGGTACTGGATGAGAATTTCAAGGACATGGGAACAGTAGAAGAGGTTCTCAAGAAAAAGCAGTATGGAAAGATCTATATCATGGTTGGTATCAATGAGCTTGGAAGAGGAACCACAGAGGATTTCATGGCAAAGTATACGGAGGTCGTGGACACGCTGCATGAGTGGGATCCGGATGCCAGGATCATCATTCAGGGCATTATGAAGGTGAGTAAAAAGAAGGATACAGAGGATAAAGTCTTCAATAACAGCAATATAACAGGAAGAAATCATGCCATTGCCACGCTGGCAGATAATTATCATATCTTTTATATTGATATGAATGAGGCGGTCTGTGATGAGGAAGGAAATCTGAATGCGGAATATACCCATGATCAGATCCATCTGCTTGGTATGTACAATGACCTTTGGAAGGATTTCCTGATGACGAAGGGAATCAGCGGATAGAAGGTACCGGAACTGCAGGATTTGTATTTCCGTGTATAAAAACCTCCAGATCAGAAAAACTACTAGAAAAGTAATTTGATCTGGAGGTTTTTTATGGACAGCTGGAAAGGTGCATTTTTTGAACAGGGAAGGCAGAGCATTAAAATTCCTGTGCCGGTTTATATCAGGGCAAGTGCCAGTATAGCAGGGAGCAAGGAGGGAGATGGACCCCTTGGCGATCTGTTTGATATGGTTGGAGTAGATGATAAATTTGGCAGTAATACATGGGAAGAAGCAGAAAGCACTCTGCAGAAGGAGACACTGCAGCTTGCCATAGGGAAGGCAGGGCTCAGTGGTGAGGATATCCGTTTCCTGCTTGCCGGGGATCTTTTGGCACAGTCCATGGCAAGCAGCTTTGGCCTTGCATCCTTCCAGATCCCGCTGATCGGCTTGTATGGAGCCTGTTCCACCTGTGGACTTTCCCTGGCCATGGCTGCGGCCCTGATTGTTGGCGGAATGGCACAGTATGTGGCCAGTGTGACATCCAGTCATTTTGCCAGTGCAGAAAAGGAGTTCCGTTACCCGCTTGGATATGGAAATCAGAGACCCCTGTCAGCCACCTGGACAGTAACGGGAAGTGGTGCCTTTATCTTGAGCAGCCTGAAGGGGAAAAAAGACAGAGCAGTGATCACAGGGCTTACGATAGGAAAGATCGTGGATCTTGGGATGAAGGATTCCATGAATATGGGAGCATGTATGGCACCGGCAGCATCGAGCCTAATCTGTCAGCATTTTGCAGACTTTGGAAGAACACCGGAGGATTATGACCAGATCATAACAGGTGATCTTGGCCTTGTAGGCCAGCGGGTGCTTCTGGATATGCTGGCTGAGAAAGGCTTTGACCTATCCGGAAAGCATATGGACTGCGGCATTGAGATCTATGATGAGAAGCAGGATGCCCACGCAGGAGGAAGCGGCTGTGGCTGCAGTGCAGTGGTACTGTCAGCGCTGATCTTAAAGAAGCTGGAGGAGGGCGAATGGAAAAGGGTGCTTTTTGTCCCTACAGGAGCGCTTTTAAGCAAGACCAGCTTCAATGAAGGCAAAAGCATACCGGGAATTGCCCACGCACTGGTGCTGGAGAGATGCTCGTAAGGGTGCTGGAAGGGAAAACGGAATGAAGAAAACAGGAAAGGGTATTATAAAACGTGTAGGCACCAGTCAAAATGGACATTGGGAAATACTCATGATACAATAAGTTCAGATACGAATCGAGCTGTATCGGAAAGAGGACTTATATATTGAAAAAAGCAGGAAAAAGAATCGGAATTATCATACTGGTGATTCTGCTGATCGTGGCAGCTTATCTGGTCTATGTCATGGTGTCCTATCACAGGCTGCCGGACAAGCTGACTCTTGAGGTCAACAGAACAGGGAATCAGGCAGCCTTTGAGGAGGATCGTCAGGTAGAGGTTGGAAAGTATTACTGGATCATGACCTATAATATTGGTTTTGGGGCTTACCGGAATGACTACAGCTTCTTTATGGACGGGGGCAGGAGCTCCTGGGCGAAGGACGAGGAGAGCGTGACTGCCGGCATCTGTGGAATGGGAGATATCGTAAATACAGTTAATCCTGATTTCGTGCTTATGCAGGAGGTAGATATTGATGGAACCAGATCCTATCATGTGAATGAGCTGGAGCTGATGAATCAGTTTGTGACAGGCTATTATTACACCTTTGCTGAGAATTATGATTCTCCATTTTTGTTTTTCCCGCCGTGGGAGCCTCATGGTGCCAATCAGGCAGGAATCGTGACCTATTCGCGCAGCGAGATCACAGATACGATGAGAAGAAGCCTTCCTATTTCCCAGTCCTTCAGCAGGTTCCTGGATCTGGACAGATGCTATTCCATTTCAAGGATCCCTCTGGAAAACGGAAAGAGCCTCTGTCTTTATAATGTACATCTTTCTGCATACGGGGCAGATGCTTCCGTCAGGGACGGACAGCTTGCCATGCTCTACGAGGATATGAAAGCAGACTATAAGGAAGGAAATTATATCATCTGTGGCGGTGATTTTAACCATAACATGAAACAGACTGTTATAGAAAATACGGATGAATGGGCACAGCCCTTCCCGAGGGAATCACTGCCGGAGGGCTTTAGGCTTGCCATTGACTCTGCCAAGGCAGAAGACATAGAGCATAACAGCTGCAGGGATGCAGGAGAGCCTTATCAGGAAGGACAGACACAGACCTATACCCTGGATGGATTTATTGTTTCTGACAATGTTGGCGTAAATTATTATACCAATATGGACTGGCGTTATGAGCTTTCTGACCATGATCCGGTATTAATGCAGTTTATGCTTCTGAAATCAGAATAAAAGAAGAGAAAAATGACATACTAGTCTTCAGAAAAAGGAAGGTAATGGTATGTCATCAAAGGTTTTATATTTAAAAGCAGAACAGAATGTGGAGGTAATGCAGGCACAGGTATGTGTAAAGGACATTGCCTCCGTTTACTGTTCTGACAGTAGCATCACTTCCAAGGTGAAGGCACTTAAGATTTATCAGTTTCAGGAGGAGAAAAGAAAACGACAGGTGATCAGCATTCTACGTGTGATCGAGCTGATCGAAAAGGAATGCCCGGCCGTTACAGTGGAGAGCGTAGGAGAAAATGCAACATTGATCGAACTGGTCAATGCGGGCCGACACAAAACCATGGCGCAGACGGTCAGACTGATTTTTGTCATGCTGATCAGTTTCTTCGGAACAGGCTTTACTATTATGGCATTTCACAATGACATCAGCATCAACAGGCTTTTTTCCAGGGTATATGAACAGGTCATGGGATATACGCCGCAGGGATATACCATTCTGGAGATTGCCTATTCCCTTGGACTCGCAGTAGGGATCATCATATTCTTCAATCATATTGGGGGCAGACGGCTGACAAAGGATCCCACGCCGATCGAGGTGGAAATGCGTGTATATGAAACAGATGTCAATAAGGCACTGATCGAAACGGCAGACAGGGAGGGCAAGACCATTGATGCTTCCTGATCAGATCCTTCTGGGGATATTTGGGTTTTCCTTTGGCCTGCTTTCCTCGGCAGGGGTATTTACCGTGCTTTCTTCTGTAGGGCTGATACCCAGGTTTGCTGGAAGGATGCATGTGGCAGATAAAGTATTTGCGCTGGAGGAGGCAGTGATTCTTGGCACGGTTTTCGGGTGCATTGCCAGTGTGTTCCCGGACTGCCTTCAGGCAGGAAGCTATCTGCTGTCCAGGGAACCCTTCGGGGAAGCTACAGCAGCAGTAGTCAGAGTGGCTGGAACAGTGTTTCTATGCTTTTACGGATTTTTTTCGGGGAGCTTTATCGGATGCCTGGCATTTGCCATTGCGGAGATGCTGGATTCCATTCCCATTTTTGCAAGGAGAATGGGGTTCCGGCATGGTCTTGGGATTGCCATAGCGGCAGCTGCTTTTGGTAAGCTCCTTGGCAGTCTGTTTTATTTTTCCAGACAGATCTTTCTGTCCGGGATGTAATAGTATTGAAAAAAGCAGAAAAGTTGATTAAAATGGATGTGCACATGTAAAGGAGGTGTGGAGATGCGTTCTATGGAATTCAAGATGGAGCGTCCGGGACTTTTGAAGGAAGGCGATCAGATCACAGTGACAGAGGGTGTTCTGCCAAGTAATTACTATTATACGATAGATCCTTCCCTTGCAATGTCACCCAATATTCCTTTCCGTGAGAGACTAAGGACAAGAGAAGGACGTGTCAGCGCTGTCATCCAGAATGAAAGAGGCTACTACGTCACCGCAGAATTTGATGAGTAGAGAAGGAGAGAAAAACATGTTACAGAAGATTTCAACAGATAAGGCACCTGCAGCGATCGGACCCTATTCCCAGGGAATTATTGCAAACGGTATGTTATATGCATCCGGTCAGATTCCGATCATTCCATCTACAGGAGAGCTGGAGACAGGGGATATCATTGCACAGGCAAAGCAGGCCATCGAAAATGCAGGAGAGATACTGAAGGCAGCAGGCACGGATTATGAGCATGTGGTAAAGACCACCTGCTTCCTTGCGGATATGGCAGATTTTGCAGCCTTCAACTGTGTATATGAGAAATACTTTACCGGGAAGCCGGCAAGAAGCTGTGTAGCCGTAAAGCAGCTTCCGAAGAACGTGCTCTGCGAAGTAGAAGTGATCGCCGCCCTGGAAGATTAAGTGATGACGGAGAAAAATGTGATTCTGATCGGGATGCCGGGAGCAGGCAAGAGTACCGTTGGGGTGGTGCTTGCCAAGAAGCTCGGGTATTCCTTTACTGATTCTGACCTGGTGATTCAGGAACAGACAGGAAGGCTTCTCTATCAGCTGATCGAGGCATATGGAGAAGAGGGATTTCTTGAAATTGAAAATAAGATCAATGCCACGCTTGTTCTGTCAGGTCATGTGATCGCTACAGGAGGCAGCGTGGTATACGGAGAAGAGGCCATGGAGCATCTGTCAGAGATCGGATGCGTGGTGTATCTGAAGCTTTCCTATAAGGAGCTGACAGAACGTCTTGGGGATCTGCATAAAAGGGGTGTGGTCCTGAAGGAAGGATATACACTGGAAGACCTTTACCGGGAAAGAGTTCCGCTCTATGAAAAATGGGCGGATATCACCATCACCTGTGATGGAAGGAATATCCGGGATATTGTAGAGGAGATCAGTGAAAAATACTTGAAGGAGTCATGGCAGCAATGAAAAAAGGTTCACTGAAAAGCAGTCTGTTTCTGTTTCTGGCAGCATTTATCTGGGGTGTTGCCTTTGTCGCACAGAGCGTCGGGATGGATTACATGGGTCCCTTCAGCTTTAACGGAGCCAGATTTATCCTTGGCGCCCTGGTATTGTTACCGCTTGTAGCCATAAGAAGGCAGAAGGCCATAAAGGAAGGAAAGGAAGGCGCACCCTTTGGGGTTACGCTGAGGGGTGGTATTCTCTGTGGTATTGCTCTTGGCAGTGCGGCACTGTTCCAGCAGTTTGGAATCATGTATACCACAGTAGGAAAGGCAGGATTTATCACTACACTGTATATTATTCTGGTGCCGATCGCCAGTATTTTCCTTGGGAAAAAGGCCAGTGGAAAGGTATGGATCGGGGCGGCTCTGGCAGCTGTCGGCATGTATCTGCTCTGTATGACAGAGACACTAAAGCTTTCAAGGGGAGATCTGCTTGTATTTATCTGTGCCCTGATCTTTACCGTACATATTCTGGTGATCGACCATTTTGCAGAAAAGGTGGATGGCGTGGAGCTTTCCTGTCTGCAGTTTCTGGTAGCGGGTGTGATCGGATGGAGCGGAGCCATTTTATTTGAACATCCTGTACTGTCTGACTTTATAGCAGGCATCGTACCGCTTGCCTATGCGGGAATTTTATCCTGTGGCGTGGCATATACGCTGCAGATCATAGGGCAGAAGGATCTGGATCCTACAGTGGCATCCCTGATCCTGAGCATGGAATCTGTATTCTCCGTTCTGGCAGGCTTCGTGCTCCTGCACCAGACACTGAGCCTGCAGGAGCTGTCTGGATGCATACTTGTATTTGCGGCAGTGATTCTGGTACAGCTGCCGGATAAAAAGAAAAAATAAGGATATGCTATATTCCAGCAGAAAGTGTTCCGGGTATGTGTCCGGGAAGTACCGGATGGAGATACGGACAGAAAGGATTTCAGGTATGGAATATAGCAAAGCATTTCTTATAGGTGGAGGGATCTGTGCCCTTGTGCAGATCCTGATGGAAAAAACAAAGCTGATGCCGGGAAGGATCATGGTGCTGCTGGTATGTCTTGGAGCAGTCCTTTCCTTTTTGGGCATTTATGATCCCTTTGTGGAATTTGCCGGTGCCGGGGCATCAGTTCCGCTTCTTGGGTTTGGACACGTTCTGATGAACGGAGTAAAGGAAGCCATAGGTGAGGACGGGATCATGGGATTATTTACAGGGGGCTTCCGGGCCGGAGCAGCAGGCTGCAGTGCAGCATTGATCTTCGGATATCTGGCAAGTCTCATTTTTAAACCGAAAATGAAAAAATAAGACAGGGAGGCAGCTACACATGATAAAGGAAAGGCTTGGAAAACTTAGAGAAGTGATGAAACAGGAAGGCGTGCAGTGTCTTGTGATCCCCACCTCAGACTATCATAATAGTGAGTATGTCAGTGAGTATTTTATGGCAAGAAAGTACTTCAGTGGCTTTACCGGATCGGCAGGGACACTGGTGGTAGCAGAGGATCAGGCAGCACTTTTTACGGATGGACGCTATTTTATCCAGGCAGCCAGAGAGCTTTCTTGCAGTGATATCACACTGATGAAAATGGGTGAGCCCGGTGTGCCTGCGGTGAAGGACTATATAAAAGAAATCCTGAAAAAAGGGCAGAAGCTTGGCTTTGACGGCAGAGTGGTCACAGCCGGAGAGGGAGAAGCGTACGAAAAGCTGGCAGAGGCTGCAGAAGGACGGGTCGTGTATGACAGAGATTTCTGCGGCATGGCATGGGAAGGAAGAACGCAGCTCGCCTTTACCCCTGTATATCAGCTTTCTGAAGCCTATAGCGGAGAGTCCTGCGAGGGCAAGCTTGCAAGACTTCGTGAAAAAATGAAGGAGAAGGGGGCAGAGATCCATTATCTGACCACGCTGGATGATATCGCATGGCTGTTTAACCTCCGTGCGGATGACGTGGAAAGCTGCCCTGTGCTCCTTTCCTATGCGGCGATCACAGAAACAGAAAGCTATCTGTTTGCCGGGGAGAAGGCATTTTCAGAGGAGATCAGGGAATATCTTGCGAAGAACCATATTATCCTAAAGCCTTATGAGAGCTTTTATGATTTTGTGGCAGCAAGAGGGATGGAAAATAAAGAGGAGAAGATCCTCGTGTGCAAGAACCGGATCAATTACCGGCTGTTAAAGGAGCTTCCGGAGAAGAGACTGATCGACAGTCCAAATCCTACCACGAGGATGAAGGCCGTCAAGAATGAAACGGAGCAGGAAAATCTCAGGAAGGCACATCTGATGGATGGCATTGCCGTGACCCGTTTTATGTACTGGCTGAAGAAGAACGTCGGAAAGATCCCAATGGATGAGATCAGTGTGGCAGAGCATCTTAAAAGCCTGCGGGCACAGAATCCTTCCTTTATAGAGCCAAGCTTTGAGACTATCAGCGCTTACGGAGACAATGGTGCGATCATTCATTACAGCGCAAAGAAGGATGCCTGCAGTACGATTCAGGCGAAAGGCATGCTCATGGTAGACAGCGGCGGTCATTATTATGAAGGAACGACAGACATTACAAGAACTTTTATCCTGGGAGAGATCACAGAGGAAATGCGACAGCACTTTACGCTGGTAGCAAGGGCGGTCATGCGCCTGAAGAGCCTTCGGTTTCTGAAGGGCTGCAGGGGAACCAATCTGGATCTGGCAGCCAGGGAGGTTTTCTGGCAGCAGGGACTGGATTATAAGCACGGAACCGGTCACGGGGTAGGTTATCTTCTAAATGTCCATGAAGGACCAAACAGCTTCCGGTATAAGGAGCTTCCAGGCAGTGATAATGACTGGGAGTTTGAAGAGGGAATGGTGACGACAGATGAACCCGGTATTTATATAGAAGGAAGCCATGGCATCCGTACGGAAAATGAGCTGCTCTGCCGGAAGGGTGAGCAGAACGGATATGGTCAATTCATGCACTTTGAGGATCTGACCTATGTGCCCATTGACCTTGACGGTATCGATCCTGCGGCTATGGAAGAAAGTGAAAAGAAAACACTGAATGCATACCATAAATCAGTATATGAGAAGCTGTCTCCTTATTTTGAAGGGGAAGAGCTGGAATTCCTGAAGAAGGCAACAAGGGAAATCTGACCCGGCCGGAGGATGGAAGCGCCGGAGGAAAGAAATCAGATCTTTGCTTGACGGATATCTCTTTTTTTGATAAGGTTGTATCTAAAGGATTTTTCGGGGAACGGGATTCATACTCCGGGAAATCAGTAAATACATACGGAGGAGATTGAGATGAGTAAAGCAAATGTAACTGTCGGAGATTCAGGTATCTTCGATGCAAAGCAGCTTGGCGTTCCCAAAATGCTGATTCTTGGTGTACAGCATATGTTCGCAATGTTTGGAGCAACAGTTATCGTTCCCGCACTGACAGGTCTGGATGTTTCCACCACACTGTTATTCGCAGGACTCGGTACACTGTTGTTCCATTTTTTAGCTAAAGGAAAGGTACCTGCATTCCTGGGATCCTCCTTTGCCTTTATCGCAGGCTATGCAGCGATTGCCCCTAACGGAGAGAAGGAGCTTCTCCCTTACGCCTGCTTTGGTGTTGCCTGTTCCGCTGTCCTGTATCTGATCCTGGCAGCACTGATCAAGGCCTTTGGAACCTCCAAGGTTATGAAATTCTTCCCACCTATTGTAACCGGACCTATTATCATTGCCATCGGTCTGAACCTCTCCCAGTCAGCGATCAATAACTGTGCAGCTAACTGGTGGATTGCAGTACTTGCCATTGTTGTGGTCATTGCCTGCAATATCTGGGGGAAGGGCATGATCAGGATCATTCCCATTATCATGGGTGTTGTCGTATCCTATGCAGTCGCAGCCGTAACCGGAAATGTGGATTTCACACCGGTAAAGGAAGCAGCATGGATCGGTTTCCCGATTCACTATGAAAGCACAGTATTCTCTGTTTTAAAGGGTGGAGATACTTCCCTGCTGATCACAGCAGCTATTACCATCATGCCGATCGCACTGGCTACCATGGTAGAGCATATCGGTGATATGTCTGCGATCTCATCAACCGTAGGCAAAAATTATATCAAGGATCCCGGACTTCACAGAACACTTCTTGGAGATGGTCTTGCAACCATGCTGGCTTCCCTGTTCGGTGCACCAGCCAATACAACCTATGGTGAAAATACCGGTGTACTTTCCCTGACAAAGGTTTACGATCCCGCAGTGATCAGGATTGCTGCTGTGTTTGCCATTCTCTTCTCCTTCTCACCGAAGATCGAGGCAGTCATTTCCTGTATGCCGACAGCAACACTGGGCGGTGTTTCCCTGGTACTTTATGGTATGATCTCTGCAGTTGGTGTCCGTAACGTAGTTGAGAATCAGGTGGATTTCGCGAAGAGCCGTAACGTGATCATCGCTGCTCTGATCCTGGTGCTTTCCATTGGTATCAACTTCAGTGCAGCAGGAGCGATCTCCTTCAGCATCGGCGCAGTCACAGTAAATCTTTCCGGTCTTGCTGTAGGTGCACTGACAGGTATCATTCTGAATGCAGTCCTTCCGGGTAAGGATTACACGTTTGATGACGACGAGCCCTCTGATACCGGTGTAAACTTCGAGGTATAAGAAGCGGATACAGACAAAAAAGCCTTCCTTAGGCGGTACAAATTAGGGATTTTATATCTTTAAGAAAATCGGCATAGTTTAGTGATTACGATTACTGGACTATGCCGTTTTTATTGATGGGATGTCGATGTTTGAAATTCGCCGATACAATTCCAGATGATTTTGATTTTTTGAACTCTATGACTATCCACACGTTCTGCCTTGTACACGATAATCTTTTCTACAAACTCTCTGATAATCTCTGCGTCAAGCTCCTGAATATCAGTATATCGTCTTACCAGGTCTAAAAAGTGTTTGGTATTAAGAACTATATCTTTTTCTGTTGCAAGCTGTGATTTAAGATCTGCAATACGTGCTTCAAGCTGTTTCTGATCATTCTCGTAGCTGACACTCATTTTAGAGAATCTCTCGTCAGATATTTTCCCTCTATATTATCCTCATAGAGCTTTTGAATAATGGTATCAAGCTTTGAGATACGAGTGGTTGCCTGCTCCAGTTCACGTTTGCCCTCACGCTGGCTTTTATTTAATGCTGTTGCAGATTTGCTCATTGCCATTTCCACTAACTCATCTTCATGTTCTCTGGCATAAGCAGGAATGCGTCTGATTTCATCCAAAAGGACTTCCTCAACGACCACATTTCTTATCTGATGGGAAGAACATCCGCCTTTTATCTTACGGTATGTGGCACATACAAAATGCTCCTTGTCATGCTCCCATCCTCGATGCCTTACCTGATAGAGCTTTGCTCCACAATCTGCACAAAAGAGCATTCTGGATAAAACTGGCATTTCTCCCATAGGAGTGAGCCTTCGGCGTCCTTCACGGATACTCTGTACAATATCAAAGGTTTCCTGGTCGATAATAGCTTCGTGATGATTCTCAAATATCTGCCAATGTTCAGGGGCATTTTGCATCTGTTTCATTGACTCAATATTTGTCTATTATTTACTTTGATTGGCTATGACTCTCTGGCGATGGAGCAGGGCCTCCGTAGAAGGATTTTCATTAACTACACCATAACTTTAGCACAGACAGATATAGAAGTCAGTATAAAATCTCACATAATGTTATAGAGAATGATAAAAATATGTAAAAAGCAGTTTCATTTTCTCACTTTTTGTGCTAATATATTCTTTGTGTTTTATGTGATTATAGGAGAAATGACATGTTTGGAACACGATTAAAAGAATTACGTAAGAAAAATGGATATACACAGGTTACTTTAGCGGAAAAATTAGGAGTTTCCGAAGGCACTATCGCTATGTGGGAAGTAGGTAAGAGGAAGCCTGATTTTGAAACGCTTTGTACACTATCGGAACTATTTGATGTTCGGACGGATTATATATTAGGGCAATCGGATGATGCATCTTCTGCTACACTATCAGCGGAAGCTATTGAAAAATTAGGAAAATGGTCAACAGAGGATGAACTGATGGATCTTATTAAGCTCTATCTTTCAATAGATGATTATGGTAAGCAGACTGTGGATTATTTAATAAAAACCGAAGCCGAAAGGTGCAGAAATCAGGGAACATCTGAGGATGTAAGTGGAATAGATATTATGGTCACTTTCAGGTCATAACCCCCTATTGCATTTTGCGATTTTGCACACGATGGGGAACGGCGGTTCTACGCTAACTATATATAGGATTAGATGATTTTTACAATGAAGTAATAGATAGACACCTATCAAATACTTTTGAATAGTTTTTTTGAAAGGAACTACATCATATGGAACAAAAACATGATATCGTCCTCTATCAGATAGATGATACCAATGTCTGTGTCAGTGTATATTTTGAAAATGAGACATTCTGGCTTACCACAAAGGCTATGGCTGAGCTGTTTGGTGTCAAGTCTCAGGCTATCACAAAGCACTTGGGAAATATCTATGAAGAGGAAGAATTAACTCGTGAGGCAACTTGTTCCAAAAAGGAACAAGTTCAAATTGAAGGTGGTCGTGAGGTAAAACGTAATCTTGATTTCTATAATCTTGATGCAATTATTGCCGTAGGCTACCGTGTAAATTCAAAAAAAGCGACTAAATTCCGCCAGTGGGCTACCAAAACACTGAAAGAATATATTACAAAGGGCTTTGTGCTCAATGATGATATGCTCAAGAACGGAAAACCTTTTGGCAAAGATTACTTTGACGAATTGCTGGAGCGTATCCGTGAAATCCGTGCCAGCGAGCGCAGAGCTTATCAGAAAATCACAGATGTATTTGAACAGTGCAGCTATGATTATGATAAGAATAGCGAAACCACAAGAGCCTTTTATGCATTTGTGCAGAATAAGCTTCATTTCGCCGTTACCGGTCAGACTGCTGCTGAGCTGATATTTGACCGCGCCGATGCAGAAAGGCCTACTATGGGACTAACCACATGGAAGGATGCTCCGGATGGCAAGATATTAAAAAGAGATATTGTTGTTGCTAAGAATTATCTCAATGAGAAGGAAATGTCCCGCTTAAACAGGCTTGTTACAATGTTCATTGATTATGCTGAGCTTATGGCTGAGGATGAGATTCTCATGAGCATGCAGGACTGGGTAGATCAGACCAATCAATTTTTAAGCAACAACAGGCGTAAGGTTCTTGAGGGTAAAGGAAGAATATCCCATGAGCAGGCTATCGAAAAGGCTGCAAAGGAATATGATATCTTCCGTGTGCGTCAGGATCAGGAATATGTATCAGAATTTGATAAACAAACCGAAAAATATTTCAAGGGTGAATGGTAAACAGCCGAGGTGGTAACCTTTCGTTACTGCCTCGGTTGCAATTCTTAGCTGCCATAGTGCTACCTCCGATTTAGATTTTCTTTGCTTCATACCACTTGAAAACGTTATTTATAAATATTCTCTAAAAATCCCTTAGTAGCACCGCCTTTTCTGGGAGGCTGTTTTTGTGTTAGAATAGAGAACAGTAGATTACATACAGAAAGAGGCAGATTATGAAACAATTACCGGAAGTAAACCAGGATATCAGGAGCAGGCTGAAGGATATTACCTGCTTTGCCCTAGATATGGATGGAACCGTTTATCTTGGCACGAAATGGATCGAGGGTGCCGTGGACTTTTTGAAGGCAGTGGAGAAGGCTGGAAAGCAGTATATCTTCCTGACCAATAATTCCTCCAAGGGGCCTGAAAACTATGTGGAGAAGCTGGCAGCCATGGGACTTATTGTGACAAAGGACAGGATCGTGACCTCCGGACAGGCGACAATTTCCTATCTGAAGAAGCACTATCCGGGAAAAAGGGTGTATCTTCTTGGAAACGATCTTCTGCAAAGGGAATTTCAGGAGGAAGGGATCCTTCTTGCAGAAAATGATCCGGAGGTGGTCGTGACAGGCTTTGATACCTCGCTGACCTATGAAAAGCTGTGCAGGGTCTGTGATCATGTCAGGGCAGGGCTTCCTTATATTGCAACCCATCCAGATTACAACTGTCCTACGGAGGATGGCTTTATCCCGGATATCGGCTCTTTTCATGAACTGATCCATGCATCGGCGTTCCGCTACCCTGATCATGTGGTAGGCAAGCCCAGTGGGGATATTATGGACTATCTGGCCGGACGCGCAGGAACCTCCAGGGCAGAAACAGCTATGGTGGGGGATCGTTTATATACGGATGTGGCAGCAGGTGTCAATAACGGTTATACCGGGATACTGGTGCTGAGCGGTGAGGCAACATTGGCAGATGCAGAAGAAGCTGAGGTCACACCGGATCTGATCTTTACCTCGGTGAAGGAGATGATCCCTTTTTTATAGAAAGGTGCAGAAAAAATGGCATTGCAGTTTTATTTTGGCTCTTCCGGAAGTGGAAAGAGCCACAGGCTTCACAGAGATATCATCACATGGGCGGAAAAGGAGCCGGGACGCAGCTTTCTGTTTCTGGTTCCCGATCAGTTTACCATGCAGACCCAGCTTGACCTGGTGAATGCCAGTAAGAAAAAGGGGATCATGAACATTGATGTACTGAGCTTTGGGAGACTGGCCCACAGGATTTTTGAGGAAACCGGTTTTACAACGGAAACGGTACTGGATGATACAGGAAAGAGTCTGATCCTCAGGAGGATCGCCGAAAAGCACAGGGAAAATTTAAGCGTGATCGGAAAGAATCTGAACCGGATCGGCTATATCCATGAGGTAAAGTCAGCTCTGTCAGAGTTCATGCAGTACGGTCTGACACCGGAGGATGTGGACGGGCTTGCCGGATTTGCAGGAAGAAGAGGAACCCTGTCCGGGAAGCTGAAGGACTTAAGTGAGCTTTACCGGGCTTTTCTTACCTGTAAGGAAGGAAAATTCATAACGACGGAAGAAACGCTGGAGCTTCTGACAAGGGCAGTGGAGCAGTCTGCCATTATCAGGGACAGTGTGATCATATTTGATGGCTTTACAGGCTTTACACCGATCCAGAACCGGCTGATCCAGCGTCTGATGGAGCTGACCGAAAGAGTCATCGTTTCCATAACAATCGATATTTATGATGACCCCTACAAAATGGCAGGGGATCAGGAGCTGTTTTATCTAAGCAAAAAGACGGTCCGGGATCTTTGCAGGCTGGCAGAGGAAGCCAGTGTAGAGAAGATGGAGGATGTCTATCTGAAGGAAGAGCCGGTATATCGTTTTTTACAGAACCCGGCACTGGCACATCTGGAGAAGAGTTTGTTCCGGTATCCTTTTGCCCCTTTTGCAGGAGAAACGAAAGCGCTGCAGCTCTCAGAATGTCTTTCTCCGGCAGGTGAAGCAAGAGCTGTGGCTGAAAAAATCCGTGAGCTGGTACTTTCTAAAGGGTACAGCTACCGGGATATTGCCGTTATCGTAGGCGATATGGAAACCTATGGAGATTATCTGGAACGGGAAGGGGAACGGTATGAGATCCCTATGTTCATGGACAGGACAAGGGGACTTCTGCTGAATCCCTTTATTGAATTTATAAGGAGCAGTCTGAAAATGGTGCTGACGAACTTTTCCTATGAATCAGTATTCCATTATCTGCGGAGCGGACTGGCAGGTTTTGAGGAGGAAGAGGTCGACAGGCTGGAAAATTATGTAGTTTCCCTGGGAATACGGGGAAGGAAGAGCTATCAGGAGGTCTTTGTCAGAAAAGGAAAAGGGATACCGGAAGAAAAACAGGCGTTATTTCTAGCTGGACTGAATGTAACAAGGGAAAAACTGATGCTGCAGATGATGCCCCTGCTTGAAAAGCACAGAAGTGCCGGGGAATATGTCAGAATGCTGTATGATTTTATTGTGCAGGCAGATATGGCAGCAAAGCTGGCGTCCTATGAGCAGTGGTTCCAGGAGAATGGAAGACCGGAAAAGGCACGGGAATATGCCCAGGTATACCGGTTTGTCATGGAGCTTTTAGAGCAGATCGAGGCGCTTCTAAAGGATGAGGAAATGTCTTTGCAGGAATTTACAGATATTCTGGATGCCGGCTTTGCCGAGATCGAGATCGGGATCATTCCGGGCAGTGTGGACAGGGTTGTCGTGGGGGATACCCAGAGGACCCGGCTGAAGCAGGTGAAGATTCTGTTTTTCCTTGGCGTAAATGATGGAAATATTCCAAAGAGTGGTCAGGGAGGGGGTATCATTTCCGATATTGACCGGGAATTCCTGCAGACCTCCGGCATTGAGCTGGCGCCTACACCAAGGCAGGAAATGTATATCCAGAGACTGTATCTTTATATGAATCTGACGAAGCCATCAGAGCGGCTGTATCTGTCCTATGCACGCTGTGGCAGTGACGGAAAGAGCATCAGGCCTTCCTATCTGATCTCCCTGATCGAGAGGATGTTTCCGGGTATTCATAAGGAATATCCGGACATGGTTACTTCAGTGACAGAAAGACTCTGCGGACCAAGGGACGGACTGCTTCTGCTGGCAGAAGGCCTGCAGGCATACAGGGAGGGAAGACGGGAGCATGAAAAGGAAACAGCAGCACTTCTGAAGCTGTACCGGCAGAGTGAGGATTACAGGGAGCTTGCAGAAGAGATGACAGAAGCGGCCTTTGCAGGATACTCGCATTCACCGCTCTCTGAACAGGTGGCCAGAGAAATTTACGGCACTATGCTGCAGAACAGTATCAGCCGTCTGGAGCGGTATGCAGCGTGTGCCTATTCCCATTTCCTGCAGTATGGGCTGCAGCTAAGGGAGCGGGAGGAATACAGCTTTGAACCGGCAGACCTTGGAAATATATATCATATGGTGCTGGAGCGTTTTGCAGGAAAACTTGCAGAGCATGGAAAAACCTGGTTCAATTTTGATGAAACAGAAGCAGATGCCTGGCTGAAGGAGGCTCTGCTGGAGAGCACAACCTCTTATGGAGAAACGATTCTTTACAGTAACGCCCGTTATGAATATATGACGGAACGGATCCTCCGGATTTTGAGGAGAACGGTCAGGACATTGAAGACACAGCTTCTTGGTGGTGCCTTTGTGCCTTCTCATTTTGAAATGTCATTTCAGAGAGTAGAGGATCTGGATGCAGTAAATATTGCCCTGTCAGAGCACGAAAAGATGAAGCTGAAGGGAAGGATCGACAGGATCGATACCTTTGAGGATGAGGAGCATGTTTATGTAAAGGTGATCGATTATAAGTCCGGAAACAAAAAATTTGACCTGGCAGCCCTGTATTACGGACTGCAGCTCCAGCTTGTTGTTTACATGAATGTTGCTGTGGAAATGGAGAAAAGGAGGAATCCGGGGAAGGAGGTAGTACCGGCAGCCCTTCTTTACTATCATGTGGCTGACCCCCTGGTTAAGGAGGAAAAGGAGTTGTCGCCGGAGGAAATAAATGACCGGATGCTGAAGGAGCTGCGGACAACAGGAATTGTCAGTGCAGAGGAACCGGTGGTGAGCCTTCTTGACAGAACCCTGTCCGGAAAATCCCTGCTGATCCCGGTAGAGCGGAAAAAGGATGGCAGCTTCTCTGCCTCCTCCAGTGTGGTATCAAAGGAGGATTACGAGGTGATCTCCGGTTATGTAAATGAGAAGATCAGACAGTTCGGACGGGAGATCCTTTCCGGGAATATGGCTGTCAATCCCTGCGAAATGGGACAGGGAACAGCGTGTACGTACTGTGCATACAGGAGTGTCTGCAGCTTTGATGAGAAGCTGCCGGGCTATCAGGTCAGGGAGCTGAAGGATGAGGGCAGAGATGCCATTATGGAAAAAATGAGGGAAGCTATGATGCAGGAAAAAGCCGGAGACAGATCCGGGAAGGGAGGAGAGCAATGGCAGTAACATTTACAGAGGAGCAGCTTAAGGCGATCACTCTCCATGACCGGAATATCCTGGTATCAGCGGCTGCAGGAAGCGGTAAGACAGCGGTGCTGGTTGAGAGGATCATACGGATGATCACCAGGAAGGAAGCTCCGGTCGATATTGACAGGCTTCTGGTGGTGACCTTTACCAGTGCTGCGGCGGCAGAAATGAGGGAGAGGATCAGCCTTGCCATAGAAAGGGCGCTGCTTGAGGATCCGGAAAATGAGCATCTGCAGAAGCAGAGCACTCTTCTCCACAATGCAAAGATCACGACCATTGACAGCTTCTGTCTCTTTGTGGTCAGGAATAATTTTAACGATATCGGGCTGGATCCTGCCTTCCGGATCGCAGATGAGGGTGAGCTGAAGCTGATGAAGCAGGATGTGCTGACAGAGCTTTTGGAGGAATGGTATCAGGAAGGCACAGAAGAGTTTCATGCCTGTGTGGAATATTTTACCGGAGGAAGCAGTGACAGGGCTCTCGAGGAATACATAGGAAAGCTGCATGGCTTTGCCATCAGTCATCCATGGCCGGAGGAATGGCTGAAGGAACGGGAAGAGGATTATAAAATAACAGACGTATCAGGACTGAAAGCCCAGGAATGGGTGGAGTATTTGTTAAATTATGTTTTAACATGTATAAGAGAAGACGCTGACAGGCTGCGTGAGGCGGTGAGGCTGGCAGAACAGCCATCAGGTCCCTGGTATTATGGTGAAATGCTGGAGAGAGAGGTGGAAATGCTGGAGGCTGTGGCCGGAAGGGACAGCTATCAGGCACTCGGAGAGGCTTTTTCCAGGATTCATTTTGACAGGCTGCCGGGGAAAAAGGATGACAGTGTGGATCCGGTCATCCGGGATCAGGCCAAGGAGATCCGGAATGCAGTCAAAAAGCAGATCGATGAGCTGCAGGAGAATTTCTTCCTGCTTCCGGCAGAAACAGTGATCCGCAGAATGCAGGAGGCGTCAGGACCGGTCAGGACACTGCTTGCACTGACCATACAGTTCCTGCACCGGTTTGAGGAAAAAAAGAGACAGGAAAATGTGATCGACTTCAGTGACATGGAGCATATGGCACTGCAGATCCTGCTTCAGAGAAAGGAGGATGGAAGCCTTGCTTCCACACCGGCTGCCAGGGAGTACCGGCAGTTTTTTGCTGAGATCCTGATCGACGAGTACCAGGACAGCAATCTGGTCCAGGAGCTGCTCCTTAAAAGTGTTTCCGGAGAGGAAGAGGACGCATTCAACCGGTTCATGGTAGGAGATGTCAAGCAGAGCATTTATAAGTTCAGACTGGCAAGACCGGAGCTTTTTATTGAAAAATACACCTGTTATTCTAATGATGACTCAGTGAGACAACGAATTGATCTGCATCAGAACTTCCGTAGCAGAAAAGAGGTTATCACCAGTATCAACCATGTATTTGAGAGGATCATGGGAGAAAGGATCGGCGGGATATCTTATGATGATGCGGCGGCTCTGTATCCGGGAGCTGTTTATCCGGAAGGGGAAGGGTATGGAACAGAAATCCTGCTGACAGAGAAGGATCAGAAGGGAGGACTGTCAGGCAGCGGATCAGAAGCGGTCATGATTGCTTCCCGTATCCGGGAGCTGCACAGGACACTGCAGGTACAGGACAAGGAAAGCGGCGGCCTCCGTCCGGTGAAATACAGTGATATGGTGATCCTTTTACGTGCTGTTTCCTCAACAGCAGAGGAATTCAGAGGAATCCTGGAGAAGGAGGGAATTCCGGCCTATGTGACATCACGGACGGGATATTTTCAGGCGGCTGAGGTACGGGAGATCCTGGCACTTCTGCAGGTCTTAAACAATCCCATGCAGGATATTCCGCTGTTTGGAACAATGAAATCCTTCTTTGGAAGATTTTCAGAGGAAGAGATTGCCGGGATCCGTGTGGCAGGGGAGCGTAGCAGTCTTCTGTATGAGGATCTGGTCAGGGGGGAGCAGGACGAAAAGGTTTCCGGTTTCCTTAAGAAAATCAGACGCTGGCGGAGAATGGCAGTGTATACCCCTATCCATAAGCTGATCCAGAGCATTCTGACAGAAACGGGGTACCTTGAGTATATCCAGGCAAAGCCTGGCGGAGACCAGAGAAGAGCCAATGTGGAAATGCTGCTGGTACGGGCGGCAGCATTTGAGAAAACAAGCTATTACGGACTGTTTCATTTCCTTAGGTATATGAAACAGCTTGAAAAGTATCAGGTCGATTATGGAGAAGCGGATGTACTGGATGAAAATGCAGATGTTGTCCGGATCATGAGTATCCATAAGAGTAAAGGACTGGAGTTTCCGGTCTGCTTCGTGGCGGGACTTTCCCACCGCTTTAACAGGACGGATATGAGCGGAAGCCTGATCCTGGATGTGGATATGGGAATCGGTGTGGACTATGTGCAGAGCAGGGAGCGGATCAGCAGCAGGACACTGCGGAAAAATGTGATCGCAACAAAGCTGAAGCTGGAAGCCTTGTCAGAAGAGATGCGTATTTTGTATGTAGCCATGACAAGAGCCAGGGAAAAGCTGATCCTGACAGCAGCGGTGTCTGACCTTGAGAAGCTAAAGAGTGCGATGAAACAGAGAGAACCATATGAAAAGGTGCCCTTTTCCGTGCTGGCATCGGCAGGCTCCTTCCTTGATTTTCTCCTTCCCTGCTTCAGGGCAGATGAGGTAACCTTTCTGGGCAGTGAAGAGCTGTTTACGAAGGAAGTGGAAGAAACCATACGAAATTATGACAGTAAACAGGAGCTTCTATTGTCCAGTGTGGATAATGAGATTATGACAGAAATGTCACAAAAGCTAAACAGAGCCTATCCCCATATGGAGCTGCAGCATCTCATTGTGAAGACGACGGTGTCAGAACTGAAAAAAGCCGGGATGGGTCATTTATCAGAAAGGTCAATCAGCGAGCTTTCCGGTGGTATGGCAGAAGGGAGAGAGGAGGGCTTTACAAGAGAGCTGTTTCCGCAGCCTGAGGTTACTCCTTATATTCCATCCTTTATCAGGGAACAGGAAACCATGTCGGGAACAGACCGAGGAACAGCCTACCATAAGGTCATGGAGCTGCTGGATCTTGCAGGGGTGCTGGCGTGGGAAGAGAAGATGGAACAGGAAGCTGCTTCGGGTGCAGGAGCAGATCAGAAGCAGCTGGGTGCGCAGCTTCAGGCGCTGTGTGAAAGCGGAAGGCTGAAGCAGGCAGAAAGAGATGCGGTGGCAGACCGCAAGATAGAGGCTTTTCTGAATACTGCCCTTGCCAGAAGAATGGCAAGGGCACAGCAGGCAGGGAAGCTTTACAGAGAGCAGCCCTTTGTCCTTGGACTTCCGGCAAACAAGCTGGGAGAGGATCTCCCGGAAGAAGAAACTGTGCTGATCCAGGGAATCATAGATGTTTTCTTCGAAGAAGAGGACTATATCGTGGTGGCTGATTATAAGACAGACCGGGTAGAAACATCAGAAGAACTGATCCGGCGGTATCAGGTGCAGCTTGATTATTATGCACAGGCACTTGAGCGTCTTACCGGAAAGCAGGTGAAGGAAAAGCTGATCTATTCCTTTGCCCTGTCAAGGGAGATCCGGCTTTGATGATAAGGCCGTCAGTGCAGGGATTCTAAAAATTTACGGATATAAGGAAGAGCAGCACCACAGGCAATCGGTATGCCGGCACAGGAGGCAGCGGATATAAAATGCCGGTCAGTTGGAAATGCACTCGCCTTTTGGATCTTTGATAATAATAGATCAATATCATTGTCTGTAATATAAGGAGCAATACTGCCACCGAGAATTACGTCATAATCAATAACCATGTGGAGATTATCTATTGCAATGGTCAGCGCAGAAAGATAAGAGAGCCAGCGTTCTTCATAGCTGTGCTCTTTTTTTCTCAGATGAAGGAAAAAATCCTCAAGAGTTTCATCCCCCTCAAGAAGGGCAGAAACAGAGCAGCAGGTTTCCATACATCCGCGCTTGCCGCAATAGCAGGGCTTTCCGTCTGGTATAATTGTCATATGTTCAAAAACACCACTTTTTAATTCACAACCCTTCAGAAATTTTCCATTTACGATAAGAGCACCACTCAGATTTTCCCGTATATGAAAGAATATTGCATTTTTCTTTTCCGGCTGCTGCCATAGCTCCAGGGTAGCTGCGGCCTCAGCATCATGGATCATTGTGCAGGGAAAGGGCAGATATTTGGAAATGGCACGTACGGTCAGACCGGTACAATTTAGGATTTTTCCATAGGTAACTGTTTTTCCATCCGCAGAGATCAGTCCCTGCAGTACGATACCGATACCCAGAATAGAAGAAGATGGGTATGCAAGTGAAGTCAGGAAATGAGTCAGCTTTTCACCCAGCAGTTCAAAATAATCCGGTGTATTGGAAAAGGGAACAGCGTATTGGATAGTGTGGAGCAGGGTTCCTCTCAGGTCAATAGCTGCCATGGAAAGCGTATTAAGACGGATTTCAATTCCGATGGAAATCCGGGCATCATAGATACAGGATATAATCTGCGCCTTACGTCCGCCTGTAGAAGCGAAGGAGCCATTTCTTTCGATCAGACCAGAGGCTTCCAGACTCTGCAGCTGCTGGGATACCGTTGGTAAGCTGAGCGTTAGCTGGTATGCAATGTCCTGCTTGGAAATACGTTGTGTTTTGTAGATCAGCTCATATACCCGCTTGCGGGTTATGGGATTTGGTTGACCATTCATAAGGTAAAAGCTCTCTTTCTAAAAATTATACCAATGCTTTGTTCAGGATAACACATCCTGTTACAAACAGCAAGCTTTGTGTATAGTGCACAAAAAAATATATATTTTTTTTGATTATATGTCATTGACTAATAAAAAATGTTCGTATAAACTTATAACATAAACTTTTGCAAAACGAATTTGCAAAAGCAGTTCACAAAAGCGGTTCAAAAAAAGGAGGGAAGCGAGTGGATACAGCAAGAGAGTTACCAAAAAAGATGAAAGCAATTGTTGCTTATGCACCGGGCGATTACAGATTTGAGGTCGTGGATACCCCAAGAGCAGGAGAGGGTGAAATGATCCTGAAGGTAGAAGCCTGTGGGATCTGTGCAGGTGATGTGAAGGCCTTCCATGGTGCAAAGAGCTTCTGGGGCGGTGATGGAAATCCTCCCTACATTAAGGCACCTATGATCCCTGGCCATGAGTTTGTTGGCAGGGTTGTGGAAATTGGTGATAAGGTCAAGGGAAACTGGAAAATTGGAGACAGAATCTGTCCTGAACAGATTGTTCCCTGCGGCGAATGCATGTTCTGTAAAACCGGAAGACACTGGATGTGTGAAAAGCACGATCTTTTTGGCTTCCAGAATAATGTAAATGGCGGTATGGCTGAATATGTACGTCTGACGAAGGAAGCGCTTCCATATCTGGTACCCGCAGATATGCCTGTTGAAAAGGCTGCTCTGATCGAGCCATATGCATGTGCATTTCATTGTGTGGACAGGGCACAGCCAAAGACGACAGACTTTGTGGTGCAGTCAGGAGCAGGAACACTGGGACTCGGAATGATCGGAGCCCTGAGACAGGCAAATCCTAGGTGCCTGGTAGTTTTGGATATGAACGATGAGCGCTTGAAAAAAGCAAAGGAATTTGGGGCGGATATCGTCATGAATCCGGGAAAAGAAGATGTGGTGTCTAAGATCAAGGAGATGACAGGCGGATATGGCTGTGATATCTATATTGAAGCAACCGGACATCCATCCAGTGTACAGCAGGGACTGGATTGTATCCGTAAGCTGGGACGTTTTGTTGAATTCTCTGTATTTGGAGAAAAGGTATCTGTGGACTGGAGCATCATATCTGACAGAAAAGAATTGGATCTTCTTGGTGTACATCTGAGTCCCTACTGCTATGACACGGTGATCGAATGGATTGACAATGGGAAGCTGCCGACTGCCGGAGTGGTAAGTCATAAATTCCCGTTAGAGAAGTGGGAAGAAGGATTTCATCTGGCACAGACCGGAGAAGATGGAGCAATGAAGGTTGTTCTGGTACCGGGAATGGAGGGATAGTATGCAGAGGATTCTCAATGATCCGGACAATATTGTAGACGAGATGCTGAGCGGCTTTCTGAAAGCAAATAGTGATATAGTAGAAGCCACGGAAAATAAGCGGGTTGTTAAAGCCAGATGCAAAGGCGAAGGAAAGGTTGGCGTGATCACCGGAGGCGGCTCCGGACATAAACCGGCATTCATTGGTTATGTTGGAGAAAATATGTGCGATGCTGCAGCAGTTGGTGAAATCTGTTCTTCCCCTACAGCAGTTGCCTTTCTGGATGCGGCCAAATGTGCAGATCAGGGAAAGGGAGTAGCCTGTCTCTATGGAAATTATTCCGGGGATAACATGAATGTAAAAATGGCTGTGAAAATGGCACAGAAGCAGGGCCTGACGATAAAGACAGTGATTGCCAATGATGATGTGGCCAGCGCTCCTAAGAATCAGAGAGAAAAGAGAAGAGGAGTTGCCGGGGAGATCTTTATGTGGAAATGTGGCGGTGCCAAGGCTGCAATGGGCGGTTCACTTGACGAGGTGATCAATGCAGCACAAAAGGCAATTGACCATACGAGGAGTGTTGGTATTGGTCTGACACCATGTACACTTCCGGCGGTGGGACATCCTAATTTTGAGATCAAGGATGGCACTATGGAGGTAGGGATAGGACACCATGGAGAGCCTGGAATAGAAGTGTGTGAGCTGGAAACGGCTGATAAAATGGCAAAGAGAATGACAGATATCATCCTGCCGGACTATCCTTTTGAAGCAGGTGATGAGGTTGCAGTGCTGATTTCCGGGCTTGGGGCGACACCGGTAATGGAATTGTATGTATTATACAATGAGGTGGAAAAGCTTCTGCAGGAAAAAGGAATTGCAGTCTACAGAGCATATGTGGGAAATTATTTTACATCATTAGATATGATGGGTGCAACGCTTACATTAATGAAGCTTGATGAGGAATTAAAGGAGCTCCTTGATATGCCTGTTAATACAGTAGGATTGAAGCAAAAAGGGAAGGAGAAGGGATGAAAGCGTTTCATAACAAGGATGGAAAGCCTGTTCTGATGAGGATGGTCAGTGGAATTAAAGAAAATAAGGATTACCTCGGTGAAATTGACGGCCTGATCGGAGACGGTGACCATGGGATGAATATGAATAAAGGCTTTAGCCTGTTTCAGCAGCGGTTTGAAAAGGAAACGTTTGATCTGAGTGAAGGCCTGAGAGAGCTGGGGATGATCCTGCTTAATGAAATCGGCGGTTCCATGGGTCCGATCTATGGAACTGTATTTATGGCAATGGCAGATGAAGCAGACGGAAAAGATGAGATTACAGTTTCAGATCTGTACCAGATGCTGGATCAGGCGAAAAAGGAGCTGGAAGAGCTTGTTGGAGCAAGAACAGGAGATAAAACGCTGATGGATACACTGACACCTGCAGTGGCAGCTTTGGAAAAAGCCGGCCAGGAGGGTGCGGATATGCAGACTGCCCTTGTACAGATGAAAAAGGCTGCAGAGAGTGGAAGAGATTCCACGAAGGATATGATAGCAAAATTCGGACGTGCCAGCAGACTTGGGGAACGGTCAAGAGGTGTACTGGATGCCGGGGCTGTATCCTGCTGTATCCTGCTTCAGAGCTTTGCAGACGGTATAATGGAGGTGATCGGGTGAAACTTGCAATTGGCTGTGATGAAGCAGCATATCAGCTGAAAAAGACGATAATGGAGCATTTGTCTGATATCGGTGTTGAATATGAGGATTACGGAGCGGCAGAGGGAGAAACTGTTTTATACCCGGATATAGCAAGGAAGGTAGCTGAGGCAGTGGCAGAAGGAAAATATGAACGGGGCATTCTGGTTTGCGGAACTGGAATCGGAATGGCTATTACGGCCAATAAAGTCCCGGGGATACGGGCAGCAGTCTGTCATGACCCATATTCTGCAGAGAGAGCCAGAAAAAGCAATGACGCACAGATCCTCTGCATGGGAGAAAGAGTGATCGGGAAGGAGCTGGCTAAATGCCTGGTTGATATCTGGCTAAAAGCAGAGTTCTCTGGCGGAGGATCACTTCCCAAGGTGAAACGGATCGGAGAAGTGGAACAATACTATTTTGACAAAGTAAAAAAACAAGTATCTGATTGACATTTTCTGTAGCGTGGAATATACTATGGTTAAGAAATGAAATTAAATTTCAAATAATGAAATTCAAAAAAACAAGTGAGGTGAAGGTATGAATTATCATATTTTGGATTCGCTAGATTTAAGGGCATTTGACAACAGGGAGAAGGATTATGGGGTACATAATTATTTGGAAACACTGGGATTTGTTCCAGATGCTGTTACTCTGCTGGAATGCTCTGTAGAACAGGTTCATTCCTATAACGGGATCATTGATAATGCGACAGTGCCTTACCTGTGGACATGTGAAAGAGAAATGCCGGGCGGTAATGTCTGGAGCCAGAGGCAGCTGTACGGATTGGTAGAGGAACTGCATAAGGCAGGAACCAAATTTTTCTTTGGTGCACTTGCCCAGCCGAATATACATGATGAATACAATACCAGAGCAGAATGGCTTATGGAGCATGCGGATGAATATGATATTTTCATCATGACAAGGGATGGCGGTTCCTTACGGAATAGTACAGGATCCATTAATCCGCTGAGAAGGCTTCCAGATGGACGCTACTATGAAGATGTATTTCTGGAAGATCTGATCAGATATCTGGAGGATTTTCATATGGATGGCTTTCTGGCAGGAGATGGCTGGTGCGGTCTTGGCGTTATGCTGAAGGATGGGGATTTCCATCCGGATATGATCGATCAGTTTGAAACCTGGTCAGGAATAAAGGTTAAGGGTGAGAAGACGTCTGAACAGGCAGACTTTATCTGGAATGATCCCGGGAACCGGTCACTTTGGATGAAGTTTTATGCGCAGAGGTGGGCTTCTTTCTTTAAAAAAATGAAACAGGGATTGGAAAAGCATGGAAAAGAATTTGTTTCCATGGATCCCTGGGCAAGAGGAGCTGTAGATGCAATTTATGACTACGGTGTGGATTATAAGCTGTTGTCCGAAAGCGGTGTGGGTGCAGTCTGCATCCAGGCAAGAGAGGAAAACTGGGGACACAGAGGCGGTGAGTGGCTGTATGTATGGGAAGCTGGTGAAATTGTCAGCTTTGTGACAAGCAGGGCATATGCACCGGATCTGCATCTGTACTGGGCAATTGCCACCTGCAATGCACCGGAGCACTGGATTGCAGTTAAGGATATGCCAAATGCGCTGGAGAGACAGTCATTATCACTGCCAAGTACAACCTTTATCAATGAGGAAGGAAATTATATCCGCGCAACAGAGGGACTACAGTTTATTTTTGGAACAGACCTGGAGAAGCAGGACTGGAAATTCCTGAAGGACAGATGGGATATAGGATTCGAAGAACCCATTCTGAAAACAAACGGACCTGTGCTTGTATTTTCAGATGCAGTGTATCAGTATCATTTGGACAGGGGAGAACGGTGGGAGCTGACAGCTCCGGGATTAAGAGCCATTATGGCAGGTGCATCGATCCACTGTGCTGTTAACAGTAAGAATCTGAAGAAAAGTAATGCAGACGGATACGTTCTTGTCAATCCTATGGGAATCACCAACGAAGAGGTTGAGGCACTTCTTGAGAAGAACAGGCAGGGAGCCGGGATCGTTGTGATCGGAAATACCGATAATGAATATCTGATCCGTGAGCTGGGACTGAAAAGAGCGGAAGCGAAGGAAGCTGACTGTCTCTGTCTGGATCAGAAAGCAATAGAGAAATATTGGAAGGGCATTGACTGCGATGCACTGGCCTGTGTAAAGGATGGTAAGTTTGTAGAACAGGTTGTTTCTGTAAAGCCGGTTTATAACACCAGAAGCAGAATGGAAGACAAGGCACTGTTCCAGGCAGTAGATGCACAGGTACTGATAGGGCTTCAAACAGAAGCTGGGATTTATGCAGGTACAACGATAAGGGAAACAGGGGAGAATACAGGATTACGAATGTATGTAAGCCGTTCCTATGAATGGCCAAAGACCCTGGCAAGATGGAATTTTAAATTCACAATGAGGAGCTTTGCGGAAGAATTACCGGATGATGTAGATAGATTGAATGCACATTTAATGAACAGGGTATGTGGAAATATTGCCCATGCGTCGGAAGGACAGATTTATCAGTATGAGATACATGAGGATGGCACGCTGCATATCGGGCTTGGCAATATGGGAAATATGTTTTATGGAAAGCCGGTATTATACGTGGAAGACGATATCTGTTTTCATGATGATTATGCAATTCAACGATATACACCGGGCGGGTATATCCATTTTGACACAACATTACACACGATAAAGGTGGAGGTACCACCGTTAGGCAGTACACATGTGAAGCTTAAAAGAAAATAAATAAAACGACAGTCTACATGAACTGTCACACAATCAAAGGAGGTATGGTTATGAAGAGAAAAATGAAAGCAGTAGCGGCTTTGTCACTTGCAGCAGTAATGCTGCTTGCAGGGTGCGGCAGCAGTAAGGGTACACAGGATGGAGGAAGCGCAGCAGCAGCAGACACAGCAGCAGACACAGCAGCAGACACAGCTGAGCAGCAGGCAGGTACAGACACAGCAGCATCCGATTCAGGAGAGAAGATAGTTATCCGTGTTGTCGGACCTATGGAAAATGAAAATGATACAACAAATCCTGTTACCAAGCAGACAGTCAGAGGTTACTATGTGATCAAGGAGTTATATGAGGCAGAGCATCCTAATGTAGAGCTGCAGCTGACAGGTATTCCGTGGGACAGCTGGCAGGCAAAGCTGACAACAGTAGCGGCAGCAAACCAGGTTGACGTTGTTGTACATGGTGCAAGTATTGTGGATATAGTAGAAGATCTGACACCTTATGCGGAAAAGGACGGAGAGTTCCTGGATGGACTTTTACTGAAATATTCCTACAGAAGAGCAGATAAGTCCAATTACACAAAATTGGTTCCTACCGGTATCCCGATCACAGCGGCAGCAACATCTATTATGTATGATAAGAAGATCTTTGATGATTATGGACTTGACTATCCTGATGAGACATGGACATGGGAAGATGTGCTTGATGCGGCAAAGAAAATGACAGGTACAGATCCGGTGACTGGTGAGCAGACATATGGCTATTATATTGACGGTGCAAGCAGTGACTGGATAGGACGTTCCCTGATCGGCTACTATTTTTCAAAGGATACTAAGGTAATTGAATATGCAGACAAGCAGATGGATACGAAGGTGAACTATACCTCTCCCGAAGCACTGAAGGGCTTCGAATTCGTAAATGAACTGGCAAAGACATGTCCTAAGGGCTTCCTGGAAGGACGTGGAGCAGAAAACTTTGGAACAGAAAATAATAATATTGCTATGTGGTATTCACAGAACCTGGTATCCAATTACCAGAAAACAGAAAGTCTTGGTCTGACAGACCGTTATGGCTATGCATATTCCCCGGTACTGGAAAATGGACGTGAGGGCTGGGCAAACTTTACCGGTGACTGGAATATGGCAATTGCAAAGAATGCACAGAATAAGGAAGCATGCTGGGAATTCATCAAATGGATGGCAACAAATCAGGACATTGCAGACTGGTGTTGGGAAAGCGGTAAGATCCCGAATAACAAGGAGGCTATTGAGCGGTTATCAGCTGAAAATATTCCTTTTGCAGATGTATTCTTCAATACACTGGCAGCAACACCCGATAACTTCACTATTTTTGCAAGTGATTATGATGATGCATTCCTTGGAAGTTCCAATTCATTCAAGGCAAATGGACTGTCTGCGATGTTTGCAGGTGATCTGACACCAGAGCAGGCTGCTGAAAATATTCAGGCTGCTTATGAGGAACAGGCGGCATCCTATCAATAAAGAAACAAAAATGGAGCAGGGCTTTCACCGTGTGTGAAAGCCCGCACATCCCAGACAGAAAGGGAGAGATTGGATGAATAAAAAAATTGGATCTCGGAATTTTGGAAAAAATGTTTATAAATGGAAAAAGAATCTGATCTGGCTGACTTTTCTGTTACCGACATTTATCTGCCTTCTGATTCTGACTTATATCCCAACGATCAAGGCTGTGAATTACAGCTTTCACGATGTAAATGTGATCGGGGAAATACAGAGTAATGTGGGTTTCCAAAATTATAAGGTGCTGCTGGAGAGCAGCGGCTTTCGAAAATCGATACTGAATACATTGATTCTGGCATTGATGTCATTACTGGCAATCCCTTTGGGATTTGTGATTGCCTGTGGTGCAAACGGGGTAAGGAATAAAAAGGCACAAACGGTATTCCGGCTTGGATTCTATATGCCTAATATTATAACAGGAGTCAGCATCGTGCTGATCTTCCAGTACATATTACAGGTAGACAACGGACTGATCAATCTGGCGCTTTCTAATATCCTTGGTAAAAAAATAGAGATTGGCTGGTTATCAGATCCTTCTCTGACCAAGGTAGGGGCAAGCATTATCCAGATATGGACTACACTTGGTTATAACATGCTGATCTGTCTGGCAGGGCTTCAGTCTATCCCTACTGAGCTGTATGAGGCTGCAATGATGGATGGTGCAGGCAGCTTCCGGAGATGGCGGTATATTACGATACCACTTATGCGTAATAATTTCATCTTTCTGTTTATAACAGGTATTATCAGCGGCTTCAGCAGATTTACCGATTTGTATATTTTGTCAGGAAATTCGTCATCCGGTAAGCCGGCAGGATCCTTACAGACGATATTGATGTATATATATCAGTACAGCTTTGAAAATCCGAGCTATGGATTGTCCTGTGCCGGAGCGGTTATCTTATTTATTATTGTATTTACGGTTACTGCGATTAACTTAAAGGTAACGAAAACGATTTAGGGGTGCTTGCGTATGAAGAAGAAAAAGATATTTAGTCAGGCTGTTTTAATAACGATATTGGGAGCGGCACTGGTAATCGTACTGATTCCGATTTTTTGGGCAATTTCCATGAGCTTTGATGCAACGACCATAGACGTGGTACCCAATCCACCCCGGTTTATTCCTAAGGAATTTTCTGTCTTTAATTATAAGTATGCATTGGAGGCAATTCCAATTGCCCGTTATTATATCAATACATTTTTGCTGACACTGATCAACACAGCGATATCTGTTTTTACTGCAATGGCTTGCGGTTATGCTTTTTCCAAGGGGAAATTTCCTTGTAAGGGAATTCTGTTCCTCATGGTTCTGGCGGTCATGATGATCCCGTTTGAAGTGCGTATGATTCCTCTTTTTTTACAGTATCGTGATTGGAATATGCTGGATACATGGTGGCCGCTGATCTTAGGTTCCTTTGCATGGGCATATGGGATCTTTCTGGCAAGACAGTTTATCGACAGTATACCGGATTCCCTGAGGGAATCAGCATCCATTGACGGTGCGGGAGAATGGTATATCTTTTTAAAGATCATTCTTCCTTTATGCGGACCGGTCATCGCAACGCTGGTTATTTTCCAGGTTGTGAACCAGTGGAATAATTTCCTTTGGCCGTTAGTTGTTGTTTCAAATCCTAAAAAACAGGTCATATCCGTTGGTCTTGCTATGTTTAATGCTTCAGAAACCGCAAGATATCTGGGACCCAGACTGGCAGTTTCCGTGCTTGGTGCAATACCGCTTATGATCGTGTACCTGTTTTTACAGAAATATATCGTACAGAGTGTTATGTTAAGCGGCGTAAAGGAATGATAAGGAGAACAGGATATATGAGACAGTTGAAGCTGAATAAAAGTGGAATTATAATACCTGTCATGTCTCTTGGAACATGGGCCTTTGGTGGTGATGCGATCTGGGGAAAGACAGATGAAATGCAGGCAATTGATACAGCACGGAGAGCTGTGGAAATGGGGATAGTACAGATTGATACTGCTCCTGCCTACGGAATGGGAAAAAGTGAAGAGATTCTTGGAGAGGCTTTGAAGGGGATCAGGGATAAGGTTATCCTTTCAACCAAATGCGGACTGAGCTGGGATGAGGGAAATATAGGACAGCTGCATGTGGAAAGAGACGGACACAGGATTGTAAGAAATCTGTCAGCAAAAAGCATCAGAAAAGATCTGGAGAATAGCCTGAAACGGTTAAAAACAGAGTATATTGATATTTACTATGTGCATTATCCGGTATTTGGAACATACGCTGTTCCTGTAGAGGAAACGATGGATGAACTGAACCGGATGAAAAAGGAAGGAAAAATCCGTGCAATTGGAGCTTCAAATATGAATCCGGAGGTCCTGAATGAATACTGTACTTATGCAGATATTGAGATCATTCAGGAAAAATACAGCCTTTTAGACAGAAAGGTGGAGGAAACGCTGTTACCGGTATGTCAGGAAAGAAAAATCCTGTTACAGGCTTATTCTCCCCTGGAGCAGGGTGTGCTGACAGAGCAGTTCCGGCAGAAGCGGGATACACCGGATCAGAAGAGATTTGTCAATAAGCCATGGGGAAAGAAGGAGTGTCATGAGAGGATGCTTCAGATGTTTGATTCGTGGATGGATCTCTGTGAAAAGTATAACTGTCAGCTGGAGCATCTGGCAATAGCATGGATCTTAAAGCAGCCAGGAGTAAACATTCTTTGTGGAGCCAGAAAGATCACGCATCTTGAAAGCAATATCAAGGGAGCAGAGATTGCTTTGACAGAAGAAGATGCTGAAAGGATCCGCAGGGATGTAGAGTCTTTTTTATGATGAGGGAAACAATTTGACCAATATTAAACCAGCCAGAAAAGTGACAGAGGCAAATCAGTCATCTGAAAAATTACTGACATTGATCGAATTATTATCTACATGGTCGGAGCCGGTAAAGCTGCAGAGCTTAGCCAGTCAGGCATCTATGAATGTCAGTACAACATTGCGCTTTTTGATGGCTCTTGAAAATAAAGGATATGTGGTTCAGGATGATACGGGCAGATATTCGCTGACGTACAAGCTGTGTGGAATAGCGAATAATATTAAAATACATACCAGTATCAGGAATATCTGCCTGCCCTTTATGAAAGAGGTATCACGGTATTTCGGAGAGACAGTCAATCTGTCTGAAGAAGAAAATATGTCAGTTGTGTATCTTGAGGTGATACAGTGTGAGCGGCAGGCTTTATGCACAACGCAGAGAATCGGAAAAGTAGCGCCTTTATACTGCACAGGTGTTGGAAAGCTTTTCATGCTGAATCATCCATGGGAGAAATTGTGCGATTATTACGAGAAAAATAAGCCTGTTAAATATACTGAAAATACATGTACAACCATGGAAGAGATTTTTAATAAAAGGGAAACAGCCAGAGAGTGTGGTTATTCTATAGATGATGAGGAATGTGAAATGGGAATGCGCTGTGTGGCTGTCCCGATCAGAAATTATACAGGCGAGATCATAGCCGGACTCAGTGTCAGCGGACCGACGACTAGAATGACACTTGAAAATATTCAGGAAAAGGTTCCCTATCTGCTGGAAATTTCAAAAAAGATATCCAGAAGACTGGGGGCAGAAATATAAGAGGAGATAGCAGAATGAAGATTGTTTTATTAGAATCGTTGTCAGTTTCAAAGGAATGCATGAAGAAATATACAGATATGCTCGTGCAGGAGGGACATAGCTTTCAGTGTTATGAAAGAAATGATGATCCCGAAGTACAGATACAGGAGATCGGGGATGCAGATATCGTTATGATTGCCAATATGCCATTAAGCGGTAAGGTAATTTCTGCCTGTCCGAACCTGAAATTTATTGATGTAGCATTTACCGGAGTGGATCATGTGGATCTGCAGGCAGCTAAAGAAAAAGGGATCGCTGTCAGCAATGCTTCCGGATATTCAAATGAATCTGTGGCAGAGCTTGTACTTGGCATGATGCTTTCTCTCCTGAGAAATGTACCGCAGGTAGAGGAACGCTGCAGAAAGGGAATGACCAAGGATGGACTGGTAGGAAGAGAACTTAAAGGAAAAACAGTAGGTGTGGTAGGAACCGGAGCAATCGGTTCCAGGGTTGCAGAGCTTTGCCATCTGTTCGGATGTGAGATAGCAGCCTATGATCTGTTCCCGAAGAAGAATGCACCGGAATATTTACATTATGGTACCCTGGAAGAGGTGCTTTCAAAATCAGATATTGTGACACTGCACTGTCCTTTAACAGAGGATTCCAGAAATCTGATCAATCAGGACAGAATTGCACAGATGAAAAAGGGAGCGATTCTGATCAATGCGGCAAGAGGACCTATTGTGGATTCAAAGGCACTGGCAGATGCCCTGAACAGTGGTTATCTGAGAGGTGCCGGGGTAGATGTGTTTGAAATGGAGCCGCCTCTTCCCATGGATCATCCTCTTTTACACAGCATTAATACAATTGTTACACCCCATATTGCTTTTGCATCAGACGAATCCATGGAGATCAGGGCAGAAATTGTATTTGAGAATATCCAGAAATGGATGAATAAGGAACAGGTGAATATCATACTTTAAGTTGCGATACCGGGGCTTTCACCCCGCCATCATTTATATCTCTCAGTATTGGAAAAGCAGTCAACTCCCCCTTGACTGCTTTTTCCTGTGATGTGATCATTTTCGGTGTGATCATTTTACAGGTATAAGGAATTGACAAACAGAATGATGTGATTTATTGTATTGTTATCGCTAGGGGAGCTAACGCTGAGATTGAATCGGAAGTCTGATTCTAACCCTCATCACCTGAACCGGATAATACCGGCGTAGGGAAGCAGTTGAAAGCCCCTCCTGTGACCATTTTTACAAGGAGGTTTTTTTATGTCAAACTTTATTAACACTGAGGATGGGTATTTTTCCCTGACTCAGACAGGAACAATCTGTATAGGAGTTCTGATCGTTCTGCTGATCGTTCTTTCTGCATTCCTCAGGAAAAGGCCAGTTGAAGGAGAACACGAGAAGAAAGAGAAAAAGGGCTTTTCAGCCAGACAGATCGTGTTCTGTGCAGCAGCACTGGCGCTTGGATTTGCCACTTCCTATATTAAAGTGTTTTCCATGCCCTTTGGAGGATCTGTTACTCTCTGTTCCATGCTTTTTGTAGTACTGATCGGTTACTGGTATGGTCCTGAGGTGGGACTTATGTCCGGCTTTGCCTATGGTTTCCTGGAATTTGCACAGGATGGAGGCAGCTATATCCTTTCGCCCATGCAGGCATGTATGGATTACATTTTTGCCTTCGCAGCGCTTGGGCTGTCCGGATTCTTTTACCAGAAAAAGAATGGACTGATAAAGGGATATATTTTGGCGATTCTGGTAAGAGGCCTGTTCCATACAATTGGCGGCTACTTATACTGGATGGATTATATGCCGGATAATTTCCCGAAGTCGCTGGCAGCCATTTACCCGATCGTTTATAATTATTCCTATATCCTGGCAGAAGCTGTGATCACACTGATCGTAATTTCCCTTCCACCTGTGAAGAAGGCACTTGCCAGAGTCAGGATGATGGCACAGGAATAAAAATTGTTTCTGAGAATCAAAGATAAAGCGGAGCTGTCGTACGAGGGTGCGGCAGCTCTTTTATTACAAGGTATCATTCAGTAAAAATACCTGCGAATGTCAAGCTTCATTGTATTTTGAAGGTTTAGAAAAACTGTACATGTGGCATACTTCAAAGTAAAATGAAGTATGTTTGAAGTGACTTTGAAGTTGACTTTGAAGTAATCTTGAAGTAATCTTGAAGTAACAGAAGCAGGAGGTAAGCAGATGTATCTGGAAGAGATTGTGGAAAATGTACAGTTAGAAAATGATAAATTTGAATGTAAGAGTGTCCTCAACCGGGAGGATGTTGTAGGCTGGCTGAAAAGTATTGCTGGATTTGCAAATGCAACTGGCGGCGATTTTTATATCGGAGTGGAAGATAAGACAAATAAGTTGATAGGATTTGATCGAAAAGATGCTGATAATGAACGTAATTATTTTAATAATCAGGTGAATGAGCATCTGACTCCCAGACCGCAAATGAAGATTTCATTTGTTCGATATGAAGCAAAAAGTGGAGAACGGTTTATTATTCATGTATCAATTCCGGAGTCCGTGGTCAAACCAATTATTTTAAAATATAAAAATATTCCATCTATTTTTATGCGGAGAGATGGCTTTACCAATGGGGCAACTTATGAAGAAATTATTGAAATGAGTATAAAAAGCAGGAATACACAGTATGATCTTCTTGTTTCTGATATTCCATATGAGCCGGAGCAGTTTTCTGTTTTACAGACGTTTTATCAGGAGCACAATAATGGAAAAGAGCTGAAAGAAAAATTCCTGAAATCCATTGGATTTTATAATGAGGAAGGTTTTCTGTTAAATGGAGCGGTATTGTTTAAAGATGATTATCCGGGGTCCAAAACGGGAGTTCAGTGTTCGGTTTTCGCAGGCTTTAATAAAGGAAGTGAACGAATCATAACCATTAATCGTTTTCAGGGAAATGTGATTGCTACCATTCAATATATGATGGACTTTGTAAATCAAAGAATGAATCATTCCATGATAAAGCTGGATAATGTAAGAAAAAATATTGACTCTTATCCGCAGCGAGCCTTATTCGAAGGAGTAATTAATGCGGTGGCTCATCGTGACTACTATCTGGATGGAACGCAGATTCAGGTAGATATGTTTAAGGATCGTCTGGAGATATCTTCGCCTGGAGGTTTTTACAGGGGAGAAAAGCTGGGAAAGACTTATGATCTGTCCGGAATTATTTCAAAGCGAAGAAATGAATTGATTTCCAGTATTCTAGTTGCCTGTAATGTAATGGAGGCTGCCGGTACAGGATTTGATAAAATTATTGAAGAGTATAAAGAGGCAGATGAAGCACATAAACCATATATTTATTCTTCTTCGGATCATTTTACATTAGTATTGCCGGATCTTACTTATGAAAATGGAGTAGAAGACAGTAAAGTACCGGTGCTGACATTTGCACCGGTTCCTGGCGGAACAGAAATGGATGAAAAGGTTTTATCCTTCTGTTATCATCAGGCTCGTAAAGTATCGGAAATAGCAGAATATTTGAAAGTCAGTGATTCCACCTACCTTCGGAAAAATGTACTGGGTAATCTGGAAAAGAATGGATATCTGGAAAAGAGCAGACTTTCACGTGCCATGTTTTATAAGACCAATCCGGAAATGGTGGAAATAGTCTGACCGGTGGGAGAAAAGAGTCTGTTTATGAAGGCGATAGAAAGAGAGAAGACAGATCCTGCATCCGCGATAAATTGGAGTTGTGGTAACGCTTATCCAGGGTGACATCAGCAAGGAACCAGTCCGGCGGCAGAAAAGCATCTGCCATTTCCTCATCAGGAAACTCCACCTCTGCAATGATAAGTGGTGCAAAAGGTGCTTCAAATACATCCAGCTCTATGGTAAGGGATGGTGTACTTTCAGGCTGATATCCTTTCCGGAAGGATGGCTCTGAAATGGGAAACAGATAACGCTTTTTGGTAATGATATTGCCATCTGCTTTGGGAAGCAGATGCTCATAGGCCTCTCTGGTCAGGGGAAGATTGTATTCTTCTCTTGCCATGAGGCCTTTTCCTTTGTAAGTAAGATAATAGTCATCATCCTGACGGCGGATCCGGATGACCGGATCGGTATTCAGGTAAGCCTGCTCAATGAGAAGACAGGTGTGGTTGTCAAGATCCGCCGGCAGTTCTTTGATCGTAAATTTGCGTTCGATTTCCATAAAATAGTACACTCCTGAAATTTTTGACACGCAGCCATGAAAGTAAACCCAGCTGAAAAGGATTTCCATGCTGTGGCTTCTTACAGTCAGTATACAGGAATCGGGAGGAAGAATCAATTCACTGAATTCCGATTTGGTAAAAACGGGCGGCTTTTTTGCATGGATAGACAGAAAGGAGGCACAAAAATAACTACAAAATTTTAGCGTTCAAATTTGTGCAACTTTAACGAAAAGGAGGATCGTAAATGGCCGCCGCTATCCCGGGAATGTGCTTTTTGTGCCTACGGTGTCCGGCGGTATCCATCCTACACAGAAGCCCGTGGAGCTCTGCGAGTACCTGATCCGCACCTACACCCGCCCCGGAGAACTGGTCGCGGACATTTGCGCGGGCTCCGGCACAACCGCGATTGCGGCCATCAACACAGAACGCCACTTTGTATGCTTTGAAACGGCCCCGGCCTTTTATGCCGCTGCCAGTGAGCGCATCCGTGCAGCCCGCAATGAAATTTAGCAAATTGGAAATCAATAAAATTCGTGTGTTGTAAAAACTGCTGTTGAATTTTACAGCAGATTGGGATATACTATGGGTGAAAGGAGTTGAGCAATATGCCAAATATCAAACCCATTTCCGATCTGCGAAATTACAGCGATGTGCTGCATGATGTGGCTGTTGGTGCTCCGGTTTTTCTGACAAAGAACGGGCGCGGCAGATATGCAATTCTCGATATGCAGGACTTTGAAAAGACACAGGCAACCCTCCGGCTGATGAATGAACTTGCGAAAGGCCGAAAATCTGGTGAAGAGAAAGGCTGGCTGACATTGGAAGCTGTGGAGAAGAACCTCGGGATTGTCAATGAATAATTTGCATTTATCCGAAGAAGCCCAGAATGATCTTTTAGAAATCAAAGCCTATATTGAGGAAGAGTTACTAAACCCATCCGCAGCATTGGCAACCGTAAGTCGAATTACAAAGAGTCTCCGCATTTTACAGAACCATGCGCAGGCTGGAGCTCCGCTATCTTCGATTGCGGATATAGAGAGCGATTATCGCTTTATTGTAAGCGGCAATTACATTAGCTTCTACCGTGCTTACGGCAGCGAAGTTTTTATTGACCGTATTCTCTATGCCCGCTGCGATTATATGCGGATTTTGTTCGGAGACAGTACAACAGATGAATAAATGACAAACCATTGAACCGCTTGTAGAAATACAGGCGGTTTTTTCATGTGCAAAAGAAGCGTGAAAAAATAAAAAAGTATTCTATCATTTACGCCGATCCCCCTTGGCGCTACTCGGCTAAGAAAGTACAGGGCGCGGCGGAAAATCATTATCCCACTATGAGCATTGAGGAGTTATGTGCGTTGCCTGTGGCTGATCTTGCAGCCCCGGACAGCGCACTCTTTTTATGGACCACTTTCCCGCAGCTCCCGGAGGCGCTCCGGTTGATCGAGGCTTGGGGCTTCACCTATAAAAGCGTTGCTTGGCTTACGTTCTCTGGTGTGCTCCCTTACGGTAACTGTTTTTTTCGCTTCAGAGGAAGACTTTTCTTCACGGGGAGTTTTCTCACTCCTGACACCAAAGAACTGACGGCGGAGTTCTTCCAGAGTTTCTTCAAGATTCGCCTTTAGGCTTCGCAGTTCGTCAACCATCTGGCGTAACTCCTTTATGGTTGCCTCCTGTTCCTGGATACGGGATGCCTGCGTCTCTATGATCATTTTTAAAAGTGCATTTTCATCTGACACTGACATCCTTGTACCTTCTTCCTAAACTACTATAAGTATCCCTGACGTTGAGAACCTGCAGATTTCCGTAGCCTTTGCCGGCTTAAGGAGATCTGCAGGTTTTTGCTTTAGAAAACCTTCATAAAACATTCACAATTCATTTATTGGAAACAAAACGCAACAATGTTATAATATTACAGTAGTCAGTGCACGGAAAGGAAGGAATATAAATTTCCGGAGTGCTGGTCTGACAGAATGATTACATAGAAAAGAAGGTTGAAGAGTATGAACCGTATAGGGGTATTTTTTGCAGAGGGTTACGAAGAGATCGAGGCACTTACGGTAGTGGATCTGCTTAGAAGGGCAGATATCCGGGTGGATATGGTTTCCATTACAGCAGAAAAGACAGTGAAAGGATCTCATGGAATTGCAGTTGGAATGGATCAGGTGCTTTCTGAAGCAGATTTCGGCGCATTCGATGGAATCGTGCTTCCGGGCGGTATGCCGGGAACGAAGAATCTGGAGCACTGTGAGGAGCTGATGAAGCAGGTAGATGCTTTTATGAAGGACGGAAAGCTGGTCTGTGCGATCTGTGCAGCACCCTCTATTCTTGGACACAGAGGACATCTGCAGGGTAGAAAGGCTACTGTTTATCCGGGAATGGAAGGAGAACTGACCGGAGCCGAGTGGGTCGCAGACAAGGCTGTCACAGACGGAAACATCATTACTGCAAGAGGAATGGGCTGTGCCATTGCCTTCGGACTTGCGATCATAGAGAAGCTCAAGGGAGAGCAGGCAGCTGATGAGATGGCACAGAAGGTTGTATACCAGCTGTAAAAACAGAAGAGATAGATAATTGGGGATAATACAATATGAATATTTTATTTTTTCTGACACCCAAAAATGAGGTGGCATATATCCACGACACAGATTCCCTGCGTCAGGCACTGGAAAAGATGGAGCATTATGGGTATTCCGCAGTGCCTATCATCAGTGAAGACGGACAGTATGTGGGAACACTGACAGAGGGAGATCTGCTCTGGTGCATTAAGGAGCAGAAAAATCTTTCTGTAAAGGAATCGGAAGATATTTCTATTATGAGCATCAAAAGAAAATGGGATAATGAACCGGTGGATGTGGATGTAAACATGGAAGATCTGCTGAATAAGGCAATGAATCAGAATTTTGTGCCGGTGATTGATGACAGAAAGCGTTTTATCGGTATTATTACCAGAAAGGATCTGATCCAGTATCTGTGCAAGAAGCTGGTGACTGTACAGCTTGAAGCCGGCGGTATGAGTATTGGTCAGATGCAGCCTGGTAAAATGGAAACGAATCGGAGATGAGGGGAAATGTATAATCAGTTAACAGAAAAGGACATTCAGGCCATGGAGGCAGAGATAGAGGACAGAAAGCTGAATGTCAGGCCAAAACTTCTGGAGGCTGTCAAGGAAGCAAGAGCGCAGGGTGACCTGAGTGAAAACTTTGAGTATTATGCAGCAAAGAAAGAAAAAAACAAAAATGAGAGCAGAATCCGTTTCCTGGAGAGAATGATCAAAACAGCCGAGATCATACCGGATGATTCCGGAGAGGATGAGATCGGAGTCAATACCAGAGTTACGGTACAGTTTGAAGATGACGGCAGTGAAGAAACCTATAAGCTTGTGACGACCATGCGGGGTGATTCCCTGAACGGACTTGTGAGCGTGGAATCGCCCATAGGGAAGGCTCTGCTGAAGCATAAGGCCGGAGACCGGGTTTATGTGGAGATCAACAAGAATGCCGGTTATTATCTTATTGTTAAAAAAATAGAAAAAAATCCGGATGAAGAGGAAGAAAGACTCCGGGATTTTTAAGGCAAAACTTACCAACATATTTTTTTCAGCAGCGTAGATACTATGAACAAGATAAGTGATACGAAAGGCTTTGAATGAAGAAAACTTCAGGATAAGCAGCGTAAGAGCTTATCTTGAAGAATAGATAGCCGAAAGGCGGAAAAATTATGGAGGTAAAGAATATGGCAAGCAAATCTTCTAATAAAGTAGAAGTTCCTGAAGCAAAAGCTGCTATGGATCGTTTTAAGACTGAGGTTGCCTCTGAACTTGGTGTGAGCTTAAAGGAAGGTTACAATGGTGACTTAACCTCTAAGGAAGCCGGTTCTATCGGTGGCGAGATGGTTCGTAGAATGATCAAGAAGCAGGAAGAGCAGATGAAGTAATCATCTGACAGATAAGAGAAAAGAATGGCCCGTCTGCAAATGCAGGCGGGCTGTTTTTGTCTAATTAACTGACAGTGTCAGACTTTTTGAATTACATAAAATGATTTCAGAAGGTTTTGGATTGTAAATGAGAAATTTTGACTAACTGTGCAGGCTGTCGTCAGTTGTGGCAGGCTGTCATAAAATGATATGATGAAATGGAGGACAGAGGTCAGACACTGTGCCCTGTATACAGGCAGTTTTGTGACATCTTTGTTCCGAACATCATATATATAATTAAGAAAAGAGGAAAAACATGAATCAGGGAATTGTATGGGCGTTCATGGGAACCGGTTTTACCTTTTTGATGACCGCTTTTGGCGCCAGTGTTGTATTCATATTAAAAAATGATATGGGAAAAAATCTGCAGAGAGCATTTCTGGGGTTTGCGGCAGGAGTTATGATCGCTGCTTCTGTCTGGTCATTACTGATCCCGTCTATTGATCAGGCATCCGGTATGGGAAGGTTTGCCTTTGTTCCGGCAGCAGGGGGCTTTGCACTTGGCGGTATTTTTCTGATGCTGCTTGACATGATGATGCCGCATCTCCATCTGGGGGAAAGTAAGGCAGAGGGTGTTCCCTCCTCCTTCAGAAGGACAACGCTGCTGATCTTGGCAGTGACCCTGCATAACATACCGGAAGGAATGGCGGTAGGTCTTGCCTTTGCCCTGGCAGCGCAGCATCCGGAGGATGCATCCCTGTATGCAGCGGCTTTTGCCCTGGCTGTGGGAATCGGCATCCAGAACTTCCCGGAAGGAGCAGCAATTTCCCTGCCCCTCCGTCAGGAAGGCATGAGTAAGGGAAAGGCTTTTCTGTATGGCAGTCTGTCAGGACTTGTGGAACTGATCTTTGGTGTCGGGATCACGATGATCGCAGGGGTGATCACACCATACATGCCATGGTTTCTGGGATTTGCGGCGGGTGCCATGATCTACGTGGTCGTGGAAGAGCTGATCCCGGAGGCCAATCAGGGAGAACATTCCAATCTGGGAACTGTTGGTGTCATGGTTGGATTTCTCATTATGATGGTGCTGGATGTAGCACTGTCATAACAAAAATTTAATAAATATGGGTATTTTCAGGGTATAATTATAAAAATAAAATACCAGAAACTAAATAAGGACTAAAACATTTATAAAATAAAGGATATCATATTGACCTTACAGCGGTCATCTGATATCCTTTATTCAGTTTCAAAGATTCTGAATTCCCGGAGAGATATGGAACACCGGGAATCATTTCAAAACACAGACAGAATTTACGGAAAGCAGGGAAACAGGAGCTTTCTGTCAGACTGAGCCGATAGCAGGCTCGAAATTCATTTGGTTTAAGAGAATAAGAGGGGTGAGCTTTCATGGATACCTTGGAGAGAGACATATCCGGGCGCAGAATGGTTCTTTTTCTGTCTGCAGGAAAAGCGTTTACAGAGAAGGAGATCTGTTTTGCGGTGGGGGAAAATTATACGCTGCAGATACCGGCAGAGGAGCTTCTCCTGACAGAGTCTTTTTTTCTCTTCCTGAGGCAGAAGGAAGAGGGAGTCCTGGAGATGAACGGGAAAATGGCAGGAGAAGAAAATCCGTGTATATTGCAGACAGAAGCAGGTGAGGAAGTACTTGTGGTTCTGTATGGGAGGAGAAGAAGCCTGGACTTTGGAAAACGGATTTTCCTGTCAGGGGGACAACGTGTACATATTGGCAGAAATTATAATAATGAAATGGTATATCGCTGCTTTTCTGGAATAGAGCCGGTTCATTTGTCACTGCAGGAGACAGAGGAGGGATTGCAGGCAGAGATATGTTCTGGAGCAGAAGGCAGTCAGTCTGGATGTACTGGCAGGGTTTACAGGGAAGGAATGCTGCTGAAGGGGAGAGAAATTTTGCAAAGTGGGGAAACGATACGGCTTCTTGGACTTTCCATTCTGTATCTGAAAGGATTCCTTTTCTGTTTTTCTGATTTTGGCACATTGCGGATTTCCCTATTTGAAGAAGAGAGACCTGCACTGGAGACTGGCAGGAGAGAGCAGTTCCGGAACCGGGATTTTGGGGAAACAGATGGACTGGTTATGAAGAGCCGGGAGGAGTGGACGGTAACAGGTGGGGAGCTTAAGCTGGAACTGCCCGAGAAAGAACTGGCACAAAGCAGGCAGCCGTTGTTTCTGACAATTGGTCCTTCCATGACCATGATCCTTCCGATTCTGATTACGACACTGCTTGCCGGACGCCTTCAGGCAGAAGGTGGAAGTGGTACAGGCTTTTTCAGGACAGGACTGCTGATGACAGGTATTTCTTCCATAATGACGGTACTGTGGGGTCTTCTTGGGTATCTGTACCGAAAGGGGTATGAAAGCAGGGAAAGAAAACGAAAGCGGAGGGAATATCTTTCTTATCTGCAGGAAACAGAAGAATATCTGCAGGGTCTGATGGAGCAGAACCGGAGAGCCATGCTTCATAATGCACCCTCTGGAAGGGAATATCTGGAAGAGGGAAGTATGTCTGCAGGTGGGAGCATTTATGCAGAACAGTACTCGTTTCTGAGGCTTGGACTCGCAGACATGGATTCTCCATATCAGGTGAAGCTGGATGATGACAGGGGGCGGAAGCAGGCAGAGCTTTATCACAGAGCACAGAAAATGGCAGAGACCTATCAAAAAATAGCAGCAGTTCCGGCAGGCTTTGATTTCCGGAAGGAGAGGGTAGTTGGGTTTACTGGTGAGAGAGGATATGACACGCTGTGGCAGGCTCTTTTGCAGCTTGTTGCCTGTCATGATGAAAAAGAGGTAAGGATTGCCTGCTTTTATCAAAAAGAAAGAAGGCAGGACAGGGTGTTTGCTGCGGGAATCCGATGGCTTCCGCATATCTGGACGGAAAACGGGAAACGGCGGTTTCTGGCAGGTGATGAGCAGGAGGCAGGAGAAATCCTTCCGGAGATAGGAAGATTTCTGACAGAAAAGGAAAAACAGAAATTTTTCCTGCTGCTGATCCTTGAACCGTCACTGGTGTGCAGCGAAGATATTTACGAAAATCTGTGCCGTAAGGAAGAGGAGGAAACAGCAGTCTGGTTCCTGGCCAGAGGGCGTGAGGAATTGCCGGCCGCCTGCCGATGCTTTGTCAGAAATGATTGCAGAAGCAGGGAAATCCGATGGATGAAGGAGAAGGAAAGAAGGATTGAAAATATTGTATTTGACCAGGATGATCAAGGCACGATCAGCAGATATATGAGGAAGATGTCACAGAACACCAGTGGCAGAAGAATACAGGATGAGATCCCTGACAGAATTTCCTTCCTGGAACTGTATGATGCGGAGAAAGCAGAGGACCTTTGCTGTGACAGGCGTTATCGGGAGTACCGGGTACTGGAGAGACTGAAGGCGCCGGTAGGTGCCGGGAGCAGGGGCAGAAGGATTTATCTGGATATTCATGAAAAATATCATGGTCCCCATGGACTTGTGGCAGGAACCACAGGCTCAGGGAAAAGCGAACTTTTGCAGACATTTCTGCTGTCCCTGGCAGTGTCCTTCAGACCGGATGAGCTTTCTTTTTTTATTATTGATTATAAGGGTGGCGGCATGGGAAGAGAACTGCAGGAACTGCCGCACTGCACAGGCCTGATCTCCAATCTTTCCGGTGGGCAGATCCACAGGGCACTGGTGTCAGTGAAAAGTGAGAATAGAAGAAGACAGAGACTGTTAAAAGAGGTGGGGGTCAGCCATGTATCTGATTATGCAGCGCTGTACCGGGATGGGATTGTAAAGGAGGCGCTGCCGCATCTTCTGATCGTTGTGGATGAGTTTGCAGAACTGAAAAAGGAAGTGCCGGAATTTATGCAGGAGATCATCAGTGTTTCCCAGGTAGGAAGGAGCCTTGGCGTGCATCTGCTGTTGTCTACGCAAAAGCCGGCTGGGACTGTGGATGACCGGATCTTCAGCAATACCGGGTTCCGCCTCTGCCTGAAGGTCGCTGACAGGCAGGACAGTATGGATATGCTGAAAAGACCTGAGGCAGCATATCTGACCGGAAGTGGCAGATGTTATCTCCAGGCAGGAAATCAGGAGGTGTTTGAACTGTTTCAGACCGGTTATGGAGGAGAGAGCTATGAAGAGACAGCAAGGAAGCAGGCACAGGCAATGATGGTTACAGAGACCGGAAAACGGATCAGAAAAAGAGAAGGGCAGAGGAAAGCGGCTGAAACACAGCTTCAGGCGGTGATCCGGTATATCAGGAATGTGACAGAGAGAAAAAAGATTATGGGAAGTTGTCAGCTGTGGATGCCGGAGCTCCCGGATAAAGTGGATCTTCTGGAATTGCAGAGCTTGCAAAGGGAGGAAAAGAAAGAGAGCGGACAGGAATGGAGAAAGGGAAAAGGGAAAGCCGGGGAAAGACTTCCGGCAGAATATGTTCTTGGCCTTGTGGATGATCCACAGAATCAGTGTCAGTTCCCACTTACCTATCGCCCGGAGACAGATGGAAATCTGCTTTTGTGTGGCATGGCAGCTACCGGTAAAAGCACATTTTTACAGACGATATTATACCAGCTTGCCGGACAATCATCCGGAGAGACCTGTTTCCTTCTGGTATCTATGGATAACCTTTCTCTCAGCTGCTTTCAGAATATGCCAGGGTGTCTTGCTGTTTTGAAGGATGCAGAAAATATGGAGAGTTTCTTCTATCATACGGAGAAGCTGTTCCTGGCAAGAAAAAAGGAACTGGGCGGGATGAACTATTGGCAGTACAGAGAGCGCCATGATCAGTTTCTGCCATTGCTGTTTCTGCTGATTGATGACTATGGAAGCTTCAGGGAACTGACAGGTGACCGGTTTCAGGAGCTGATCGAAAAGATGGCAAGGGAAGGAAACAGCTGTGGAATTTATCTGATTCTGACAGCTGCGGGAGCTGGCAAGGGAGAAATACAGGGAAGACTGCAGGATCAGTGTAAGACGACATGCTGCCTGGAGATGAGTGATGTCCTTCAATATGCAGAGGTACTTCGGAAATACCATATTGATGTTTATCCGAAAGAAAACTGTAAGGGAAGGGGGCTGTGCCGGAGAGGGGAAGATGTGCTTGAGGTACAGTTTGCACTCAGCAGAAAGAATGTGGATGATTATGGCAGGATAGAAGAAATCCGGCAGCTCTGTCAGAGAAAAAACAGTGAGCAGCAGGGAAAATGGGAAGGAGAGAAGCTTCCGTATATCCCGGAAGAAGCAACATTCGAAGGAATGTACCGTGATGTGTTTACGGAAGGTATGGTATGGATCGGATACGATCAGAAAACAGCAGAAAAAGTGGCACTTCCAACTGGAAAAAGCAATTTCTTCCTAATATCGGGAACTGTCAGAAGCGGCAGACGGACGTTGCTTTGTGGTCTGATTTATGGAATGCTGAAAACCGGGGGAAACGCGGCACTTTTTGAGGGACAGGCTAAGACAGATGGCATGTTTTCTTTTGAAAAGGAAGAAGGAGGGACATTGTACAGTATTTCGACTGTGACAGAACTGGGGGACTGGCTTGCAGGAGAAGGACAGCGGAGGAAGTATCTTTGTATTGCTGATCCAGAAGGCTTTCAGAGACTTCTGACAGAGGCAGAGCGGGATGGAAAAAATATATGCAGATCACTGGAAGAGGCCTGCCTTGAAGGAATGCAGATCCTGAGTATATTTCAGACGGGACAGGAGATGAGTCTTTGTGCAGGCTGGCTCTATGAGAAGCATAAGGCATCATCCTGTGGTATCCACCTTGGAGGAAATGCCGGGAGCCAGAGACTGCTTTCTTTTCCAGATCTGTCATATAGCAGGCTGAACCAAAAGGAGAGAGCGGGAACCGGGTATCTGACGAAAGACGGGCATACTGTGATCGTGAGATTACCACAGGAAATCAGGGAGGAAAAGGATGATTCTGGTAGAGGTACAGGTGCCGGTGTTGAACCGGCGTTACGATTTTGAACTGGATGAGGAAAGCCTTGTAGCAGATCTGACAGAGCTGGTGGCAGAACTGATACGGGAAAAGGAAGAACTGACAGGAAAAACGGAGAAGCATTGTTTTTATGTGTGGGAGCAGGAGCGGATCCTTAGGGAGGATGAGACACTGGAGCAGCAGGGTGTCCGGAATGGAAATATATTATATCTGATCTGAAAAGAGGATGTAGGAAAAGGAGAAGAATGTGGAGAATACGGATTTTCTGTTTGATGCAGGAAAATTAAAGGGGATTCAGAATGAAATTTATGAGCAGTCCACCATGCTTTTTGATCTTCTGTTTCACCTGCAGCAGGAGCTGGATGGGATAAGCATCAAATGGCAGGGGAATGCAGCCACAGCATTTATGGGAGAAATACATATCTGGTGGGAAGCCTCATATCATCAGGTGGAGCGGCTGCAGGAAGTGGGAAAGCTGCTTTCGCAGGCGGAAGAAAGGGTGCGGCTTTGTGAGGAACAGGTAAAGCAGGAAACAGGAGGATGGTTTGGCTGAGGAAAAGGAGCTTTATGTAGTCAGCGCACAGCTTCAGGCATTGTCAGAGAAGCTGGAAGGAATGCAGAGGACTGCGGCAGGGTGCTGTGACATGCTGGATCAGAAGGCGGCAGAGTTGGAGAACTTTTTTGCAGGCAGGGGAGGAGCTGCTTTGCAGAAGCATTTCCGGAGGGAAACAGAGTGCTGCAGAGAAGAAATGGAAGGTCTGCATGACTATGCAGAAAGACTTCAGAAAATAGCAGCAGAATATGAAGCTGCTGAGAAGGAGAATCGGAATGGGGCAGAAGGAACTTAGCATTCACTTTCAGGAAATGGGAGAATTAACGGATGAACTACAGGGAATTGCAGAGGAAATAAAAAATCTGATACAGGGGAAGGGAGAGGAGATCCTTACCTGTCTGCAGAGCAGCTGGAGGGGAGAAGGAGGAGAAAAATACAGAAGGAAGGAGGGAGAACTGCTTGACGATACACAGCAGATCGCCATAGTCTTCGGGAAAATTTCACAGGAACTGAAGGAAATGACAGAAAAGGTATATGAAGCTGAAAAGAGTAATGTATTGCTTGGAAAGCTCAGAGAATACTGGTAGAAAATGGGAGGAAAACGGTATGGCAGTAATACGGGTAACAGCAGCAAGATTAAGAAGTGTGGCAGACAGTCTGCAGGAGATGAATGCACAGTTTAGGAGCAGAAAACAGGAGCTTACAGAAAAGGAGCAGGCGCTCGCTTCTATGTGGGAGGGACAGGCAAAGGAGGCTTTTCATCAGGCATTTATCAGGGATGAGCAGCAGATGGAGGCTTTTTATACCCTGATTGCAAGGTATGTCCAGACTTTGCTGGAGATCGCAGCACGATATGAACAGGCAGAGGCAAGGAATGCAGAAATTGCGGGAAGCAGAAGCTATTAACAGAAAGAAAGAGGAAAATGGATATGGAAGGAATTTTAAAGGTAACACCGGAGCATCTGCTTCAGACATCAGGGGAATTTAATAATATCGGCGGACAGATCCGCAGTCTTTCAGAGGAAATGCTCTCTTTGATCCGGGGGCTTTCAGCAGTATGGGAAGGAGAGGCTGCTGCCGCCTATGGAAGCAAGTTTGACGCACTTTCACCGGATATGGACAGACTTTACCGGATGGTACAGGAGCATGTACAGGATCTGCAGGAGATGGCCGGAGAATATCAGAAAGCAGAAAGTGGCAGCCTGGAGCAGGGAAGCGGACTGGAAAGTGGTATCATTGTGTGATGTTGACGGAAGAAGAGATCAGTATGGTACTGAACACCTATATGTATATGAATTATAAAGAGGCAGAGGATGGCATGACACTGCGGGAAATTCTTGAGGAGGTGCAGAAGCTTCCGGAGTATCAGGAAGGCGGCAGATATTATGGGGAATACAGTGTGGTTTCAGAGGCTGCCGGAGATGACAGGGTCGGTGAAATGGTGATCGGCAGCCAGAGCCATCTGATGGGCTTTGATGATGGTACCTGCGCCTGTACTTTTTCTTCGAAGGAAAACGATGAGGTATATGTGGTATACCGGGGAACCGGTGATGGAGAATGGCCGGATAACGGGCTTGGCATGACCAGGGAAAAAACACTGCAGCAGGAACGGGCGCTGACATATTTTGAGACTGTGGTGGAAAAGGAGGGCTATCAGGAAGGGAACAGAGTGATTGTCACCGGACATTCCAAAGGAGGCAATAAGGCACAGTATGTGACCATGACGACGAGCTATGACGGAGTAGTATCTGCCTGCTACAATATAGATGGGCAGGGCTTTTCGGAAAAGGCAATTGCCAGATGGAAACGCTCTTACAGTGATCATGAATATGAGGCAAGACGAAGTAAGATCACAGGAATCTATGGAGAAAATGACTATATTCATGTCCTTGGAAGATCCATTGTCAGGGAGGATCAGACATATTACGTGAAAACACCGGTAGCAGTGGAGAACTTTGCGGGGTACCATGATATCAAGTACATGTTTGCCGCTCCAGGGAAGGAACAGGGAGAGAAAACCAGCATGATATTTTCAGGGAGTAAGAACAGCTATGTGGCAGAGCCTGGGCTTCTGCTTGCCTGTGCAGCAGCATTGTCAGCAGAGGTTATGAAGATGCCGGAGGAAAAACGGGATGGGGCAGCAGCGGTACTGATGCAGCTTATGGAATTATCCGGGAAGAAGAAACGGGGACAGAATGGGGAGGTTCTGACGAAGAAGGATGTGGAAGATTTTTATGGAGCCGGAATACCGGTGATCCTGAAAAGCCTGCTTCTGACAGAGGAGGGAAGAAGTGTGTTTTTCAGGCTTTTTCAGGGGAGAAATCTGGAAGCAGAGATGGAGGGCAGACAATTTGTGCAGATAGAGAAAGGGGGCTTTGACAGAGCACTCATGGTCTCGGAGGAGCTTCTTGCTGGTTTGTCTGACTGCTTCGAGCGGCTTGAACGTATACAGAAGCAGATCCCATTCTGGTTCCGGCTTGGAAGTGCAGTGGATAACCGGATCGTGATGCAGATGAATTTCCTTGACGGAAAAAAGAGGGAGCTTGTGAAGATGAAGGAAAAGCTGCAGGAAATCAGGGGGATTTATGACAGAATGGATAAACAGATGGAGGAAGAAATGGCTTTGTGATAGAATGAATCTATATGAGAGTTCAAATGGGGGAAATACCTATGAAGATAGAAACAAGATACATTTCTGGCAGACAGGCTGATACGAAAACAGTGCTGTTTGGAAAAGCTATGGAATTGCCGGTGTGCTTTTACGGGGAAGAAGGTATTGCGATCATCCCTCCTTATGAAGACAGAAAAAAAATCGAGACAGAGCTGGAAAAGGCGGCAGCAGGAAATGCTCTGGCAGCAGGGATCGCCCTGGATATGATGTTTGATGAAAAGGGAAACTATCTGAAGACCACAGGCGGTATGGCAGGACCAAAGACTGCGGAAGATCTGCAGTACCTGCAAAGCTTTGCCGGACAGGTGGGAATTCCCTTTTTGGTAAAAGGGGTATTGAGTCAGCGGGATGCCTATCAATGCCTGAAAGCCGGTGTGTCGGGGATCATTCTGTCAAGACCGGTATGGTTGAAGAAAAAGAGTATTTCGCCCATGGAAGTGTTGCCGGAGATCCTGAAGGTGACAGCCGGGGAAATACCAGTCCTGGTGGAAATGGATCATGCAGATATGACGGATGTATTTACTGCGATAGCGCTTGGTGCAGATGCAGTCTGCAGAAAACTGCTTCAGGGAGGAGACAGGAAGGAGATATTGCATTCCATGCAGGACGAACTGCGCTGTCTCATGTCCGTAGCAGGCTGCAGTGATCTTTCCCATATGGACAGCACTGTTATCTGGAAGCGTCAGAAGGAAGAGGGCTCAGCATTGGCAGATCAAGAAGCGAATTATTTTTGACCTTGCGGCGGTATTCACTTGGTGTACAGTTCAGGTATTGCTTAAATACTTTGTTAAAGTAACTGGCATTGTTAAAACCAACATAGAAGGCCAGGTCGGAGATCGTCTGGATACCGGGCAGTCCCTGCTGCAGAAGGATAGCGGCCTGGAAGATCCTGTATTTGATCAGATATTCTACCGGAGTGATCTGCAGTGTGCGCTTGAAGCAGCGGCAGCATTCGCTTTTGCTGATATGGATAGCACCTGCCAGATCATCCAGTGTCAGTGATTCCCTGTAATGCTCCTCAATAAAAAGAATAATATCCTTTACGCGTACTTCATCAAGAGAGGTGGTAACCGAAACAGAAGAAGCATGGCCGGCTTCCGGAACCGTTTTGTCAGTGAGCATTTTCCAAAGCTGGCAGAGGCAGGACTTTGTGGTAAGCTCGTAACCATACTGACAGGTGATGTTTTCCTCAATGATCTGGTCTGCAAGGTGTTTCAGGCTGACGTGCCATTCATCCTGGTCCAGCAGAGGTACAAAACGGAGAGACGGGGAAGAAAAAACAGGTGCCAGGTATTTATTTGACATAGTTGTATTTCCGTATCCAAACAGAAAAGAAGCATGAAATTTCAGGGAATATGCAAGACAGTGCATATTTTCATCACAAAGATGCAGGGAGTGCATAACATTTCTGTTGATCAGAACACCCTGTCCCATATGAAGACGGACGCATACGTCATCAGCAAAAAAATCAGCTACACCGGAACGGACCATCACGATTTCAATTTCCGGGTGCCAGTGCCATCTCACCATATGCATAAAAAGATCATGGATATCTACAGAAAATAATTGTACGGGGTAGCCAATTTCACCGTTTTCATTTTTGGCATGATATCCGCCTGGCGGAATCTTTGTCACTCTTTCCTGCATGGGAAGCCTCCTGACAAATAAAACAAGATATTTCCATTCTAATATAAAATTCCTGTGAAAGAAAGCAGAAAAACGTAAGAGTTTATATCAGGAGTCTGTGTCAACGAGCTTCCTTCTGAGAGCTTCCTGCATAAGATAAGAAAAACGAACAGGAAATATATGGAAAACCAGAAGCTTGAGAATGTATTCAGTCTGTCACTGGCAGTTTCAGAAAAGGAACGGGAACGGTCAGCATTTCTTTCAGCCGGCTATGATGAGGAAACGAGGGAATGGGAACTTATCGTGAAGTATCATGGAAGCTTAAGCCGGTACGCCAGTGAGAAGATCCGGATTGAAGAGCTGATCGCCGGGTATGCCATTGTAACGCTGCCGGAAACCATGATAGAAGCCTTTTCAGAGCTGGAAGAGGTGGAATATATGGAAAAGCCGAAACGTCTTTATTTTGAAACGGTGCAGGGAAAGCGGGCTTCCTGTATCACAGGAGTTACAGTAAGACCGCCCTATCTGACCGGCAGGGGCGTGCTGATCGGGATCGTTGATTCCGGTATTGACTATACCAGCGTGGAATTTCAGAACCGGGAAGGAACAAGAATACGATATCTGTGGGATCAGACGAAAAAATCCGGATCCATGGAAGAGAAGCCACCGGCTGGTTTTGTAAAAGGAGTTGAGTATAGCCGGGAGCAGATCAACGAGGCACTGCGAAGCCGTGAGCCGGAGAAGGTGGTTCCGAGCTATGACAGAAGCGGTCACGGCACCGCCGTAGCTGCGATCGCAGCAGGGGGAGGCAATCTTTACGATGGGGCACTTACTGGCGTAGCACCAGAGAGTGAGCTGTTGATCGTTAAGCTCGGCAATTCAGGTACGGAATCTTTTCCAAGGACAACGGAGCTGATGCGGGCATTGACTTATCTGGTCAGGAAAGCAATTGAACTGCAGATGCCGGTTGCTGTTAATGTAAGCTTTGGAAATACCTATGGAGCACATGATGGTACATCCCTTCTGGAGCGCTTCCTGGATAATGTTGCAGAGATCGGCCGGTGCAGCATCTGCGTCGGAAGCGGAAATGAGGGGGCAGCAGGCGGACACAGAGCAGGATGGATCGCAGAGGGAGAAACACAGAGAACAGAGTGGAACGTAGGAACCTATCAGGCTTCCCTTTCCGTGCAGCTTTGGAAGGAATACAGTAATCCCTATGAGATCGTACTGATGTCACCATCCGGTGAAAAAAGGCAGCTGGATGACAGGAAGGAAGGGGCGGAGAGCTTTCTGATGGATGGCACCAGAGTACTTGCCTATATAGGAGTACCTTCGCCCTATTCAGTGAATCAGGAAATTTGGCTTGAGCTGATTCCGGAAGAAGATACTTATGTAAAAAGTGGTGTCTGGGCAATAGAGATCAGGGCGCTTGGTGGAAATCCAGGAACCTATGATCTTTATTTGCCGTGCAGCGTAGTGCTAGGAGCTGCGACCAGGTTTTTTTCTTCCTCACCAGAGAAGACATTGACGATTCCATCTACTGCTTATAAGGTGATCACAGTAGGCGCTTACGATGCGGCATATGAATCCTATGCGGATTTTTCAGGAAGAGGCTGTTGCTTTTCGGATCAGAAGGGATTGTTCGCAGGAGGAAGCGGCAGCATAAAGCCGGATCTGGCTGCACCCGGGGTCAATGTACAGACGCTTGGACTGAATGGGGAGACCAGAATCGTGACAGGAACTTCCTTTGCGACACCCTTTGTGACAGGGAGCGCTGCTCTTCTGATGGAATGGGGGATCGTGCAGGGAAATGATCCCTTCCTCTATGGAGAAAAAGTCAAGGCATATCTCAGAAAAGGAGCAAGGCCTCTGCGGGGGGAGGCGGAATATCCAAATGACCGGGTAGGCTATGGCAGGTTGTGCCTGGAAAGTAGTCTGCCAGTAGTGGAAAGAAATATATAAAAATGTTGCAGAGAAAATGATAATAGGAACCATTACTCACTTGTTGATTTATCCATATGGGTATTATATAATGATGACAGATTAATGAGATAAATGTGAGCGAGGTTATAATGATAAATCAGGAAGTGCAGTCAGATAAGAAAAGTAAAAATATAATAGGTATTGTACAAAGCTGTCTTATATTGATACTGGTAGTTCTTATTATTTGTATGATGATACAGATCAGCAGGCTGCAGGGGACAGCGCGTGTAATAAATTATGCAGGGTTGGTACGTGGAACTACACAGCGTGAAGTGAAGCTGGAAATCACAGGAAACCAGGATGAAGAGCTGATCAACTATCTGGACGATATTCTGAGTGGGTTAAGATATCAGGATGGTCATTATGATCTTGTAAGGCTATACGATAAGGAATATCAGGAAAAATTGCAGATTCAGAGTGATTACTGGGATAAATTAAAAATAGAAATTGAAGCAGTAAGAAATGTGGGATACGAAAATACAGATATTGTCAATATGAGTGAAATATATTTTAAGATGGCGGATGAAACTGTATTTGCTGCAGAAAATTACTCACAAAGGATTGCTGAAAGGATCCGTACCATAGAGCTTCTGTCAGCACTTGATATGCTGTGTCTGGTGATATTGGTTATTATACAGACGATGGCGGCAATGAAGATGGCAGTGAAAAATAAGCTGTTAGCGCAGGAGGCATATACAGATGCCCATACCGGACTGCCAAATAAAAGAGCCTGTAAGGAGCTCCTTATTAATAAAGAGATAATAAAAGAGCCTACAGCATGCATAATGTTTGACCTTAATAATCTGAAAACTGTTAATGATACAATGGGACATTCGGCGGGAGACCAGTTAATAATGAATTTCGCCAGGCTTTTACGCAGCGTGATCCCGGAAAAGGATTTCGTAGGAAGGTATGGCGGAGATGAGTTTATGGCAGTTATATATCATACAAGCAGAACGGAGGTTGAGGAAATATTAAAATGCTTATGCGAAGAAAAAGACAGAATAAATAGTAATGAAAACCAGATGCCAGTCGACTATGCGTGCGGATGGGCATTATCTGCCGACGACAGGACGTATACAATGCAGATGTTAATGGATAAGGCTGATTCTGATATGTATGCAAATAAACAATTATATAAGAGAGATAACTTTATTGACAGAAAGGAAAAATCACTATATAATCCTTATTAAGAACAATTCCTAATAAGGAGAGTTGATGATCAGTAGAAGAAATACCATTCAAAAGGATCTGGTACGAAATGCTGTATATGAGATGAAAAGACATGTTACGGCAAATGAAGTGTACGAATCTATTAAGGAAGCATATCCTACAATTGGAAAGGGGACTGTATATAGAAACCTTGATATATTGGTAGAAGAAGGTGCACTGAGAAAGGTTGAAGTACCGGATGGACCGAACCGATATGATTTTACATTGAAAAACCACTATCATGTCAGGTGTGTAAAATGCGGCGAGGTATCAGATGTGGATATGGAGGAATTGCCAGCCATGCTGGAAAGGATCCATGACACTCATGGAGTAGAATTTTTGGATTATGATATTTCATTTAGAGGTATCTGCTCAAAATGCAGGAAGGCGTTCATGTAAGAAGCTGGTATCAGATTTTAGAAAACAGCAGAGAAGAAGGAGGTAAGGTAAATGACGGTAAAATATTATGTATGTAATCACTGCGGTAACATTATCGAAAAAGTGAAAGACAAGGGTGTGCCTGTAATGTGCTGTGGAGAGGCTATGCAGGAGTTAAAAGCCGGAGTGACCGATGCAGCAGTCGAGAAGCATGTGCCTGTATATACAGTGGATGGCAATCAGGTTCATGTTGTTGTCGGAGAGACAAAGCATCCTATGCTCGAAGAGCATTTTATTGAATGGATCACATTAAATACCAATCAGGGTATTTATAGAAAGCAGTTAAAGCCAGGACAGGAGCCTGCAGCAGATTTTTGCCTCTGCGATGGTGAACAGGTAGAAGAGGTATATGCATATTGCAATCTTCATGGATTATGGAAACAAGGAGGACAGACTAATGTATGAAATGAAGCCGGAATATTATATCGGAATAGACATGATAGATGAGGAACACAAGCAGCTGTTTAAATATGCAGACGAAGCATATGAACTGCTCCATGATGAGTTTACACCGGATAAATATGACAGAATTGACGCAATATTAAGACAACTCCACGATTATACAGTAAAGCATTTCACGGATGAAGAGCAGTATATGGAATCTATCCATTACAAGAAATTATTTACCCAGAAAATCCAGCATCAGGAATTCATACATAAGCTTGAAGAATTTATGGATCATCATAATGATGATGTAGAAGATCAGGATGATCAGATCATGGGTATTTTACAATACCTCACAGAGTGGCTGATAAATCATATTCTGCATGTTGACGGACAGATCCCCAAGGGTTGATATTTGATATAGTAAGAAAAGTTACAAAAAGCAGAGAAACTGTGCATTCTCTGCTTTTTTACTATATATTTTTCTCTGCTCAAGGGAAGATGATCCTAACTCTGCTTTGCCCTTGCTTTTTTTCTTTTTATGATACGAAGTACAATGAGCAGGATCAGCAATACACCTGCTGCAACACTGCAGAATACGGGAAGCAGGGAAGCAGGCCGCTCCAGACAGGCGAAGATAAATTCCTGCTTGTCCACATTGAATACGTAGTAGCTGCCATCGATATAACCGGAAACCGGAATGAAAGCACCATTATCGTAGATCTCGATTTCCGGATTTTCAATGTCATCAGGAATCAGGTACCTGACTGTGAAAGGACCGGTTCCGTTCAGGACGCTGATCTTTTTGCATTCGGCCTTTGTTTTGGAATCCTCCGGATAAGCGTCGATATCGGTCAGAAGGAAGCGGTCGCCTTCTTTAAAGGTACCCTCTATCAGAGCCAGTGCCTTCCCGTTGTCATCCTTTTCCGAGCTTGCCAGTGTGCTTAAGTATTCCGTGTAAACAGCATTGATCGTCTGGTCAAAGGTGAGTGAGGAAGTGTTGAAATCCTCCCATTTGCCGGCATAACCCTTCTTTTCCGGAACCTTGGGGAGCTTTGTGGGATCAAAGCTTTCGCCGTAGGAGAGGGTGACTGTTGTAACCAGTCTGTCATCTGCCATAAAGGTCAGTGTAATGTTCTGGTAGATGACAGGAAGATCATCAAAGCACAGGAAGCTGCCATAGGGAAGAGGCTGGGCCTTTTCTTCATAGCTGATTCCATCAATACCGGCAGGACAGCCTTCAACAAAGTAGTTTTCACTGATATCATCATTGACATCAGCCTTACCAGCAATAGAACCAAGATAATTGGTACCCTCGGTGATTTCGATCATGCTGTAGCAGTTTTTGATGGACTTGCCGCTTCCGGCAATTCCACCAATCTGATTTTCACCGGAGAGGGCACATTTTGCACTGCTTTCCCGGATCGTGGAATCAGAGAAACCGGCGATACCGCCGACCATATCACCGCCTTCACTGGTAACATCGCCGTCCCCAATACAGGAAATGACGCTGCCAAGCACCATATTGCCGACGATACCACCGATGCAGTCCTTTTTGCCGGTGATGACACCTTTGTTTTCAGATTTCCGGATGACGATACGCTGCTGATAGCGGAAATTCATGGATGTAGTATTAAGTGTGATATCGTCTTCGGGATCCAGATCGTTTTCACGTGACATGGAGCCGGCGATACCGCCTACATTCAGGTCACCATAAATCTTCCCCTTATTCTGACAGTTCATAACCTTGCCAGTAATATCAGTTTCCTTATCTTCATCAGAGATATCAGTCACAAGTTCATCGGGATCTGTCACATCGTCATCTGCAGTGGTGATGATATTGCCAATGACATTCAGCTCATCTGTAATAGCCTGGAAGTCATCCAGAAGAAGCTGGGATTTGCTGTCTACCATATTATTCAGTGTCCGGCTTTCAGAAATAATAGAAGAAAAGCCGGAGCTTAATGCGGTATGCCAGCTGTCGATCCTGGAGCTGAAAATAGAAGTACGGTTACTGATGGTATTCTTCATGCTGTCAAGGGCTGAAGAAGTACTGTTATAAACGTTATCCTGCAGCTTGTTCAGTTCACTTTCTGCTGCATCCTTGTCAAAGCTATAGTCTGAAATCTGAGGAAGTGCAGAAGGATCAATGGTTGGTACTCCTGAAGGCCATGCCAGGGGACTTCTGGTAGGTTCTGGTGTCACAGTGGGGGTAGGGGTTGCTATAGGAGCAGGTGTTGTGGCAGGAGAGCCGGGATCCATCATCCTGACAGTGACAGGTACGGGCTGGCTCATTGTTGTTTCCGTGGTGTAGGAGCCTGTTTCGCTTTCCAGACTGTCATTGTTACCAATGCTGCCTGCACGGGTTCTACCGTTGCCCTGAACCGGTGTTGCAGCAGGTGTTGCAGTAGGTGCTGCAGTTGGTGTGGCGGTAGGTGTGGCAGTCGGAGTCGCAGTTGGAGTGGCATTCGGATCCGGGGTTCCTTCCGGAGTCGCAGTGGGACTTGGACTTAAAGTGGGAATGGAATCCAGAAAGTCTAATGAGATCGGCTTTGGAGTCGGCAGGGATGACAGATCCGTCAGCTCGGAAGTAAAGGAGCGCATGTCATTGCTGGCTTCATTTGCAATACCATCAGCAGCCCGCTGGGTGGATTCCACTGCGTCAAGCAGCTTATTTAACTGAGCATTCAGGTCTGTGGAGGTACCGCTGGCATCATCATTCATCTTTGTAACAAGATCATGCAGCTTATTCAGTTCGGTATGCAGCTTATCAAGAGTATCCTCGTTGTAAAGCATTTCGCTGCTGGGTTCCATCTGCCCGGCAATCCCGCCGACATCCTTACGCCCATGAAGCACACCGTAGTTGATACAACCCTCGATATAGCCCATCTGGCTTCCGGCAATTCCACCGACATTGTAGCCAACGTGCTGATATCCGACAGCACCATTATTGACGCTGGCACGGATGATGCCTGTATTACTTCCGGCAATCCCACCGATATCCGTTACACTGGTTACGTTTTCAGTGGAGAGAAGATCATCAACAGTCAGCAGGGAAATATCGAGATCCCCTTCTTCTACAGTGGTATTGACACTGGCACGGTTAACACAGCTCAGAATAGAGCCGGCGTTAGTCCCGGTGATGGCACCGATCCGGTGATTACCATAAACAACACCCTCAGAGAGACATTCACTGATGATACCGGTGACATCATTATAGCCGGCAATCATACCGATATCATCGCCGCCATTTAAATTACCGGCAGCATGGCATCCGCTGATGATACCCTTGTTATGGCCAACAAGCAGAGAAAGACCGTCATGGCTGCTCTTAGCTGTAGCAGAGCCGTTGACACGGAGATCATAGATCTCACCGCTTTCCTGAAGATAACGGAAGAGGCCGGTATTGTCACTTCCTGCATCATTGGTAAAGCCCTTGATGGTATGTCCATTGCCGATGAAAATACCGCCAAAGGAGGGAACCGGGGTGAAGGTGGCAGTGCTGAAATCCAGATCATTGTCCAGAACGAAGATTTTTCCCTTTGACCAGGAATCGATCACACAGCTTTCAGCCATATCCTGAAATTCCTTCAGCGAAGTAATATGGATGGCATCCTCCAGGGAAAGATCAGAAGCCTCTGATTCTGAAGAGATATCCACGCCGTTAAAGGGAGTGGGAGAGACATCCGGGTTCGCTGAAGTGATCTCTCTGGCATCTGCAATAGTTCCAAATACTGGCTGAATCAGACAGAAGCAGAGAAGGAGGACAAAGGCTGTTGCATATCTGATCCACTTACCTGTTTTCTTCTGATTATTCATGGGAAACACTTCCTTTCTCATTATGTTCAATATCTTTGTTTGTGCCGGGCTCAGTATTTTCGTCTGTGCCGGGTGCTGTTTCAGACGGTGTGCCGCCAGAGGGATTTTCCTCCAGGCTGGTTGCCTCACCGGAGAGGATCGTGGCGTTCATGCTTCCACGGATAATACCGTTGAAGCTTCCTTCTACCATACCGTTGACCTGGCCTCTGATGATACCGGATACACGGGTGGCACCCGTAAAGGACTGTGGTGTGAGATTGATCCTGCTCTTCAGCTCGAAGCTGGTCTTTTCAATGATAAAGTCACCAAGTACCAGGATCTGTGGCAGGACGCCAAGTACCAGGATGATGGAAATAATGGTACCACGGCTTAAGCAGGTTCCGATCGCTGCGATGATCGGATTGGTCGTCATGACACCGATCAGGGCACCGGCAGCAGCCAGAATACTTCCCGAGGTAAAAATGGTTGGGAAGGACTGGTTCAGGGTAACGATGATCGCTTCCTTGGGCGGCATGGACTGTTTCAGATCCTTATAATGGCTGGAAATAACGATCGCATAGTCAATATTGGCACCCATCTGGATGGAGTTAACGATCAGGTAGCCCAGGAAGTACAGCGGTGAATCCTGGAGATAAGGGAAGGAGAAGTTGATCCAGATACTTCCCTGGATGACCAGAATCAAAAGTACAGGTAATCCTGCCGAGTTAAAGGTAAACAGCAGGATAATGATTACAAACAGGGCAGACAATACGCTGATCAGCATATTATCCTGGCTGAAGGAAGATGACAGGTCATAATCACTGGTGGAGTTACCAACGACATAAACAGAAGCATCATCATAGTATTTATCAGCCTCCTGATGGATGACCTTCAGGAAATCAAAGGTTTGCTGGCTTTCCTCCGGAAGGTTCAGATAGACGACAAGCCTGGTCCAGTCATCTGTTTTCAGCTGAAGCTTTGCCTTTTCAAGCTGATCGAACAGATCATCCAGGGTATCCTGGATATCACCCTCCAGGGTGATATTTCCTTCTTCCATCTGATCCTTTAAAAAGAAGAACATGTCAAAAAGTGGAACCTTGTATTTTTCAATCCCGTTTATGATCTGGCCATACTGGTTATTATTGACGGCATAGGCTGTATACAGGAGATTTGCCACCTCATATTCCACACCGGAAAGCTCAGAAAATTCACGTGGATTCAGGGCATCCGTCAGGTAATAGCCGTCCATGGCCTCCACACCGGCAAGACCAGTCGTTGATTTGACCTCCGTATGGCTTTCAAGATCCTTCAGCAGGGCACTTTCTGATTCATAATCACCGGAAGGGACAAGCACAGCTACCATATTGTTGGTGCCGAAAGTATTTTTGATCTTCTGGTAGGCAATCTGGCTTTCATTCTGCTTGGCGGTGGTCAGATCCGTATAGCTGTAACAGTAAGGACACTTGTTCGCAAAAATACACGCTACAACTGTAATGGCAACAAATAACGGAGGAACTATGAATCTTGTTTTTACGTCAAACTTTCCTACAACAGTGATAGGAGGGATCAGGTTTTTATGCTTGGTCTTATCGATCAGATTACTGAACAGCATCAGAAGACCGGGCATGAGGGTAAATACGGAAAGAAGGCTCATCATGATCGCCTTGATCAGGACAACTGCCAGGTCGCGGCCGATCAGGAAGTGCATGAAGGCCAGTGCTGCAAGACCGGATACAGTGGTCAGGGAGGAGGATGAAATCTCCGGGATCGCTTTGCTTAAGGCAGCAATGCAGGCTTCTCTTGCCGGTTTAGTTTCGTGTTCATCGCTGAATCTATGACAGAGGATAATGGCATAGTCGATTGCCAGTGCCAGCTGCAGTACTACAGTAACCGAATTGGAAATAAAGGAAATGGTACCGCACAGGAAGTTGGTACCCATGTTCATAAGGGCAGCTACACCGAAGGTGGCGATCAGTACGGGAACCTCCGCATAGGCTCTGGAAGTCAGGGTCAGTACTATGACGATAATGATAGCGGCAATGACAACAATAACCTGCATTTCGCTTTGCAGTTCGGCGGCAGTATCGGAGCCAACCTCCGAATTTATGTAGGTATCATAGCCGGACAGCTTATCTTCAATCTCGTGGATCGCATTGACACTGACCTCGTCTGTGGTAGTTCCGTCAAAGGTAACATCAAACAGGGCAGAAGAATTTTTGTAGTGATCCTCTGTGTTGTCAAATACGGCGTCAGTGACGCCATCGATCTCCCTGAGCTCCTCAGCAAGCTCTTCTCCTTTTTCATAGGAGATGTTGGAAACCATGACCCGGGCAGTACCATAGGTGACAAACTGGTCATTCATGATCGTCAGTCCCTGCCTGGTCTCGGTCGAATCCGGCAGGTAGGTTGTGATATCATTTTCAACCTTGACCCATCCATTTGCGATAATACAGAAAATAATGGCAAAAATATAAAGCAGGAAAAACAGGTTCCGTTTATCAACGATAAAGGTTGCCACCTTTTCCATGGGAGTTGCCTTATTCTCTCCAGTCTCGTTCATGTGAAATCAATCCTTTCTTGTAGGTGCTTAATTAGTCTATTTTTTAACAAAAAGAATTATAGGCTTCTTTTGCTGAATAGACAATAAGCAAAAAGGCGCAGATGATAAAAAACTATTAAAAATTTATGTAAGGATTTGTAAGCGTTTGACTTTGGAGAAGCTTCTTATTATAATCAATTTGTGCCATTTAAGATAAATGCACAGAAAGAAGGAATTATCATGACGAAAATTGATATTGTATCCGGATTCCTGGGTGCAGGAAAAACTACATTAATAAAGAAGCTTTTAAAAGAAGCCCTTGCTGATACAAAAACAGTTCTGATCGAGAACGAATTTGGTGAGATCGGAATTGACGGCGGGTTTCTGAAGGAATCCGGTATTGAGATCAAGGAAATGAATTCAGGATGTATCTGTTGTTCCCTCGTAGGTGATTTTGGAACATCCCTGAAGGAGGTGCTGAAGACCTATGCACCGGAGCGTATTCTGATCGAGCCTTCAGGTGTTGGCAAGCTTTCTGATGTTATGAGGGCAGTACAGAATGTCATTGATGAAAAGGATGTTGTACTGAACAGTGCAGTAGCTGTTGTAGATGCCTCCAAGTGCAAGATGTACATCAAAAACTTCGGAGAGTTTTTCATTAACCAGATCGCACATGCAGGAACCATTATCCTGAGCCGTACCGGCAATATTTCAGAAGAGAAGCTGAATACCTGTATTGCTCTGATACGTGAGCATAATGACAAGGCAACGATCGTGACAACTCCCTGGGACGAGCTGGATGGAAAGGATATTCTGGATACCATCGAGGGAGCTAAGGATCTGGAAGCAGAATTATTAAAGGAGATCATGGAGCAGCATGAGCATGATGAGGAGGAAGAGCATCATCACCATCATGACCACGATCATGATCACGAGCATCACCACGACCATGATGAGGATCATGACCATGAGAATCACCATGATCACGAGCACGAGCATCATCATGAACATGATGAGAACTGTACCTGTGGCTGCCACGATCATGACCATCATCACCATCACCATGCGGATGAAGTATTTACAAGCTTTGGCATGGAAACAGCAGCAACCTATACAAAGGAAGATATTGAAGAGATCCTGAAGGCACTGGATGATGAAGAAACCTATGGCATCGTACTGAGAGCCAAGGGTATGGTTGCAGATAAAGAAGGCGGCTGGATCTACTTTGACTATGTTCCGGAAGAGAGCAATGTCCGTGCAGGCAAGCCTGATGTGACCGGCAAGTTCTGTGTGATCGGCTCCAAGCTGAAGGAAGATGCTTTAAAGAAGCTGTTTGAGAGATAAACCGGAAGAGAGGAAATACTATGAAGCCCGTATATATTATCAATGGATTTCTGGAAAGCGGAAAGACAGAATTTATATGTTATACACTGGGACAGCCTTATTTCCGGATCAAGGGAAGCACCCTTCTGATCGTCTGTGAGGAAGGAGAGAATGAATACAGTCAGGAGCTTCTGTCAAAAACAAAGACGGTTATGGAAGTGATCGAGGATGAGGAGGATTTCAATCCTTCCCATCTTCAGGAGCTGGAAAAGAAATACAAGCCGGAAAGGATCATCATTGAGTATAACGGTATGTGGAACTTCAAGAATATGAAGCTTCCCTGGTACTTTACCGTAGAGCAGCAGATCACGATTATTGATGCATCCACCTTCCCAATGTACTATACCAATATGAAATCCCTGCTTGCAGAAATGCTCCGGAAATCCGAGATGATCATTTTTAACCGTTGTGACGGTATTGAGGATCTAAGCTCCTATAAGAGAAATGTAAAGGCAATCAATCAGCAGGCAGATATCATCTTTGAGGATGCCAATGGGGAAGTCAATCAGATTTTTGAAGATGATCTGCCCTATAAGCTGGATGCGCCGATCATTGAGCTGGATAATGAAGGTTACGGTATCTGGTATCTGGATTCCCTTGATAATCTGGATCGTTATATTGGAAAGACCATCCAGTTTGTGGGTATGGTAGTAAGACCAAAGGATTTTCCCAAAGGATACTTTATCCCGGGAAGAATGGCGATGACCTGCTGTGCAGAGGATATGGCATTTCTTGGCTTTGCCTGCAAATATGACAAGGCAGATACCCTGACAGAAAAGCAGTGGGTCAAGGTAACAGCCAGAGTAGAGAAGGAATATTTCTCCGATTATGAGGGAGAAGGACCGGTGCTGCATGCCATCAGTGTAGAGCAGACAAGGCAGCCTAAGGAGCCGGTGATCAGCTTTACCTGAGAAAATGAGAGGGAGATAAGGATATGTACCATTATACTGCCATACAGTGGTTATTTTTCTTCTATTTTTACTGTTTCTTTGGATGGGTTTTTGAATCAACCTATGTTTCCATCAAAAGCAGGCATTTTGTAAACAGAGGGTTTATGAGAGGCCCTTTCCTTCCTATCTATGGAAGCGGTGCAATCATGATGCTTGTAGTTTCCATGCCGTTTCAGGATAATCTTATCCTGACTTATCTGGCTGGCTGCGTGGGAGCAACGCTTCTTGAACTGGTGACAGGCATGACAATGGAGGCACTTTTTAAAGTCAGATACTGGGACTACTCTAACCAGAAGTTTAATTATAAGGGACATATCTGTCTTTCCTCGACCATAGCGTGGGGATTCCTGACGATCTTTATGACGCAGTTCCTGCATAAGGGAGTAGAAAAGCTTGTGTTATCCATTCCCTATAATATACTGACGATCCTGACGGTAGTGCTGTCGGTTTATATTGTGGCTGATTTCACACTTTCCTTCAAGGCTGCTATGGATCTGAGAGATGTCCTGATCGGCCTGGATAAGGCAAGAGCCGAGATGGAGAAGATCCAGAAGCGTCTGGATGTGCTGATCGCAGTGGCAAATGATGAGAGAGAAACCAGAAAGCTGGAGAGAGAAGAACGCGCTGATGAGTGGATGGAGAATCTGGAGGAGAGGTTTTCAAAGGTCAGGGAACATCTTACCACAAATCCTGGAGCCTTTATGGACAATGTGAAGGATGAGCTTGCAGAGCTCCGCAGTAAGTATCTGGTTGAAAAGGAGCATCGTCTGCAGTTTGACCGCCTGAAGGATTTCTATCAGAGAAGCCTCATCAAGGGAAATCCGGGTATGTATTCCAGAAAATTTAATGAGGCTCTGGAAGAATTGAAGAAGGCTGTGAATGAAAGAAAGAACAAGTAAGATTTTGGAATAAATAAAACTTTTCAAAAAAATAAAAAAATTTTAAAAAGCTATTGACGAAACCCGCAGAGGATGATATTATACCATTTGTGACGTGAGTCAAGCGGAAGTGTCGGAACTGGCAGACGAGCAAGACTAAGGATCTTGTGAGCATTGCGCTCGTGTGGGTTCAAGTCCCATCTTCCGCATAAGAAAACCTCAGTATTTACTGGGGTTTTTCTTTTTTGTGGTGTGTTTCATGTTGCATTAAGGAAGTATACAAAGCCAATGATCCCCTGGGACTTTATGGATATAACTGCGCGTATAATCATTATGTATGATTCGAAGGTGTATCCCTACGGAGGTTAGAGCAAAGATAAAGGGCAAGACCGCAGAATATAAAGAGTTCTGCAATGCCTGTGGAGTACCGGCAGCTACAAGCAGGCTCAGATATGAATGCGGCACATCTGACCTTAAGAAGCAATCTGCTACAATGAATATAGCGAAAGATAAAAGAAATCTTTAAGTATAGTGGCTCAGTTGCATGATAAGGAAATTAATGCGAAATAATATTTTTCTGATTATGGAGATAAGGTGGCAACATGAAGTATAAGCATATTGTTTTTGATATTGACGGTACTCTGATTGATACGGAGTATGCTGTGTTACATTCCTTGCAGGAAACTATAAAGGGATTGTCCGGGAGAGAGATGCCATGCTCTGAACTAAGATTTGCCTTAGGGATTACAGGGACAGACGCTTTGAAAAAACTTGAGATAAAAGACACTTCCTATGCGTTAGAATTATGGGATAAAAATATGCATAACTATACAAATACTATTAAAGTATTTGACGGAATCAGTGAATTATTGAAAAATCTTCTGAGTCTGGATTATGAAATGGGGATTGTCACATCAAAGACAAGGGAAGAATTTATACATGATTTTTGTCCGTTTGGTATCAGTCATTATTTCAAAACGATCATATGTGCAGACGATACACAGGAACATAAACCCAGTGCCGCACCAATTTTGAAATACGTGGAATTATCAAAAACAGATCATAGTAAAGTGCTTTATATCGGAGACAGCAAATATGACAGTAAATGTGCGGAAAATGCGAGAATTGATTTCGCTTTGGCAGTATGGGGCAGTCATAATAAGCACATAAAAGCAGATTATTTTTTGGAAAGACCTGCCGACCTGTTATCTGCTATCACTTCAGAGAAATTGTATTGGTAATGAAAGACCGGACGAAAATGAATTCAGTGTTTTCAAGGTATAGCAGACAGGAGAGGAGAAATCATGGGAAACGAAGCAGGACAATGGATCATGTACGGTGTGGACTGGGATGATCCGGAGTGTATCCACACGGTGGAAGAAGCAGCTATATATATTAATGAAGTCGGATTTCTGCCGCTGTTTAAAAATGAGATTCCGGGCTTTTCCCTTGAGGAGAGAACTGTGCCGGAATACTGGTGGTGCGATGATCCGGAAAGAGATCCATGGATGTGGAGAACCATCATTGCCAGAAAGCATGATATCGTCTATGGCAAGTTTTTTGATAAAAAGGCAGGCTTTATTTCCAGACAGTGGCTGCCTGTATTTGCCAACTACCGCAGGGATGGTTATGACTTTGATGCTCTTTATGAGGATGGGAAAGCTCCAAATAAGCACAAGAAGATTATGGATAATTTTATGGAAGACAAGGAAGATGCCGAGATCTTTTCCAGCGTCCTGAAGAAGCAGGCAGGCTTTGGAAAGGACGGGGAGAAGGGCTTTGATGGAGCGATCGCTTCCCTCATGATGCAGATGTATCTCTGTAACTGTGATTTCAAAAAACGTGTGAATAAAAGGGGAATGGCATATGGCTGGGACGTGGCGGTATATTCATCTATAGAGCATATTTTTGGATATGACTACGTGACATCCTGCTACCGGGAGGATCCACAGGAATCCTGGAACCGGATCGTGAACCATATACATGAGATATATCCCATTGCGACGGATCAGCAGATCAGGAAAGTGCTGAAATAGGATTTATGAAGCTATAAAAGGAGCCTCTGGCATTTTGTGGATCATTCACAAGGTCAGCGGCTCCTTTTATTATGTACTATATTCATTTGGGAGATAGTGTGCATCGGTTAGATTCTTTCAGCGAAGCTCTTATAATACTCAGAACAAAACTCATTAATTCTCTCAATAATCTTTTTCATAGTTTCCACCATACCCTTTCTGTGACAAGTGAATAACTGCTTTTCAAGTTTCCTTATGGGGATCAGGCCTGACTTCCTTTTGATGATTATAATGTAACATATTGCTTTTATAATGTGAAATACATATAATAAATATATTATAATACTTAAAAGGTATTGTGAAATTCGGAGGACAGATGAAGAGGGAACAGATATGGAGTTAAGACACATCAGATATTTTAAGGCAGTAGCAGAAGAAAAGAACTTTACGAAAGCGGCAGAGAAGCTGGCGATTGCACAGCCGCCCTTGAGCCGGCAGATCCAGGATCTGGAGGCTGAGCTGGGAACACCCCTTTTTATCAGGTCGCCGCATAAGGTTACGCTGACAGAGGAGGGCGAGCTGTTTCTGCAGTATGCTTCCCAGATTCTGGATCTGGTGAACCGGTCTGAGGAAGAATTGAAGGAGATGAAGGAGGGACTGCAGGGAACCCTTTATATTGCTTCCGTGGAAGGCTGTGGACCGAGGCTCTTTGCAGAATGGATCGCCACCTTCCAGAAGAAGCACCCACATGTACAGTATAATCTCTGGAATGGGAATACGGATGATGTGAACAGCCGGGTAGCGAAGGGACTTTGTGAGATCGCCATGATCACAGCTCCTTACAATACGGAAGAATTTCATGTGCTTCCCGTATATGAGGAACCGTGGGTGGCAGTGATCCAAAAGGGGCACCTGCTGTACTCAGAGGAAAATGCGCCCGTAAAGCCGAAAGAGCTTCTGCCCTATGATCTGCTGATTCCTTCCAGAGAGTCCAGAAAAGGGGAAATTGATAAATGGTTTGAGAAGACGGGACAGATGCCGGTGATCCGTGGACGGGTAGCCCATATGATGAATGCCTATGAGCTGAGTCTGCATGGAGTTGGGATCTCCATTTATCCTGCATCCATCTCTGCACTGATCCGGGACAGGGATGTGTGCGTGCGGCAGGTGGATCATCCGGATGCACATGCCTCCTATGCTCTTATATGGAAGAGAAACCATACCTTGTCACATGTGGCAGAGGAATTCATCCAGTCGGTACAGGAGATATCGCTGCTTACAAGGGGGATCACAGAACTGAAATAAATCTGATTTTGTAAAGCCCTTAACAGGCAGGAGGGATGCCTGTGAGTATAATAAGGGACAAGAAAAAGATTGTCAGTTTGACAATGGAGAGGAGTTCATCTATGAAATTAATATCAGACAGACTGAAAAACGGTGAAAAGCCTATAGGAACCTTTTTGAATCTGGGATCCCAGACGGCGGCAGAGTGTGTGGCGATCGCAGGAATGGATTACTTTATCGTAGATCTGGAGCACAGTCCCTTTGGCCTTGCAGAGGCAGCGGATTGTATCAGAATGGCGAAGCTGAAGGGGATTTCTCCCCTTATCAGAATACCGGAGATCAGCAGAGCCAATATTTTAAAGCACCTGGATGTGGGAGCAGAGGGTATCATCATTCCCGGTCTAAAGACCAGGGAGGAAGCAGAAAAAATTGTGGAATATGGCAAGTATACACCACTGGGAAGCAGAGGCTTCTGTCCTACCAGAGTCTGCGAGTTTGGATATGGAGATGCCTTTGCAAACGGTATTCTGGAATATACCAGAAAGACCAATGAAGAGACAATGCTGATCCCTCAGTGTGAGACGCTGGAATGCCTGGCAGACATTGAAAACATTGTATCAGTAGAAGGAATCAGTGGTATTTTTATCGGACCCTTTGATCTTTCCCTTGCCATGGGAATCCCGGCACAGTTTGACAGACCAGAATTCAAGGAAGCTATTACGAAAGTGCTTACGGTATGCCATGAAAAGAATAAGCCGGTATTTATCTTTGCACCGAATAAGGAAACAGCAAGGCTCCGACTGGAGCAGGGCTTTGACAGTGTGACCGTGAATGGTGATCTGAATGTCATGACAGAAGCTTATATGGAGATCGTAAAGAGCATCCGGGCATAAAAGAGTATAAAACAGAGACAGAAAATCAGGGCTTCCAAAGTGTGATCCACTTCAGAAGCCCTGATTTATTTTTCCTGCAGGGAGCACTTATGCTTTTTCCTGATACTCCTTTAAGATCTGCTTCATGGCAGCAGCTGCAGTCTGGCATTGCTGCATGGTTCCGATGGAAATACGAGCCTGTGCGAAGTCACCACGGATGTGGATACCAAAGCTCATCAGTTCAGCCGCAAATTCACGGGGTGGGATAGAAGGCTTAAAGAAGATGAAGTTGGAGGAAGAAGGCCATACACGAAAGCCCATGTCCTCCATTTCCTTTGTCAGGTATTCCCGGCATTTTCTGTTGTTTTCAATAGTCATCTTAATAAAGCCCTGATCATCAAGGGCAGCTTCTGCGCCAAGAAGACCGACTCTGTTGCAGCAGAATCCGGTAGCTGTGATACCAAGATAGCCGATGATCTCAGGATTGGAAAGGATATAACCGATTCTGGCACCTGCCATACCATAGATCTTGGAGAAGGTACGGATCACAATCAGGTTTCTGTCATCTGCGATCTGGGAGATCATGCTCTTATAGGAAGGATCCTCGATAAAATCAAAATAGGCTTCATCTACAACGAGAACCACATGGGAAGGAAGGGAATTCATGAAGTCGATCAGATCGGTATCCTTGCAGATGGTTCCTGTGGGGTTATTGGGGTTACAGAGGAAAATAACTCTGGTTTTGTCTGTGATCGCATCGGAGATAGCCTTGAAATCAGGAACATAATCATCACCCATGGGGATATCCACCAGTGTGCCACGGTTCTTTTTGATAATGTTGTAGTAGTTGGGATAGGTAGGGGAAGTAACGATCGCTTCTACACCCTCACGGATCAGGATTTCACCGATAAAGCCAAGAGCGGAGGTAGCACCCTGGGTAACCAGTACGTTTTCAGGCTTCAGTCCATGCAGGGCAGCTAACTTCTTACAGAGGCTTGCGGCTTTGATATCAGGATACCGGTTAGAGATATCAACCTGTTTTTTCATCTCGGCTGCAGCCAGAGGTGAGATACCAAAGGGGTTTTCATTCTTGTTCATTTCATAAATTTCGGTAATTCCAGGACGGAGACTTTTTACCGGCTCTCCAAGACCGAAGTTATAAGGCGGTGCCTGTCTGACAAAATCACTGACCAAATCTTTAATCATAATGTTTTCCTCCTTGTGTCTTTTGATGTTAACGTATTTATAGCACAGAGGAAAAAGAAAAAATGTTAACTGCTTTACAAACAGAAAAATCCGTCACAGGTCATCCAGTACACAGCGGTAAATGGCTTCGATGTCCTTTACATAGTAATAGCCTTCCTTCTTTTTCAGAATGCCCTGCTTGACCATCTGGGAAAGAATATTGGAAACGGACACTCTGGAAAGACCGATCAGTTCGCCGATTTCCTGATGGGTAAAGGTGATGTTGATCAGCCGCCCTTCCTTATAGGGAGTGGAATATTGGTTGACAAGATGATAAAGGGCATAGCCAACCCTTGCCCTGGAGCTGCCAAAGGTGATCAGCCTGATCTGTGAGATCAGGGTGCGGACAGTTTTGGTGAGCATGGTCATGACATACTGACAGAAATGGATGTCTGTATTCAGAAGATCTGTGAAATGGCTCTTTGGGATCAGCTTGACGATGATGGTGTCGGAAACACCAATCGCATAGCAGCAGTTTGGCATGCAGTCAAGAGCGGAAAGCTTGCCAAAGATAAAACCCTTATCGGCAATGAAAATATCCTTGGCATCACCATTTGGATTGTCAATGGAAAGACATACCCGTCCCTCACAGAGAAGATACACATAATCAGAGTTTTCCTCCTGGCTGTAAAAAATGTGTCCCTTCTTATAGGTATGGGCAGGATAAGATGAAAAAAACTGTTTATCATAATCGGTGTTTTCAGAAAGCCAGGGAGAAGCCTGCAAAAGCTGAGGCTGTTCTTCCTGCCCGGAGGCTGGTGTCTGTATCATAAGTAAGATCTCCTGTTATTTTTATATTGGGATTATAACATGGTTTTGTGACAGCTTTATGATAAAAAGAAAAAATATTTTGAGATGTAAAGTACTTTACATTTTTTGGGAAAGAAATCCTGTATTGTAATGATCAAAGAAAAACAAAGGCGTTTATCTTCAAAGGATAAGCGTCTTTTTTGCGTCGCAAAGAAAGCTAAATGAAGGGAGCAAATAATTATGGAAAAAAAAGAAAAACACACACTTGAATTTTATGGAACAAATTATCTGTCCTTAGCACCATTGATCGCATTTGTATTTTTCTGTATCTTATTCTTTGTCATATATAAGGATTTTGAGATGGAAGCGATCTGCATGGGAGGCTTTGTTTCCCTGATTGTGGGAAGCCTTCTGGCGAAGAAAAAGGGTGATTACTGGAATGCAGTTGTAAAGGGCATGTCTTCTGAAATGATGAACACACTGGCACTGATCCTTCTGGTAGTCGGAATATTTGGCAAGATGATGACAAGAGCCGGGGTTGCAGAAGGCTTTGTATGGATCGGTGAGCAGATGGGGCTGAAGGGCGGCGCTTTCGTAGCATTTTCTTTCATTGCAACCTGCCTGCTTTCTACTTCTACAGGTACATCCATAGGAACATTGTTTACGGGATTTCCTATTTTATATCCCTCAGGTATTCTGCTTGGAGCTAATCCGGTGATGCTGGCAGGCGCTATCTTAAGTGGTGCGATCTTCGGTGATAATGTGGCACCGATTTCTGATACTACGATCGCTTCTGCTTCTTCACAGGCATACACTCGAAAAAAGGGCTGTGCAGATATTGGCGGTGTTGTTGCTTCCCGTATGAAATATGCACTGGTTGCAGGTGCGTTGGCAGTTGTCTGCTTTGCACTTTTTGGAGGAAGCGGAAGCACCAGTGAGCAGGCAGCAGAGCTGCTCAGTCAGTACAGCGATCCGAAAGGTCTGATCATGCTGATCCCTGTTGTGATCCTTCTGACAATCGCAGTGAAGACACAGAACATTTTCGTAGCATCTACCTGGGGCATCATCTCAGGAAGCATCATTGGTATTATTTCCGGAACATTGGTTCCCGGGGATGTGATCAGTATGCAGGACGGCGCTCTTTCAGGCTTCTGTATTGATGGTATCAAGAACATGCTGGGAACAGTTGGTTATCTGTATGCAGTAGCAGGGGTGATCGGTGTCCTGAATGAAAGCGGCACCATGGAAAAGATCATTGAGAAGCTGGTAAACAGTAAGCTGAACAAAACAGTTGTCGGTTCTGAAATTATCATGGGAATTGGCATCATGCTGACATCTATCTGCCTTGGTTCTGCCAATGGCCCGGCCATTATCATGTTTGGCCCTATCGCTGATGAGATTGGAAAGTCCAAGGGACTTCATCCATATAGAAGAGCAAATCTGTTGGATGGTTTTGCAAGTACGCTGCCGGTTATTATTCCGGTAACAAGCTCCTTTATCTTTATTGCAGTATCATGTGTGGAAAGTGCAGCGGCAGAATATGATTTTATTTCTGTGATCAGTCCTGTATCCATTGCAATATCTACACTGCATTGTATTTTCCTGTTTGTAGTATTCTGCGTGGCAGTCTTTACCGGCTGGGGCAGAAGATACGAAGGACCGGATGGCAGGCCTGTGAAAAAGGAAGCTGCTGCCATAGAAGAAAATTATGTACATGAATCATAAAAAGAGACCGGGTGATATATGCTCTAAGTGACTTCTTAATCATGATTTTGTCATGGTTAGTGAAGCAATCACTTAGAGCATTTTTGTTTCAGGAGGTACAGCCATGAGAAATGAAAAAATTACCCCACTGTACGAGCGCCTGAGCCGGGACGATGAGTTACAGGGCGAGAGCAACTCCATATCCAACCAAAAACAGATGTTAGAGGATTTTGCCCGCCGGAATGGGCTGCCCAACCCTACGCACTTTACCGATGATGGTATCTCAGGCACCCGTTTTGACCGCCCCGGATTTTTGGCGATGATGGAGGAAGTGGAGGCAGGGCGTGTAGAGGCAATCGTCATCAAGGACATGAGCCGGTTAGGACGCGACTATCTGAAGGTCGGTCAAGTTATGGAGGTTTTGCGGCAGCGAGGCGTTCGTCTGATTGCCATCAACGACGGTGTGGACAGTCTGAAAGGCGATGACGATTTTACCCCGTTCCGCAACATCATGAATGAATTTTACGCCCGTGATACCAGCCGGAAAATCCGATCTGTGTTTAAGTCAAAAGGCATGAGTGGCAAGCACCTGACCGGCACTGTGATTTACGGCTACTTATGGAACGAAAAACGGGAGCATTGGCTGGTAGATGAGGAAGCTGCCGAAGTGGTACGCCGTATATTCTCCCTCACGCTGGAGGGATATGGGCCTTACCAGATCGCCTGCAAATTATCCACAGACCGGATTGAAATTCCTGTCGTACACCTTGCCCGCTTCAACGAGGGTGTGAACCGTTCAAAGCCGGTCAAAGACCCCTATGGGTGGGGATCATCTACCATCGTGAACATTTTGAAAAAACGAGAGTATTTAGGGCATACCATCAATTTCAAGACCCGCAAGCACTTTAAGGACAAGAAAAGCCACTATGTTTCTGAGGACAAATGGACGATCTTTGAGAATACCCATGAAGCCATTATCGACCAGCAGACCTTTGATTTGGCGCAGAAAATCCGCAGCAATGTACGGCGTTATCCAAACGGCTGGGGCGAAGCGGCTCCCCTCACAGGCTTGCTCTATTGTGCCGATTGCGGCGGCAAGATGTATGTCCACCGCACCAACAATGGCAAGCGGGTTTCTCAATATACCTGTTCCAATTATACCAAAGTTCCGTGTGGGACACTATGCCCTACACAACACCGTATCAATGAGAGTGCTGTCCTGACATTGGTTTCCGACACGCTCCGGGCTATCGCTGAATATTCGAGAAATGACCGGACGGAATTTATTCACACTGTTCAGGAGACGCAGGTTGCTCAACAGAGTGTCGATATATCGAAAAAGCGCAGGCGTCTGGCTGCTGCCCAAAAGAGAGCCGGAGAACTGGAAAAACTGATTTGCAAAATCTATGAGGACAACGCCCTCGGCAAGCTGCCGGATGCACGATATAAGGCGCTTGATGCACAGTATGCCAAAGAGCAGGACGCACTTGAGATTGAAATTGCAGAGCTGGAAAAGGCTGTTACCGGCTATGAGCAGAGCCAGAAATCCGCAGAGAAATTTATAGCCCTAATTGATAAGTATGAGAATTTTGACACTCTGACAAACACCATGCTCAACGAGTTTGTAGAGAAAATCCTTGTCCACGAACGCGCCCGAAAAGGCACCCAGGACACCACGCAGGAAATTGAAATCTACTTCAATTTTTTAGGGCGCTATATCCCACCATCCTTACAGCCGGTTCCTTTAACCCCGGAGGAACAGGAAGAACTGCGGAAAAAAGAAGAACGCAAGGACAGGCTTCATCAGAATTATTTGAAGCGGAAAGCCAGCGGCGCACAGAAACAGTATGAGGACAAAATCAAGGCGAAGAAAAAAGCGGAAATGGACGCTAAGAAAGCCCTGATCCGGGCTGAGGATATGAAAAAAGGTGTTTTTTCTACTATCGGTCAGCTACCAAAAGAAGAACCGCGCAAAGGCAGCATAGCAGCCAGCGCAGCAGTCTAATCATCACGAAGTAAAGGAGAATGAATATGAGTAAGTTGACTTACATTCGTTGTGGAGATTATGATATACCCAACCTAAAACTTTCTGAACAGCCGGAAACTTCTATCGGCAAGTACGGCAGAATGCGAAAATCCTACCTAAAGGAACATCGCCCCATTCTCTACAACCAACTGCTGATGAGCGAGAAGCTGTATCCACACCTGTTAGAGATTGCCCGGACAGCGCAGGAGCGTGTGGAAACCATGTTGCCTCACATGATGGAGACTGCGGGTGTCACGGAAGAACTGAAAGCCTGTGACCCTATGCGTTGGGTGGGGCTGATGAACACATTAACGGCACAGATTGAGGAAATTTTAATCAGGGAACTGATTTGCAGCTGAATGGGAGGTGCGGGAAATGCTGACCTTTGAAAAGATTTTGAAAGTGTTTCAGGCATATCTGGATGATGATCCACTGTATGAGGTGGTTCAGACCAGCCACGGTTATACATTGATGGCATGGGAACCCCACCGGAATGACTGGTACAGCGCTGAAATACAGAAAACCCCGGAGGATTTACGGAACGCTTTGTTGGGTACATACGCCAACTTTCTGGAAGATAAGATTACTGGAAATGACCGTGACCTGACTGTGACAGAAACCGGAGAAATCCAGCAGAGGTGCCGGGAACTTTGGGAAAAGTGCAGGGAAACATGATACAGAAACGCCAGAAGGAGGCCGCGATTATGCGTCCTCCTTCTGCTTCGCAGTCTGTTCCATTTTGAGCGCCCCGTCAATGGCACCTTCCACGATAGGCAAATACTGTTCCGGGCAGAGTTTCAACTTCTGTCCGACCCGCTGGCGCAGCTCGCTTTCCTCTCGCATGACCTCTGGATTGAAATATCTCTCCATCGGCAGGCCGCAGATTTTTACAAGCTGTATGATAACCGGCAGGCTGGGATCGTGCCCTCGTTTTCAATGTTGGCAAGATACCTGGTATCAGTATTCACCTTTTCGGCTAAATCTTTTCGTGCAAGGTTCTTCGCCTTCCGTGCTTCTTTTACATCCGCACCGAAAGTTTCAAAACCGGGGCAATCTTCGATTTTTGCCATATTGCATCATCCACATACATTCTATATTTCATAGTCTGCCTGTGGAATGTTGCGATATGTGCTTGTTCTAAACTTTATATTTCATATTACCGATTGAGCAATATATCCGAGCTTAATAGCTTTTGTTATCATCTCAACGGTAGAGCTAACTTGCAATTTTTCAAAAATATGTTGCAAATGATTTGATACTGTTCGTTCACTAATAAAAAGCTGTTCAGCGATTTCGCGGCGCCTGACTCCTGATGCAACCAATTCGAGAACTTTTCTCTCCCCGTCTGTCAGTTCTTCTATAAATACTTCTTCCCGTGGGAAGTGCGTTGCCCCATCTTTGATGGTCAATAAAATGTGCAATAACTCATCTGGTTCTACATCCTTACTGATAAACCCTCTTGCACCGATCCTCTTTGCTTCTTTGCGATAAACAGGAAGATTATAGCCAGAGAGAATGACTATTTTTTGATCTGGAAAACGCTCCAACAAATGTTGTGTGAGCATTAAACCGTCCTCGTCTGCCAGTCCTCCTAAGTTAATGTCAATCAGTAAAATATCTGGTAGTTCTGTGGCAATCTGTTTTTCCAAATCTTGAATATCCTTTGTACTGGAAAATTGCTCAATCTCTGGATTATCACACAGGGCAATCGAAAGACTCTTGGCAAAAAGTATATGGTCATCGACCAACAAAATTTTCATACGAATCACCTCCGTTCATAGGCATAGAAATGACAACTGCCGTTCCGCCACCAGTAGCGGGTTGGATGTTCATAGTGCCATCTAATAAACTGACCTGTTCCCCAATAGAAGCAAGCCCCTGATGTGAACCTGACTTATAAGTGAACGGTTTGAACCCTATACCATTATCCGTCACCTTTAGGGTAATGCGTCCGTCCTCCTGCATCAGCAGAACATCGATTGTCGTCGCGGAGGAATGTTTTAACGCATTTGTCACCAGTTCTTTTATCATTCGATAGATGAGTACATTATATGGCTCTACAAGAAATACATCTTTATCGCAGTCCAAACAAATATTTGCAGAATGGTTTTCTTCCATTGAATCAAGCAGATTTTGAATATTCTCCTTTAAGGTCAGACTTTTTACCAGATTTGGATGATAAGTCTGCATTTGAAAACGGATGGAAGCATTTAATTCTGTCAACGTATCGAGAAGTAACCTCCTTATCTCTGGCTGCTCTGCTTTACATAACATGTTTTTGATGGAAAGCAGGTTTTGCAAAATATTATCGTGCAAATAGTTGGAAAAATCTTTTTTTAAGTTTTCTTCCCGTTTAATCTGTTCCAGTGAATAGGCGTAAAAGTGCTGACGATCTGTGGGGTTATTATAGTCGGTCGGCTGTCTGCAAATCCGCACATACAAAAGGATATTGTAAACCTGTGCCAGCAGAACCACCATGTAAACACTCATCAAAATTGCCATAAGTGGGATTTGAAAAAGATATGCCATTCCAACAAGTCCAACCAATCCGACAAAAACCAGAGCAACGATATATCCCCCTGACAGCGTTAAAAATTGTACCTGCTGTGGATGGTATTGGAACACGATACTATGAATACATACAAATGCCAGCATAACGGGGATGTAGCTCCCCATGCTTGCCATATATTCCGCTTCCCTGTGAAAAACGAAAAGGTATATTACAAATGGAATTACTACAAGAGCCAGTGGAAAAAGCAGACGTTTCCTTTGACTTTTCAGCACAAAGACAATTCGTTTTCTCTGTATGATACCAACGACAGCAAGAGCCAGTGTCGAGATAAAAAATTGCAGTTGGTAGGCTGTGAAAAAAGCCCTGTCTGAAAAGAAGAAGCAAATAATTGCTGTTACGCAGGAAATTTTCAAAAAAGCAAGCAGCGCTTTTTGCCCCCGATAGGCGGAACTCTGAAATAAAAATGTCTGTATGAAATATGCTGACTGATAAAAACAGACAGGCAACAACAGCATGGAAACCGCTTTGGATATTGGCCGGAAATCAAACAGGTACAATAAGAATTGCCAGCCCAGCAACAATAACAATAAGGAAAAGTGGTTCAGAACCTTATTACATTTTACATTCTTATATGAGATATACGCGGCGTCAAAAAACAAGAGCGACAAAGATAGAAAATGAACAAGGTAATTGCTTTCTATATAATGTCCGTTGTACGCTATAAAGCCGAGATAAATGATCACGGCAAATTGATTCAACACACAAATAATCTGTCTTGAGAAATATGTGCTTTTCGTATTTTCCACCCCCATTCCTTTTCTAATATTGTACTGTCCTTTCCCAATGAGTTCAAGGTTACTATTCTAAAATATTTTTGAATAAACCAACGGCTGACACCAATGAAAGTGCCAGCCGCCGCTTTATATCAAGGCAATTTTATAGCAGGAACGTTTTGTTAGCTGGTAATAGATAGCATAGATAATGGAGAAGATCGCCACCGCCAAAAGGATCGGCGCAACAACGGCACTGTTCCGTCCGAGTAGATCGTCCATCAGTGCAGACTTATAACAAATCATCGCAAAAATGCTGTGCAGCGATCCAATAACATAGGGAATACCGTAATAAATCTGTATCTGCCGACGCACACATTTTTTAATCATTGTGTGACTATATCCCATTTTCAGCATGATTTCATAGTCCGGTTTGTCATAGGTTACGGACGAAATATTTTGAAAGTAAAGAATACTGCCCGTAGCAATCAAGAAAATAATCGTAGTAAAACAAATTAGCAAAAAAGTGGAACTTGCATCGCGGACAAAGGTACTTTCTCTTTGCCATGCGCTTGCCAGATAAATGTTGTCCGGCATAGACGCTTTCAAAGCTGTGTAGGCAGTTTCATTAGAGCGCATTTTTTCACCATTAATACTGATAACCGAAACTCTATCTATGGTACTGTCACGCATTTTTTGATAAAGGTTATCCGACAAAATCAGCGTTCCAACACTGTTTGAAAAGCCAATAGGATTATCAATGCTTGTCTGTTTTACTGTTACATCGGCTATTCCTGTTCCAAAGTCCAGACGATACGAGGCTCCCATGTCAGAATGTTCATGGTCTGGATAGTATTTGATTAAAATGCAATCCGTATCTGATAATTCTGGAATATCCGTTTTCTTTCCCTGCTGAGAAAGCAGGGTGGCATAGTCTGTCCGGCTGATACATTCAAATCCGGGAATACGCCCCTTATCTTCACTGATACTGTATTCTGTCGGCAGACGATCAGAAGTTGCTTTTACTTTGAAAATAATCGTTTCATAAACTTCGTATTCCTGTTCGTCGCAAGCCTCCTGTAAAGCCTGCAAAGAGATTTCCTTTTCCTGCTCATTTGTCACTCGGTATTCAATGGCAGAGGGGATAATGCGCCGGAAAGATTGGTATGGATACCACATAGAAAGAACCGTCGAGCCAAAGACCGCCAGCGTCCCCGCTGTCAGCAGAATCAGCAGAATCAGTGATTTCGCATTAGAACGGATGCGGTGCATAAACTTTGGCACTACAATAATGGTATCTTCATGGTAAAGTCTGCTTTTTTTCTGCCGGATTTTCTGACAGACATAGGGTAGGAATGAGTACATAAACAGAATCGTTCCTGCCACAACACAAAGAAGTGTCAGCATGGCAATAGGAGAAAATCCAATGGTATTCCACAATGACTGCTTTCCCCGCATAATGTCCAATGCAAGGCCGTACCCTGCGCTGAGAAATCCGACACCCAATATCGCTGTTATTGCATGGGGATGGATCGGTTTTTCCGTTTTCTTTTCCAGTCGCACCAAATCAAGCAGGGTAGATTTTCGGAGCAGACTTGCGTTAGAAAGTATAAGTGTAATCAGCACGACGATTACAAAGGAAAGGATTGCCTTTACTGCTGCCGGGTAAATTAGAGGGATTGCGCTTTGATCTACGGATATTCCCAAAAGGGTCACAATCCCGGCGATTACGATTTTGTGGAGAATACTGCCAGTCAGAATTCCAAGAATCATACCGCCAAAGCAGATCATTACATTTTCAAAGATCAGTAATTTCAATATAGTTGATTTTCGATACCCAAGTAGCGAATAAATCCCTAATTCTCTCATACGTCGCCGCATAAAAAAACTATTGGAATAGAACATATAAAAAATGACAAATGCCATGATGAATACTGCTACTGTCCGGCACATGGTTTCCACTCTGCCATCCGAAGATATTTTTTCCATGATGATCTGGTTCATGGAAAATGAAGTAAAGCAGAAGTAAATCATCAAGACAAAAGAAACGGAAAAAAGGTACAGGGAATAAAACGAAAAGTTCCGTTTTAGATTTTTTAAGGCGATTGCGGATAATTTCATGTTGCCACCCCCCTTAACGCTTTTCGTCCTGTCTGGCGGCTTCTTGCATGATTTCCTCATAGAATTCACGGCGTTCCCTGTTACACCGTTTCAATTCGGAAATGATATGCCCGTCCTTAAAGTACAAAATGCGATCTGTATAGCTTGCCGCATACGGGTCATGTGTTACCATTAAAATTGTTGTTCCTAAAGCCTGATTGACTTCTGAGAGGGCAAAGAGCAGTTCCGTTGCTGAACTGCTGTCCAATGCCCCGGTGGGTTCGTCTGCAAAAATTAACGGCGGGCGTTTTACCATTGCACGAGCCGCCGCTACACGTTGCCGTTGACCGCCAGACAATTCACTGGGATATTTTTTCAGCTGTGAAGCAATTCCGAACAGTTCCGCAAGCTCCATCACTTTTTTATCAATCGTCTTTGCGCTTTCGTGGAGCAAAGTCAAGGGAACTGCAATATTTTCCTGCACAGTCAGACTGTCTAACAAAAAATACTCTTGAAAGATAAAGCCGAGATTATTCTTACGAAAATCGGCTGCCTGTGTTTGACTAAGCTCTTGAATTTTTTTCCCTCCCATGCGGATGCTGCCGCTTGTAGGAATATCAATAGTGGATAGCACATTCAAAAGCGTTGTTTTGCCGGAGCCGGAAGCTCCCATAATACCGAGAAATTCACCCTGCATTACTTCAAAAGAAACATGATCCAGTCCTGGTTTCGGCTGGTTTGGATAGATTTTGGTGATGTCTTTTACTTCTAATAGTGTACTCATTATTGATCGCTCCTTTCAATGTACACAAGCAGTATATCGAACACAGTAAAAAAGTGCATGAGTAAATCACGCAGAAAACATGCATGATTTACTCATGCTGGATTTGTCGTTCCTTGATATGATATTCATAAAATAGAAAAAGTCATATCTGTCGGACGGCGACAAAAGAAAAAGCCGTCGCACGGCAGAGATAATTACGGAGGATGGGAAAAGAGAAAACATGAAAAAACATCTTAAATTATGCGTAATAAGCTCAATATTTTTTGCCCTACTCGTTTATTTGATCTGGGGTAATACAGCGTTGACGGTAAGTAACATAAAAATTTCAAGTAGCCGTATTCCTATCGCATTTTCCGGGTTCCGAATAGCACAAGTATCAGACCTGCACAACGCAGAATTTGGGAAAGGCAATAGAAAGTTGCTGGAATTGTTATCAGAAAGCAAACCGGACATTATTGCAATAACGGGGGATTTAGTGGACGCAGGGCATACGGATATTGGAGTAGCTCTTGATTTTGCAAAAGAAGCGGTTAAGATTGCGCCTGTCTATTATGTAACAGGGAACCACGAAGCAAGCCTGTCACAGTATGATGAACTCAAAATAGAACTTAAAACGATTGGCGTAATTGTGCTTGAAGATGAAGCTGTACAGTTAAAACACGACACAGAAGAAATAACGCTTATTGGACTTTCTGACCCTGATTTTACCATAAAAGGAGATATATTCGGAGAAGTCCCGGCTATGGTTAGTACAAAGCTGAATAATCTTGCTGATGATGAAAATAGCTACACCATTTTGCTGTCGCACCGGCCAGAATTGTTTGAAAGCTATGTACATTGCAATATTGATTTGGTTTTAAGCGGACACGCACACGGTGGTCAATTCCGTTTGCCATTTATCGGCGGGTTGATCGCACCCAATCAAGGGCTATTTCCACAGTATGACGCAGGGCTATATACAAGTGGCAATACAAATATGATTGTTAGCCGTGGATTAGGTAACAGCATTATTCCCATCCGTTTTAACAATCGCCCGGAAGTTGTTGTAATTGAACTTCTCAGTATAGAGTTATAAGACCAATTTATAGAGAACCGAATCAGAAAGCAATCTGCCGCGCGACGGCAAAAGAAAAAAAGCCGTCGCAGAGCAGACACATTTTCACGCGCCTATGAAACGGCGGCTTTGATTTTCAGAGCCGCCGTTTCTTTGCGTCTACACAAACCAATGACGACTTGCAGGGACACGGTAGCCGATTGGAGGTTATTTTGCCGTGTCCTTTTCTCTTTTTCGCAGTATTCATGATCTGCACCAGCTAAAAAAAGCCTGTTCCCAGCAGCGGAGCAATGCGGTCAGAAGTATGCACTATACCATGTAACTAAACAGCAAAATATACTCTATTACGCTCGTATAGCTTTCTGCTGTCCGGGCGCTTTTTTGTCCCTATGGAGCCGGAACATCGGGTCAGCATGGCCCGAACTTTATCCCCGGTGCCGCTCCCCGCCGCCTCATTCAGATTTACCAAAAAAATCTGAATGGAGGAAAGGCAGATGGAAGTTACCATCAATTATAACGGACAAGCTATGGCCGTGGAGGTCACGCTGGAAGTCTATGAATTTCTTGACCGGGCCGATCACAAAACGGAGAACCTGTTCCATGAACAGCGGCGGCATTGGGATGGCCGGGAGTTTGACGAGTACATCATTACCACCGAGGGCGTAGGAGCCTACGGCGAAACACCGGAAGAATACTTTTGCCGCATGGAAACGCTGCATGAGCTGATGGCTGTTCTGGACACCTGCACCGAGGCCCAGCGCCGCCGGTTCCTGCTCTATGCGCTTGAGGGACTGAGCCTTGCAGAGATTGGTGTGCTGTACGGCTGCTCCAAAGTGGCTGTTTATCAAAGTGTGGAGGCGGTCAGAAAAAAATTTATAAATTTCTTTGAGAACAGGCTTAACGAATGACCTGTTTTCTGGCTACCAAGTGAAAGGGATCATTTCCCTTATCTCAGCGAGGGGCGGACAGCGGACGAGCTGCCCGCCTCTCCGATTTTCAGGAGGTAAGCCTATGAAAACAATCAATCTGCGGTGGATGTATCCCCACTATCGGCATGACGAGTTTGTGGATGTTACGGACGAGGTATGGGCAGCGATGTATCAGGCCCAGCGGGAGATGGAGAACTATGAGCGTCGGAAAGTCTACCACCGCGCCTACTACTCTCTGGACGCATACAGCTGGCTGGAAAATTACGCACTGGAACACAGCAGATCGCCGGAAGATATTTTGCTGGAACGAGAAGAAATGACCACCCGCCTGCACCTGATTGCAGCTCTGCCGGTGGCTCTGGCTCATGCCACTCCGACACAGGCCCGCCGTGTTCACGCCTACTATATTGCCGGTATCAAGCAGCCGGAAATCGCCCGGAGAGAGGGTATCCATAGCAGTAAGGTCAGCGTTGCCATCCACCGGGGGCTGCGGAATATGCGCCGCTGCTATGATGACCTTTTTCAAACAGAGTGAGGGCGTGCCTATGCAGACCATCAATCTCAAACAATATTATCCATTTTGCAAAGAGGACATTTTTGTGGAGGTGTCCGATGAGATCGTCGAAGCGTTTCTTCTGGACAAGAGAGCCGAGGCCGCCAGAGATCGCAAGATGTTCCGGTATAAGGCGTTTTATTCCCTCGATTGTAACGATGGAATCGAAAATGCCGCCATCGGCTGGGCGCAGCCATCGCCGGAGGACTACCTGATAGAAAAAGAAGAATTAGCCGAATACGAAGAATTGATACGGCGATTGTACGAAGCCATTTCTTCCCTGCCGCCTATGCAGGCTCGCCGTGTCCATGCCCGCTATATGCTGGGTATGAAAGTGAAAGATATTGCCGCAATGGAGGGTATCACGCCATCACAGGCGGGAAAATCCATCCATGCCGCACTGCGGAGGCTGCGCCGGTACTTTGCTCGACAGAAATGGACGGTCAATCTATGAGTATTTCCAAAGAAAAGAGGTGCCTGACATGAACGAAAAAATTACAGCCCACCCCCAAAAAGAAGAACGGGAGAAAGTCCTGAAGGAGATTCGGCAGCTTGAAAACCGAAAGAAGATTTGGGAGAACAAGCAGCGGAACGAAGAACGCAGGGTTCGCACCCGCCGCCTGATTGAGCGTGGAGCCGTTTTGGAGGGCATTTTCCCGCTGGCTCCCGACCTTTCCGGCGCGGAGGTCAAAACATTTCTGATTGCCCTGTCCCATCTTCCGGGGGCTGCGGAATTGACTGCAAACCTGCCAAAATCCGGGGACACGCCATAAGTCCCTTGTTTACAAGGGCGCACTTATACACCGTTGCCGGTGCTGTGCGCCCTGCCGGGGGCGTTGCGTACTTCGTCCACGATGGGAAGCTATGCTCCCCAACCCCCTTGTGCGCTCTGCGCAGCCAGACACCCACTTTGCGTTTGTCCGGCTCCACAGAGCCTGTTATCCCCTCACTGAAAGGAGGTGTTCCCCATAGATTTCTGTCATATCCCCATCAGTATCATCAAGCGCAGCGCAGGCCGTTCTGCTGTTGCCGCAGCTGCTTACCGCAGCGGAACCAAGCTGACAAATGAATGGGACGGCATGACCCATGATTACACCCGGAAGGGCGGCATTGTTCATGCGGAGATCATGCTGCCTGCCTACGCCCCGCCGGAATTTGCAGACCGTTCTATCCTCTGGAACAGCGTGGAGCAAATCGAGAAGGCAAGGGACAGCCAGCTTGCCCGCGAGATTGAGGCAGCTCTGCCCCGCGAACTGTCCAGAGAACAGCAGCTTGCCCTTGTCCGGTCCTATGTGAAGGACAACTTTGTGGACAAGGGGATGTGCGCCGATTTTGCTATCCATGACAAGGGAACCGGCAACCCTCATGTCCATATCATGCTGACGCTCCGGCCTCTGAAAGAAAATGGACAGTGGGGCGCAAAGTGCCGCAAGGCATACGATCTGGACGAGAATGGACAGCGTATCCCGGATGGGAAAGGCGGCTGGAAAAATCATCGTGAGGATACAACCGATTGGAACGATAAAGGAAATGTGGAGATTTGGCGGGCAGCGTGGGCAGCCTACACCAACCGGGCGCTGGAATCTGCCGGTAGACCGGATCGCATTGACCACCGCAGCTACAAGCGGCAGGGCATTGATAAAATCCCCTCTGTCCATCTGGGGCCAGCCGCCAGCCAAATGGAAAAGCGCGGTATCCGCACCGACAAGGGAGAAGTAAACCGGCAGATCGCCGCCGACAACAAGCTGCTGAAAGAAATCAAAGCCCGCATTACCCGTCTTTATCGCTGGTCGAAAGCCGAAACGGAAAAACCACAAACACAGCAAAGCAGCTTGACCGCCTTGTGGGAGGCCCAGCAGCAGTTGGACGCTCCCCGCACCCGCACCGGCAAAATCCGGGCTTTGCAGGAAAGCGCTGCACTATTCAGCTTTTTGCAGGCAAACGGCATCCAGTCTATGCAGCAGCTTCATGAAAAAATCGCTGATATGAACAGATGTTACTATGACCTGAGGGGAAAGATCGTCAAGGCTGAGCGCCGGATCGCCATTCTTACCGAACGCGGGGAGATGTGGGAACAGTACAACCAGTACAAGTCCATCCACAAGCAGCTTGCCAAAGTAAAGCCGGAAAAACGGGAACAGTTTGAACAGCGCCACAGCCGGGAACTGATTCTGTATGACGCAGCGGCCCGGTATCTGAAAGAACTGAAAGACAGAGGCGAGGGGATAACCCCGAAGGCATGGCAGCGGGAGATCGACCAGCTGGCCGCTGGAAAGCAGACGGACACGCTTGCCATGAAATCCATGCGGGAGGATTTGAAAGCAGTGGAACGGCTCCGCAAAACCGCCGAGCAGCTGTCCAGACAGGAACGGGACAATTCTCACGACCGGGAGCCGGAGCGGTAAGGGCTACCGCGTTTCACGACATACTTTTGCACACAGAAAAACCGCCGTACAGGTTTCCCCATACGGCGGCAGACTGTTTATTTGCCGAACAAGTCGCTGTGTGTGCCGGTGCGGGCCAGCGTCAGCACCAGAACATCATCTTCTATGCGGTAGACAAGCAGCCAGTCCGGGAGAATATGACATTCCCGATGGCCTGCCCAATCGCCGGACAGGTCATGGTCACGGTTCTTATCCGGCAGCGGTTCGCCCATTGCCAGCAATGCTACGACCTGCTCCAGCAGCTCGATCTTCAAGCCACGCTTGATGGCTCGTTTGTAGTCCTTTTTGAAACTGGTCGTGTACTTGACGGTATATTTGGTTTTTTTCATCTTTTCAGGTCAGCAAACAACTCGTCAAGGTCATTGTAGCCCTTTACAGACGGGTCTTTTGCAATCCTTTCCGCTTCCAGCATGGCAGCAACCGTTTCTTTGTTCGGCTGTTCCAGCCTTACTTCAAAGGGAATGCCACCTTCACGAAGCGACTGGCGCACAAAGATGTTAAACGCCGTAGTCAGGTTCATGCCAAGTTCAGTAAACAGTGCGTCCGCCTGCGCTTTCAAATCTGCGTCCATGCGGATACTGATGTTTGTGGTATTTCCAGCCATACGATCAACCCCTTTCTGCTGGCAATTATAGTATATGCCATTTGCACGAAGAAAACAATATTTTGCACGAATATTTAACAATAAATTCATTCAAGGAGGTTACCGGCTTTATGAAAGAAATCATTTATGAAGAACGACAAGACTGAACCTATCCCCGTCATGGATTACCGCCAGTACCGCAGAGCGCGGAGGCTGGTGCATGAGTGCTGTAACAACATCGACGGAAACTGTATCGCCCTGGACGATGGGGAGGAATGTGTCTGTGTCCAGTCTATTTCCTACTCCCTGTTGTGCAGGTGGTTTCGGGCGGCGGTATTGCCGCAGGATAAGGAACTGGAAACGGCACTGTTCCACCGGCTGAATGCGAAGAAGTGCGCCGTATGCGAGGCGCTGTTTACCCCCGGTTCCAACCGGGCCAAATACTGCCCGGAATGTGCCGCACGCATGAAGCGGATCAACGCCGCAAAGCGCAAGCGGAAACAACGGGAGAAATGTCACGCTTTAGGGGCTGAAAAACCCTTGTAAATCAAGGATTTTTTCGAGGGTGTCAAAGGCAGGCTGATAGATTTATCTTCCGACCACTAAAACGGTCTTAAAATGCGTACAGAATCCCAAGAGAAACCCCAAGGAGGAACCCTATGTCAGACAACCGAAAATATTATTACCTGAAACTCAAAGAAAACTATTTTGACGATGATTCCATCGTGCTGCTGGAAAGCATGCAGGATGGTGTGCTGTATTCCAACATTCTGCTCAAGCTGTATCTGAAATCGCTGAAACATGGTGGACGGCTTCAACTTGACGAGGACATTCCTTACACGGCGCAGATGATCGCCACCATCACCCGCCAGCAGATCGGCACTGTGGAGAGAGCCTTGCAGATCTTTTTGAAGCTGGGCCTTGTGGAAGTGCTGGACAGCGGCACATTCTACATGAGCAACATCGAACTTTTAATCGGCCAGTCCTCTACCGAGGCTGAGCGAAAGCGGGCTGCGAGGCTCCAAAATAAGGCGCTTTCTGCGCTCCGGACAAACGGCGGACATTTGTCCGACATTCGTCCACCAGAGATAGAGATAGAGTTAGAGAAAGAGATAAAGAGAGAGATAGAGAAGGGACACCCCGCCCACGCCTATGGCCGTTACCAGAATGTTTTCCTGACGGACGGGGAACTGGCAGACTTACAGGACAGCTTTCCCACTGTATGGGGCCAGTACATCGAAAAGCTGTCCGAGTACATGGCTTCTACCGGCAAGCGTTATCAGAGCCATGCAGCCACCATCCGGCGCTGGGCCGGTGAGGACGCTAAAAAAACGATCACACCCTCACGCAACCGGGATTACAGCGTAAAGGAGGATGAAACTGTATGATTAAGATTACCGCAGAAATCCGGGCGTTCATCGACAAGGCAGCCGCCGGTATGGAACTGGCCGGGGACGAGTATATAGATCCGGCAGACGGCCTCATTCACTGTAAGAGGTGCGGCGGCCAGAGGCAGACCGTTGTGCCATGCTTTGGGAAACCCGGCTACTTCATGCCCCGCTGTATCTGCCAGTGCCAGCGGGAGGCCGAGGAACAGCGCAAGGCCGCCGAGGAACGGCAGCGCCGCATGGAGCGTATCAAACGCCGAAAGGCACAGGGCTTGCAAGACCGTTATCTGTATGACTACACATTTTCCAATGATAACGGGCAAAACCCATTGATGGACAAGGCCCGCGCCTATGTGGAGAACTGGAAGGAGGCATATAAAAACAACACCGGCCTGCTGTTGTTCGGGGATGTGGGAACCGGCAAGTCTTTCTTCGCCGGATGTATTGCCAACGCTTTGCTTGACCAGGGTGTGCCGGTGTTGATGACGAACTTTCCCACCATTCTGAACCGCCTGACCAGGATGTTCTCTGAGGACAGGGCCGGCTTTATCGCCAGCTTTGATGAGTACGACCTGCTTATCATTGACGATCTGGGTGTAGAGCGCAGTACCGAATATGCTATGGAGCAGATGTTTTTCGTCATCGACAGCCGCTATCGCAGCCGCAGACCCATGATTATCACAACAAACTTGAAACTGTCCGAGCTGAAAAACCCGCCTGATCTGACCCATGCCCGTATTTATGACCGTATCCTAGAACGGTGCGCCCCGATCCTCTTTGCCGGGAAGAACTTCCGGGAGGAAAACGCCGGGGCCACTAGGCAGGCGGCAAAAGACATTGTAAACAGTAAGCACGATTGATTTTTTACCGGGCGGCACAGACCCGTTCGGAGAAAGGAGCGCCATGAACAAAGAACCCCGTACTATGCAGGTGACAGACGCCGCTACTGCGTCCAGAGCGCCGAAAAACACGCCAGCGATGGTAAAGAAAATCGGCAAGACAACCTACAAGGTTCATGTCCATTTCAGCAATACCAGCACAGAAACCATGAGCGATAAAATCAAGCGTATGCTCAAAAATGAAATTCAGCAAATGTGACAGACTGATAAACGAAGCAGCCTTGTGCTAAACTGATGATGGTACGCACCAAAATTTTTGTCAAGGAGGACACGAAAATGCTTTACACAGAAAAAGAGAAGCATGAAATTGAACGAGTAAAGGAGGTCTTTGCGGAACATCTGCGGCAAAGCCCTGATTTTGAACTGCTCTGGTCGGACAAGGTAGGCTATGTCTGGCTGACGATTAGTGTCAATCCGGTCTATGTGGATACCGGTATCAGAATCGAATCAGCCGCCGATCTCTGCGGCAGGTGTTTGGATGATGTTGCTACGGATGTTTTATATATGACAGGCAACGATCATGCACTGGAAGCAGCCGATCCGCTGGAATTGGCCGAAATCAAGCAGCGCTGGGAGCCATATATCAACCAGCTGCCAGACTATGCGTATCTCTGCAAAGACCTGCTGAACGGAAAAATGTAATCTATCAAACGAGATGTCAGGAGCCATACGTTGCTTCTGGCACCTTTTTTGTAGATTTTTTGTGAATTTGATTAAAAAGTCCTTGACAATTTGTCTCTGGATCTGCAGAACCGAAAGGGGCTGCAGATCTCGTTTTTCTTCTTGCCGGAGCAGATCTTTTTTCTTGCCTGTGGTGCCAGCATGGTGTACTCTTAATACAGAATCCCTGCATGCCTTGTGGCGTATGCAGAGCGGAAGGATGAAGGACATGAAGGTATCATACATTGACCACAGCGGCTTTCTGGTGGAGACCGGGAGGTGTTATTATCTGTTTGATTATTATAGGAAGAAACTGCCACAGCTTGACTGTAAAAAGCCCATTTTTGTATTTGCCAGCCACAGGCATCCGGATCATTACAATCCGGAGATATTTACTCTGCTGCAGGAAATGGGGATGGAGCAGGTGACAGCGGTTCTTTCGAAGGACATTTCCCGGAAAAAGTATCCGGATGCAGAAGCTTACAGAGGAAATCTGTCTGTTGTGACTGTGAATTTTAATGGAGCTTATGGACTGCCCTGTGAGACAAAGCTGTATACCTTTCATTCCACAGATGAAGGAGTGGCATTCCTGCTCACGTGTCCGGAAGGGGTGCTGTATCATGCGGGGGATCTGAATGACTGGGTCTGGGAAGGGGAACCGGAAAGGGATAACCGCCAGATGACAGGAAGCTACCGGCATGAGATCAATCTGATCGCCGGCCTGCTGCAGGATAAGGGAATACCGGCAGTGGATCTTGCTTTTGTACCCCTGGATCCGAGGCAGGAAAAGGATTATGACAGAGGTCTGCTGTATTTTCTGAAGAAGATTCCGGTAAAGCAGGTATATCCCATGCATTACTGGGGAAACAGTGATGTGATCGGGCAGTTTCTCCGGGAATATCCGGAATACACCGGGATCATACAGGATACGGAGACAGCCGGGAAGGAAAAAGCTTAAAGGAAAGGAATCAGAATATGAAATTTAAAATGGTACACGAGAACTATAATGTGGCAGATCTGGACAGATCCCTTGCTTTTTATGAAAAAGCACTTGGACTTACAGAAAAAAGAAGGATTAACGGAGAAGGCTTTATTATTGCCTATGTGGGAAATGCAGAGAGTGATTTTGAGCTGGAGCTGACTTTTGTCAAGGATCATCCCCAGAACTATGATCTTGGAGAGTGCGAATTCCATCTGGCATTCAGGACAGCCGATTTTGAAGCAGCCCATAAGCTTCATGAGGAAATGGGATGTATCTGCTTCGAAAATCCGGAGATGGGAATTTACTTCATTACTGATCCTGACGGATACTGGCTTGAGATCGTACCGGAGAGATAAGAAGACAGGCGGATATCCGTTGTTTATGAATAAGAGATATCAGATTTATGGCCGGGAGTCCACAGGGATTTCCGGCCTTATTTGCGTGGAAAAGGGGATAGAAGATTGCCACCGTAACGGTGGCAACATAGCAGAAAAAAGAATGCTATAATGAGCACGAAAGAAAAACAGATGATATAAATTTCAGGCAAGCAGATTGGAGACCATTACCATCAGAAGAAGTAAAATGAATACAAGAGCAAAGTCAAGTAGCAGGATTCCAATCAGTTTGGCCAGTCTGTTAGAAGAACTACAAAGAGGTATGAATTTCTGGATGCACATATAGTTACAGCTTCCGGCAATGACAGAAAGAAAAATCAGCAGCGTAAAAATCCTTTCTGCAATAAGAGCAGAAAAACTGCTGACAGTTTTGGAGGTCAGCGTCAGAGACAGCCAGAACACCATAAGATAAACGGGAATGGCGATGAGCATATGCCATGGTGTAAGAGTACGAAAACCGGGAGGGAGTATGGAAAAACGTTTTTTTGTGTAAGCAGATGAATTTTCATCCGGCTCGGAAATGGACAGACGGGAAAGCTTCTTCTGCAACTGTGTAACGGAAGAAAACCTTCTGGCAGGATCCAGTTGTGTACAGGTATCAATGACAGAATCAAATTTGTGAGATGGTACGGAAAGAGAAGTATTTAGTGTACCAAGAAGTATACCAATGGCATAAATATCTGTCTGGGGCGAGGAAGAACCAAAGCCGTACTGTTCGGGAGCAGCATATCCCTGGGTCCCGAGAAGTGCAGTGTCTGAAATCTGCCCTTCTGTATAGTATTTTGCGATATTAAAATCCAGAAGCACAACATGGTCATAAGCGGTGATGACAATATTTGATGGTTTGATATCACGGTGAATGACTGGGGGATTCAGGGAATGGAGTTTTTGAAGGATCGTGCAGAGCTCGGAAATATAATGGTAAATGGCAGTTTCAGAAAGACATCCGGAATCTATTTTATCCTGTAGAGTATCACCGGAGATATATTCTTCTACTACAGTAAGAATATTGTTGGTTTCCTGCAATTCTATGATTCTTGGCACTCCGGTAATCGGGTGATCTTTAAGAGCCTGAAATACAGAGAGATTGTATCTGGTAAGAAATTTTCTTACATATAGTTTATCTGTCTCTTTGTGACGGACAAGGTACACGTGATGTTCTTCGTTTAATGCTGTGATATTATGATAACAGGAAAGGAACAGTTGGTTTTTAAAATCCATAGGATAAAACTCCTTTGACATAAATTATATTTATTATACCAGATGGGAGAATTTTATGCGTAAAAAAAATACACGGGAACTGGAGAATATTCTGGAGGGTGCCCATACAAAAGATTTTGCCATATTTTATGAAAATAACAGGGAAAGCATGATGACGGAACAGGAATCTTTTCCGGTGTATATGAAAAACATATTCAGGGAAAAAAAGATGACACAGCAGATGGTTTTTCTGAAAGCAGATATTCCGGAAAGATATGGGTACAAGATATTGTCAGGAGAAAAGCATACAAAGCAGAGGGATACGATCCTGAGGATCTGTTATGCAGCGGAGCTGACGCTGGAGGAGACACAGGAGGCACTGAAAAAATACGAAATGCCGCAATTATATGCCAAAATGCCAAGAGATGCGCTGCTGATGATCATATTTAATGAAAGACCTGGCAGCATTATTGATGTAAATGAACTGCTGAAGCGTAATGGTCTGGAACCACTGCGTACAAGCGGGTTCAGTGAATAAGAAAGAAAGGGGGGATTTACTATGGGAGATAAAGGAAAAGCAGTAGCGGTTATGGCAGGCCTAGTGGCCGTTTCAGGAGTTGTCTTTGCCGGTGTGATTCTTGGTGCAATTACAATGTGGAGTCATAACAGACAAATACAGGAAGCCGGGAAGCAGCCAGATGCCGTAGTAACAGCAGAAGCTTTAGATGTGGGAGATGGAAGTATCGAAGGAAACAGTGCAGTGCAGACCGAGAACAAATCTGAAAAAGATGGGCAGTCTGCTGACACTGGAAGTTCAGAAAACGGAGGAGAAAACAAGGCAGGAAATAAAAGTGGACCTGTAAGCATTGAACCACAGCTTTTACTGGATCAGAGCGGAGTGACTATAACAGCGCAGAAATATGTGACGGATGACTTTTGGGGTGATGGAATTCAGATTTTAATAGAAAACCATTCGGGCCGCAATGTGACAGTAGGATGTACAGCCTTGATTGTCAATGACTATATGATTTCTGATCTGTTTGCGGTAACTGTAGCAGACGGAAAGAAGGATCAGTCAACAGTCTATTTCCTGAGCGGTGAACTGAAGGCAGCAGGAATAGAAATGATCGGGAAAATAGAGATCTATTTCCATATTTACGACAGTGATTCGTGGGATAATATTTATGATTCAGAATGCGTAACAATTAAAACTTCAGCTTATGATTATATGGACAGTACACCAAATGACATGGGACAGGAATTGTATAATGCAGGAGGAATCAGGATCGTCGGAAAAGAAGTGGATGAAAACAGTTTCTGGGGTACAGCAGTGCTGCTATATATAGAAAATAACTCGGGAAGAAATATAGGAGTTTCCTGTAAAGATCTTTCAGTTAATGATTATATGATGACACCACTTCTGGCGAGTACGATCTATAGTGGAAGAAAATCTATTGATGATATTACTATTTTTTCTTCGGATCTGGAAGAAAATGGGATCACAAGGGTAGAATGGATTGATTTTTCGCTTCATATCTACGACAGCAATACGTATGGAACGATTGTGGATACATCGCCAATCAGAATAAATACACAGTAAAAATAATATGAGAAAGCAGTACCTGCAAGGTACTGTGAGAAGGAGAAAAGAGCATGAAAACATGGAAGTTAGTATCAGGAGTTTTGTCAATTATTTTATTTTTTGTTGTAGCACTGCAGTCCTGTGCCGCAGGCATGGTAAATGCAATGGAAGCAAATGGGGGATCATCTGGTTCTGCTGGAATTTTGGTTGGAATACTGATGCTGGCAGGTGGAATTGTGTCAATAGCATCCAGAAATGCAATCGGGAATGGTGGAAATATAGCGATTTTGATTCTTTTTGGACTGGCCGCACTTATAGGATTGGCAGGACATGGAAATTACAGTGATCTTGTAATCTGGTCTTTCTGGTGCCTGTTGAATGCAATTCTTGCTGTGATAGCAATGGTGAAAAACAGATAGAAACGGACATGATAATGCTGAATCATCCAGGAACTGGTGACACAAATAAGCCAAGATCCGGCGGCAGATAGGTGAACAGGAGGAAGCACACCAGAGTAATAATGACAGCTGTCCACAGCGGGATCAGAAAGGGAACTCCCCTGCAGGACAGAGTAAGGCAGTATGTCCGGATGAAAGCGACCAGAACGGCAATTACAAAGGTAGTAATATCAAGTGCCATATAATTTTTGCCGAGGATTCCGGAATAGGTATAAAACAGTACCGGGATCAGGAAAGTGCCGGAGAGAATGCCGGCAGGCAGTGCCGAAGCGAGGCAGGGATAGTCCTCTTTCAGCCTGCTGTACAGGAAAAGGGCATAGAGAAGCATGGGAAAAAAGATAAGCTTCATATGCTCCCAGGTAGATTCACTGACCGGGAAGAAAAAGCCGATGATGAAGTTCTGCAAAGACCAGTCATACACAAAATGAGCAAGACTTCCGGTGCCCAGAACAAAAATTATTCCAATGAGAGTAAAACGTTTTAAAGGATTCATAGAAGCAGTATATGAAGCTTACAGTAAAAAGATACATTTTGCGTGAGCCCATATGGTTTCTCATTTCAGCAAAAACAGTTACAGGATTAGAATGAGCAATAAGCATGCTTTATCACTACTATGTTGTGGTTTCACATGCGGTGGGGCATGAGAAGAGAATTGTGAGTGTGGTGCCCCAGGAATAGAAAAAGAGAGCAGTGAAAAAGGATAAACGGGGCACAGAAAAGAGAAAAAGAGCCAGGTGTCCCGATGAGATCAGTAAACGGGATAAAGAAAAATACGCCGCAGGGAATGCGGCGTATTTTTACGGGTGATTGAGAAAAATTGGACGCTGGCCGGCAGAGTAATCTGCCAGCCAACCCATAAAGCCAATATCTTATTTACATCATACCGTCCTTGATCACATTGTGGTCACGGAGCAGTTTCTCTACGACAGTACCCTTTACTACATGGAGCAGAGGCTTCTTCAGTGCATTTAACGGGCCGGGAAGCTCGATCTCCAGAGGAGACATACCATCCATCAGCTTGACACTGCTGTCCAGGAGCTCTCTGATATCATAAACGCTGCCCCATACCTCCGGAACACCTCTGTCAACACCAAGCAGGCCGTAAACAGCTTCCATAGCGGTTCTGACAGAATATTCTGTAGTGAATACGGTATCTCTGGGAGTCTGTGCAAACTGGCCAAGGAATGCGAAGTTTACGCAGCCATCCGGGATGACATCAGGACGGTCACCGGCAGCTCTTGGCATGAAGAATGCGGTAATGTAAGGCATCATGGTCGGGACGCAGACTGCACTGTGCTCAGCCAGTTCAGCGATTTCCTCTACCGGAACACCAAGGTGATACAGCCACTCCTCAGTGATCTCCTTACCGGTACAATCCTTCATGGGCTTCTTGATATAGTCACCGGGTACATCTGTAAACAGACCATATACCCATACACAGACTTTTTCCTTGTCCTGAGTCTTGAACTGACCCTGACGGTTGATCGTCCAGCTCAGCAGCCAGCTGGAATCCTTGCAGCTTACGATGCCGCCGGTAACAACCTTGCCGGTTCTGGGATCACGCTTGCAGATATTGGTGATATAAGGAATGATCTTGTCATCCAGTGTAGTAACAGTTGCGGATTCCCAGTTGGTCTTGGAAACATCGGAACAGAACTTTTCAGGATGTCCGAAGGATGGATCCTGTGCGGCGATATTCTTCCAGAGACTCCAAACGCCGCTGGTACGAACCTCAGCGTCTCCGTTGGGAGCGTGGTTCTGATCACCATAAATAGTGCCCTCTGTGCAGCTTCCATTGGTAACAAATACCAGGTCATTTTCGGTAAGGACGATACCCTTTTCCACACCGTTTACTTTGCATTCAATGGCTTTGGCAACCTTCTTGTCATCCTTGATGTCAAAGATAACGTTGGTAACCTCAGTATTAAACTGGAAGTCAACACCGGCAGCCTCCAGATATTTCTGCATGGGCAGGATCAGGGACTCATACTGGTTATATTTGGTAAATTTCAGTGCACTGAAATCAGGGAGCCCTGAAATATGGTGAATGAATCTCTGGAAATAGAGCTTCATTTCAAGGGCACTGTGCCAGTTCTCGAAAGCAAACATGGTTCTCCAGTATAACCAGAAGGTAGAATCAAATACTTCCTCATCGAAAACATCTTCAATAGTCTTGTCATAAAGATCCTCGTCCCTTGTCATGAACAGCTTCATGATCTCCATGCAGCCCTTCTGGCTCAGATTGAACTTGCCGTCTGTATGGGCATCCTGGCCACGGTTCTCGGTTGCACGGCAGAGAGAGTAGTTGGGATCCTCTTTATTTAACCAGTAATATTCATCCAGGACAGAAGCACCGGGAATCTCGAGGGAAGGAATGCTGCGGAACAGATCCCACAGACACTCGAAATGGTTCTCCATTTCACGGCCGCCTCTCATGACATAGCCTCTGGAAGGATCAAAGATACCATCACAGGCACCGCCGGCGATATCCATAGCCTCAAGAATATGGATGTGATCTCCCTCCATCTGGCCATCCCTTACAAGGAAGCATGCTGCTGCAAGAGAAGCAAGTCCGCTTCCTACGATGTAAGCGCTCTTTTCGTCTACGCCATCGGGCTTCTTCGGTCTTGCAAAGGCCTCGTAGTTACCATTGGAATAATAAATTCCTTTACTGTTCTTGTCATACCTGCCAAGCTCGGTATTACGGTATTCCTTTTTGGCAGCAGCAACAGATGCTGTTCTCTGCTTTTTTGCAGCGCCTGCCTTGCGGCCCTTTGATGCAATGGCTACAGCGCCTGCACCTGCGGCAAGAGCTGCCAGTCCAAGTGAAATATTTTTCTTTCCTGACATAATAAAAACCACCTTTCTCTTTATCCGATAGATTTAAAGCTGCTTTTTTGTTTCTGTGAACTTATAGTATGTGTTTTTTGAGGGAATTCCAATCAGCAAAAAACAGGGAGTGATAAAAATTTTATCATTGAGTCTATTTTGTAAAAAAATTGCCAAAGATGGAGGTTTGGTAGTATAATTGCCGGACTGGGAAAAATATTGATTTTAGTTGAGAGAAACAAAATGAATCAGATGAAGCTTATGGAAAGGAGCAGCTTAAAATGCTGCTGATGGTGATCTTTTAGTATGTATTCTTTATTACTTGCTGTGATTTATCTGGCATTTATCAGCCTTGGACTTCCGGATGCACTTCTTGGGTCCGGCTGGCCGACAATGTATACACAGCTGCAGGTTCCCTTCTCCTATGCGGGGATCATTTCCATGATCATTTCAGCGGGAACCATCGTTTCCAGCTTTTTTTCAGACAGACTGACAAGGAAATTCGGAGCAGGACTGGTGACAGCGGTCAGTGTCCTTCTGACAGCAGGAGCCCTGTTTGGGTTTTCGGTATCAGATTCCTTTTACCTGTTATGCATTATGGCGATTCCCTATGGTCTTGGTGCCGGCGCAGTGGATGCGGCACTGAACAACTATGTGGCGCTTCATTATTCCTCCAGGCATATGAGCTGGCTTCACTGCTTCTGGGGTGTCGGGGCAGCAGCAAGCCCTTATATCATGGGCTTCTGCCTTGGAAAAGGGCTTGGCTGGAGCCGGGGATACTTCAGTGTATCCATGATTCAGATTGTGATCACGGTGATCCTGTTTATCAGCCTGCCGCTCTGGAAATCCCGGACGGATGAAAAAGAGGGAGGCACAGAACCGAAGTGCGCAGAAGCAGAGCAGAAGCAGACAGATCAGACCAAAGCCGCGCCTTCGAAAGCCTTGAGCTTCCGGGAAATCCTGCGGATCAAGGGTGCACCGTACATATTGATCACCTTCTTTGCCTATTCTGCCATGGAGACGACCACAGGACTCTGGGCCAGCAGCTATCTGGTGCAGTACCTTCTGATGGAACCGGAGAAGGCAGCAAAATTCGCTTCCTTCTTTTATCTGGGAATCACAGTAGGAAGATTCCTGTGCGGATTTGTGGCAGACAGGATGGGAGACAAAGCACTGATCAGACTGGGAGGCGGTATTGTCGGAGCCGGTATTCTGCTTGTGCTGATCCCGTTTCCGGTGACGACGCCGGCGCTCCTTGGACTGGTGATCATTGGATTTGGCTGTGCACCTGTCTATCCGGCGATCATCCACTCTACGCCGTTTTATTTTGGCAAGGAGAATTCTCAGGCGCTGATCGGCATTCAGATGGCCTGTGCCTATGTCGGAAGTACCTTTATGCCGCCGCTGTTCGGAACACTGGCAGCAAGGATCGGCATCTGGCTGTATCCGGTAGTTCTGCTTGTGTTTGAGGTGCTGATGGTATTGACCTCAGAAAAATTAAACCGGATCCAAAATGGATCCGGTACGGAGTAGACAGAATAGAAATTGTTTTTGGGAAAGGACTGCATATTAAAAATGCAGCCGCCTTCTTACAGCTTCCCGGAGCCGCTGCCTTGACAGGATCGTCAGCAGTGTAATGGAGATCACAGCACACACAGTCAGGACGATAGCAGACCATGTAAGCCGCATGGGTTTTGTGAAAAAATGCTCGATCAGAAGCTCAAGCCCCATGCAAAGCAGAGCGGTTTCTACGAAAAAGTAAAGCGTTGTCGTCAGATAGGATACCCGAAAATGCTTCATCAGGATCGCAAATATTTCGCAGAGGATCGTGCATAATCCAACAATGGGAACCGCAAGGGCAAAGAACCAGTGCTGATCCGCGGTCGTAAAGCTGATCAGATACAGGTAAAAGGCAATACCCGCACCGTCAAGGGCAAGAGATAAGTACATGGGCAGATGCAGCGTGGTGATCGCCGGAAGCAGCACGATAAAGAGCAGCAGGCAGGCACCGATGATAAAAAGGGACCAGAGGCTGCCGGTAAAAACAAGGAGATTTAATAAAAGGCAGCTGGCACTGGTAGCTGTCAGGATAATGCCGATCAGAAGGGTAAAATCCCGGCGCTTTACAGTATCCACCTCTCCCCGCTGCTCCGGGAAGGGAGGAACGGCATCTGCGATCCTCTTAAGTTCATTTGGATTGATGACAGGGGTATTGCACAGGGGGCAATGATCCAGGGAACTGTCCAGCTCCACCCCGCAGTTTACACAGTATGACATGAAAAACTCCTTTCATTTAAAAACGGTTACTTTCTATTTTTACATGGATTCCGTCCTGCACCAGCTTACGGAAAAAGTACCGTTCCACATCTGCTTCTACGATACAGCTTGCAAAGTTGATGGTAAGGGTATCCTCGAAGCTGACGATAGCACAGTTGGTTCTGGAGGAAAAGGGCTGTCCCATATAAATATCCATGCGGTCAATATAAGGCTCCATATTTTCAGGAACCCTGATAGCTCCCATGTTGGTAAGTCCGGCAGAGGAGCTTTTGTCCTGGATCCGGGAATAGAACTGCTTCACCACGTAATCCTTGATAAAAAGCGGTGTGATGCGGATCAGGGGATTGCGCTTGGTATTGGCATTTGTAGTGATATCACCACGCAGGAACTTTTCGTTAATATAATAGCGCATATAGTGATGCACCTGACTGACGATCTCATCAAAGCTGTACTCTCCAAGCCTTGGATCCACACCGGGATAGATCATGGTAATAAAGTTGCGCAGGGTCTTTGATGGAAAGAAGCGGCGCAGGTTTACCGGCATGGCAATCTTTACCGGCTTTAAGTGAAGCGGGTGATCATCCTTCTGCTTCTGAAGCAGGGCATAAAGGAGTACAGCGTTCAGGTATTCTGTCAGGGATGCCTGATAGCTTTTGGCAACCTTCATGACTTCAGAAACGGACATGATGCCATCAATGACATGGAAGGTATAAAAAGGCTCTTTGGTACCGCGTACACGGTAGGCCTTTGCACCGGTGCGCTTCGGGCAGAGCTTCGAATTGGCATAGCGCATATAGGCATCCTCAAACTCTTCAGCAGGCGGCGTTTCGTGGATATCCTTTACAAAGTAACCGCAGTCGATCTGGTGTCCGAGAAGCCGCAGATATTCAGCTGTGATGGTCTGCAGCACATACATGCCGCCGCTTCCATCGCCGAGACTGTGATGAGCCTCCAGTGAGATCCGGCAGTTATAATAATAGATACGGATCAGATACCGGTTCCCGGCCTTGAAGGGCATGGGCATACAGAAATTCCGGATGTCCTCCCGGACAAAGGGACCTGGCCGCTTATTGGGTTCTAAGTACCGCCAGAAAAGCCCTTTACGGATGGCAGTCTTATAGGTAGGAAAGCGGACAAGGCTGGCATCCACAGCCTGCTGCAGGATATCCGGACGTATGGGCTCCTTCAGTACGACAGAAAGCCGGTAGACCGAAGAAAAGTCCCTGCGCTGCAGGGTCGGGTAGACGATAGCAGAAAGATCCAGCCGGTACCAGATCTTTTTGGCGGCACCTGCGGTATGCTTTCTTTCTTGTGATGGAGCTGTATGTGAAGCTGTAGTAGTTTCTTTGTTCAAAGGTATAGACTCCTGACTATTTTCATATTATGCTAATTCTACCACAAAAGCTTAAAAGAAGGAGAAAAATTTATGGCAGCAGGAGAAAAAAGAAAAAATATCAGATTATCTGAAGAAAATGTGAATTTCCGGATGATGAATCTGATCCGGAAGGTACATGGTATGATAGATGATCCTGATATAGAGAAGCACAGACATTCCCAGAACCAGGTGGGAGCTCTTCTTGGCAATCAGAAGGATGTGCTGATCACACCGGTAAAGATAAAGGACATGGAAGCCGAGTGGGTATGTGCCAACCGCGTCCACATGAAAAAGTACGTGATCCTGTACTGCCATGGCGGCGGATATTCAACTGGCAGCAGGATCTATGCGAGGACACTGACAGACAAGCTCGCACAGTCTACCTCCATGGATGTGCTCTGCTTCGATTACCGGCTTTCTCCGGAAAATCCCTATCCGGCAGCTCTTGAGGATGCCCTGAAGGTATGGGATTACCTGATGCTGTATGGTTATGGGGCAAGAGATGTGATCATTGCAGGCGATTCAGCAGGCGGCAATCTGGCACTTTCCCTGACACTGAAGCTAAAGGAGGAAGGAAGACTCCTGCCAAGAGGACTGGTATTGCTTTCACCCTGGACAGACCTGACTTCCTCAGGTAAGAGCCATGAAAGCAGGAAGGAAGTAGATCCGGTACTGGATGAGGATTATTTAAACAGAATGATCCAGAATTATGCACCGGGCATGGAGCTGACAGATCCGCTGATCTCTCCGTTATTTGGAAATTTTGAAGGCTTTCCGCCTACGTACATCCAGGCAGGTGATAATGAGATCCTGCTCAGTGATTCTGTGTCACTGCATAAGAAGCTGGTTGCAGCAAATGTGTCTGTCAGGATGAATGTGTACAAAAGAATGTGGCACGTTTTCCAGATGTCACCCTTAAAGGTATCCTATGAGGCCATGGAAAAGTGCGCTGAATTTATTTATGACATCTGCCGTTAAAATAAAAAAGGAAATCAGAAGCTTTCGCAGAATAATCTATAGTAGACACAGGAAATACGAGGAAGCATATGAACATTCGAGAAAATCTGGAACAGCTGGAACAGGATAATTTAAGTCCCTACGCAGCACACAGCCGGGATTCCAGGGGACGGCTCCATCCGGAGGAGCAGTGCGATATCCGTCCTGTCTATCAGAGGGACAGGGACAGGATCCTTCATTGCAAGGCGTTCCGGAGACTGAAGGATAAAACACAGGTCTTTCTTTCACCGGAAGGTGATCATTACAGAACAAGACTTACCCATACATTGGAGGTATCGCAGAATGCCAGGACGATCGCCAAGGCTCTTCGGATGAATGAAGATCTGGTGGAGGCGATTGCCCTTGGCCATGATCTTGGACACACTCCTTTCGGACATGCTGGAGAGAGGGCGCTGAATGCGGTCTGCCCTTACGGCTTCAAGCACAATGAACAGAGTGTACGGACGGTAGACATTCTGGAAAAGGGCGGACAGGGCTTAAATCTTACCTATGAGGTACGGGACGGCATCCTGAACCACCAGACGGCAGGTATGCCCATGACGTTGGAAGGGCGTATTGTCAGACTGTCCGATAAGATCGCCTATATCCATCATGATATGGATGATGCGATCCGTGCCGGGATCCTGACAGAGGCAGATGTGCCGAGGGAGATTGGAGAAGTGATTGGCTTTACCACAGGGGAGAGGCTGGATCATTTCATCCATGATATCGTAAGCACCAGCTATGGGAAGGATGACATCATGATGTCACCGCCGGTAGCGGAAGCCATGAAAAAGCTGCGAGCTTTTATGTTTGAACGTGTCTATAAGAATAAAGAAGCAAAGAGCGAAGAGGGAAAGGCAGAGATGCTGGTGCAGACCCTTTACAGCTATTATCGTCATCATCTGGAACTCCTGTCGGAGGATATGATCGGACTGATCAACCGGGGAGAACCGGAAGAAAGAGTAGTGTGCGATTACATAGGAGCCATGACAGACCGTTTTGCCATAGCTAAATATGAGGAGATCTATATTCCCAGGTCCTGGCATATCTGACAGGGACAGGAAGCAGTGTGATCGCAGAGAAGCAGGGATGGTTACATGTATTATCCGGAAGAAGTAATCGAAGAAATACGGATGAAAAATGATATAGTGGACGTGGTTTCCGGGTATGTGAAGCTGCAGAAAAAGGGGAGCAGTTATTTTGGACTGTGTCCCTTTCATAATGAGAAGTCACCTTCCTTTTCCGTTTCCCCAGGCAAGCAGATCTATTACTGCTTTGGCTGCGGGGCAGGAGGAAACGTGATCTCCTTTGTCATGCAGTATGAAAACTATACCTTTCAGGAGGCTGTGAAATTCCTGGCTAAGAAGGCAGGGATACAGCTTCCGGAAGCAGAATACAGTGAGGAAACCAGAAAGAAGGAGAACAAAAGGGCAAGGCTCCTGCAGGTAAACAAGGAAGCAGCGACCTACTTCTTTCATCAGCTCCGCAGTGAAAACGGCAGGGCAGGCTGGCAGTACCTGAAGAAAAGGGAGCTGTCAGATGAAACGATCCGGAAGTTCGGGCTTGGCTTTGCCAATATGACCAGTAATGATCTGGTGAAATTCCTGAAAAGCAAAGGCTATGAGGATGAGGTGATCCGGGATGCCGGGCTTGCCACCTTTGATGAGAAATTTGGCTTCCATGACAAATTTTGGAACAGGGTCATGTTTCCTATCCAGGATATCAACCACAGGGTCATCGGCTTTGGCGGAAGAGTCATGGGGGATGGCAAGCCAAAGTACTTAAATTCACCGGAAACACCAGTGTTTGATAAGAGCCGGAACCTTTACGGACTGAATATCGCAAGAACGGCACGGAAGAACCAGATCATTCTCTGTGAGGGCTATATGGATGTCATTACCATGCACCAGGCGGGATTTTCCCAGGCGGTGGCATCCCTTGGAACGGCATTTACAGAAGGACAGGCTTCCCTGCTGAAGCGCTATACAGACGAGGTGATCCTTTCCTATGACAGTGACGGGGCTGGTGTGACAGCAGCACTGCGGGCCATCAGCATCCTGAAGGAAGCCGGGATGACGGGAAGGGTGCTGAACCTGGAGCCTTATAAGGATCCGGATGAATTTATCAAGAACTGCGGTCAGGAGGCCTTTCAGAAGCGGCTGGACGGGGCAGAGAATACCTTTTTCTTTGAGATCAGGATGCTGCAGAAGGATTATAACATGCAGGATCCGGAATCCAAGACGAAATTTTACCGGGAGATCGCAAGAAAGCTCTGCGGATTCTCAGAGGAGGTAGAGCGTGAAAATTACATTCAGGCGGTAGCACAGCGCTATCAGATCAGTGTGGAAAATCTGCGCAGACTGGTGCTTTCCTATGCCATGCAGACAGGCTATGCACAGCCGGTAGAAAGGCCAAAATCCGGAATACGGAAGAAGAATACAGCAGAAGAGGGCGTCAGAAGAAGCCAGAGGCTGCTTCTGACGTGGCTCACCGATATGCCCTCCCTTTATCCAAAGATAAAGAAATTTATTACACCAGAGGACTTTACCGAGGAGCTTTACCGGAGGGTGGCAGAGAAATTATTTGATCAGCTTGAACAGAAGACAATGGATCCTGCCGGGATCATTGGCATGTTCGAGGAGGAAGAGGAGCAGCGTATGGCTGCCGAGGTGTTCAGCACGAAGCTCACGCAGCTTTCGAACAGACAGGAGAGAGAAAAAGCCTTCCATGATATTGTTCTTGCAGTGAAGGAAAACAGCTATGAACAGTATCTTGCTGGCTCAGGAAGTGATGTAAATGCGTTAAAGGGTGTGATCGAGGGCAAAAAAGCACTGGAAGAACTTGACAAAACGCATATTTCCATAGAGGAAAGCTAATACTTTTACTATATTTTCAGGAAGGATGGAAACCCATAATGGATGAAAACACACAGGCAAAATTTGATGAGAAACTGAAAGGCCTCTTAGCAGTTGCCAAAAAAAAGAAGAATGTTCTAGAGTATCAGGAGATCAATGATTATTTCGCAGACATGGCCCTGAATGAGGAGCAGTTTGATAAGATCATGGAAACCCTGGAGCAGAACGGTGTTGATGTACTGCGTATCACAGAGGATGATGATGTGGATGATGAAGAGATCATTCTCTCTGATGAGGATGAAGTGGATATGGAGAACCTTGATCTCTCTGTGCCGGATGGTATCAGCATCGAGGATCCTGTCAGGATGTATCTGAAGGAGATTGGTAAGGTACCGCTTCTTTCAGCCGAGGAGGAGATCGAGCTTGCCAAGAAGATGGAGCAGGGTGACCAGGATGCAAAGAAACGTCTGGCTGAGGCAAACCTTCGTCTAGTTGTCAGCATTGCCAAGAGATATGTGGGAAGAGGAATGCTGTTCCTTGATCTGATCCAGGAAGGGAACCTTGGTCTGATCAAGGCTGTTGAAAAATTTGATTACCGGAAGGGATACAAGTTCTCCACCTATGCAACCTGGTGGATCCGTCAGGCTATTACGAGAGCAATCGCAGATCAGGCAAGAACGATCCGTATTCCCGTGCATATGGTAGAAACCATAAACAAGCTGATCCGGGTATCCAGACAGCTGCTGCAGGAGCTTGGGAGGGAACCTACCCCGGAGGAGATCGCAGAGGAGATGAACCTGCCTGTTGAGAGAGTCAGGGAGATCCTGAAGATCTCACAGGAGCCGGTTTCGCTGGAAACACCTATCGGTGAAGAAGAGGATTCCCATCTTGGTGACTTTATCCAGGATGATAACGTGCCCGTGCCGGCAGATGCCGCTGCCTTTACCCTGCTGAAGGAGCAGCTTGTAGAGGTACTCAGCACACTGACAGAAAGAGAGCAGAAGGTCTTACGACTCCGCTTCGGACTGGATGATGGACGTGCAAGAACCCTTGAGGAGGTTGGCAAGGAGTTCAATGTCACAAGGGAGCGTATCAGACAGATCGAGGCCAAAGCACTAAGAAAGCTCCGCCATCCCAGCAGAAGCCGCAAGCTGAAGGATTATCTGGATTAAGCCATGAATACTGGAAAAAACGGATTATCCAGGAGGCTGCAGGCGGTTGCTGATTTGGTTTCTCCCGGGAAAAGGGTCTGTGATGTCGGCTGTGACCATGGCTACGTCTCCATTTATCTGATAGAAAGTGGAAGGGCAGATGCCGTGCTTGCTATGGATGTCAACAGAGGGCCTCTGGAAAGAGCCAGGATCAATGTGGAGAAGCATGGCCTTACCGGTTACATAACACTGAGACTGTCAAACGGGCTGGGTGCCTACAGGACAGGTGAGGCACAGAGCCTTGTTATTGCAGGAATGGGCGGCAGACTGATGCAGTCCATTCTGACAAAGGATAAAGAAAAGACAGAGGATTTTGAGGAGCTGATCCTGCAGCCCCAATCGGAGCTTGCTCTTTTCCGGAAATTCCTGCGCACAGAAGGATATACGATCGTGCAGGAGGAGATGATCCTGGAGGGTGGGAAATTTTACCCCATGATGAAGGCACGAAAAAAGCCGGTATATGGAATATGCCAGGCAGAAGGATGTGTCAGTGCAGGAGATGGCGGCCAGCAGCAGAGTGGTCTTCCAGATGGCATTACAAAGGAGCTGGCCGATGCCTTTGGTTCCTGCCTGCTTGCCAAGAGAGATCCGGTGCTGTATGAATATATTTTCAGGCAGAAGGAAGATATCCTGAGACTGATCCATGCCATGGGAGGACAGGAAGAAAGTGAGCGGTGCAGGAAGCGGAGAGAGGAATTAAAGGCAGAGCTTTCACTGCTTACACAGGCAGAGCGCCTGTATCAATAAAAAGGGAGGATTCTTTGAGATGGCAAAGATTACCATAGACGGGGTTACCGGAGAATACCCGGATGGAATGACCTATGAGGAGATTGCGGATGCCTATCAGGACAGGTATGAGAATACCATAGCACTTGTCCTGGAGGACGGTAAGATACGGGAGCTGATCAAAACAGTGCATAAGGACTGTACCCTTTCCTTTCTGACGCTGAAGGACAGCATTGGCCACAAGGCATATGTAAGAACGGCAGTCATGGTACTGCTTCGGGCGGCAGCAGATGTGATCCCGGAAGCAAATATCAAAGTGGAATTTGCCATTGGCCCCGGTTATTACTGTGATGTACGCATGGAAAAAAAGCTGACAGAGGATATGGTAAAGCAGATCCGGACAAGAATGCAGGAACTGGTAGATGAAAAAATCCCGATCACCAAGAAGACCTATTCTATTGATGAAGCCAGGGAGATCTTCAAAAAACAGAAGATGGAGGACAAGGGAAAGCTGTTTAGGTATAAGAGAAGCTCCTTTGCCAATGTATACTGCCTGGATGGCTACTATGATTACTATTATGGCTTTATGCTGCCAGATACAGGCTACGTGAAATATTTTGACCTGATGCTGTATGAAAAAGGACTGTTGCTGCTTTTGCCGGGGATGGATGCTCCCTGCATGCTTGAAGTGTTTGGTCCCAGGGAAAAGCTGTTCCGGACGTTGAGAACAGCCTCACACTGGGGAGAAATGATGAATATTGATTCTGTAGGCGACCTGAACGATACGATCTGTGCAGGGGAAATGAATGATATGATCCTGGTACAGGAAGCACTGCTTGAGCGCAGGATTGGCGAGATCGCGGAGAATATTGTAAAAAAGGGCAATGTGAAGTTTGTCCTGATCGCAGGACCTTCCTCCTCCGGGAAAACTACCTTTTCCCACAGACTGTCCATACAGCTCCGTACCTATGGAAAAATCCCGCATCCGATCGCACTGGATGATTACTTCGTGAACCGTGAACTGACACCAAGGGATGAGAACGGAGATTATAATTTCGAATGTCTGGAAGCTATTGATGTAAAGCAGTTCAATGAGGATATGGAACGGCTTCTGCGCGGAGAAAGGGTTGAACTTCCCACATTCAATTTCAAGACAGGGAAGAGAGAGTACCACGGCAGATATAAGCAGCTTGGAGAAGAGGATATCCTGGTCATTGAGGGGATTCACGGGCTGAATCCGGAGACGACCTATTCCCTTCCGGATGAGAGTAAATTCAAAATTTATATCAGTGCCCTGACAAGCCTGAACCTGGATGAGCATAACCGCATTCCGACGACGGATGGGCGTCTTCTCCGCCGGATGGTGAGAGATGCCAGAACAAGGGGTGCCAGCGCCAGAAGAACTATCGAAATGTGGCCCTCTGTCCGAAGGGGCGAGGAAAACTATATTTTCCCGTTCCAGGAGGAAGCGGATGAAATGTTTAATTCTGTACTGATCTATGAGCTTTCTGTACTGAAGCAGTATGCAGAACCGCTCCTTTACAGTATAGAGCCGGGAGAACCGGAATATTATGAGGCCAAGAGACTGCTGAAATTCCTGGAATATGTACAGGGGATTGACAGTCAGAATGTGCCGAGCAATTCGATCTGCCGTGAGTTTATCGGTGGGAGTTGCTTTCCGGTCTAAAATAAGTTATAGTAAATAAATGTATCAAGTAGGACAAATGGTCGCGGCTGTCTTTATGACAGGTGAGGAAAGTCCGGGCTTCACAGGGCAGGATGCCGGATAACGTCCGGTGGAGGCGACTCCAAGGAAAGTGCAACAGAAATGTACCACCGTCATGTCATGCATGACGGCCAGGGTGGAAGGGCAGTGTAAGAGACTACCGCCTGTCTGGTAACAGACAGGGCACATGTAAACCCCATCCGAAGCAAGACCAAACAGAAAGCGTTTGAACCGGCCCGGTGAGCTTTCAGGTAGGTTGCTTAAGACTGCTGGCAACAGCAGTATTAGATAGATGACCATTCAACGACATAACCCGGCTTATCGTCCTGCTTGATATTTTTATCCATTCAGGAAGCTTTTAAAAGAGGAACCCATGAGGAGATTATTTTCAGCTCTTTTTCCCTGTATTCTATTGCTGCTGGTACTGCTGGCGGCTTTTCAAGGCAGAAACTCATCTGCAGCACTCTCAGAAACAGAACTGGAAAACAGAATATGGCAGCTCTCTGTGGTGCTGCTGGGCGAAAACGCAGAGGGAAGCGGCTGTATTTATGGATATGATGAAGAGAGACAGGCGCTTGTGATCATCACAGCAGGACATGTACTGAAGGAGCTGCAGGGCAGCATAGAGGTCAAGCTTGCAGATGGTACGGTGCTGCCGGCTGCTTCTTCTCTCGCAGCGGAAGAATGTGACCTGGGATATGTGTATCTTCCTTATGAGAAATTGCCAGAAAAGGAAAAGGCATACTTTGAAAAAGAAGCAGACGGAAAATTCGGGGAATTTCTGCAGATCAGGGAGAGCAACAGCCTTCAGAAAAATGATGCTTTCCATATGACGGATAAAATCAGCACAGGAGAGTGTTCATTTGTTACCGGGTATGTGGTAGATCCGGACAGGTATCTTGAGGAGTTTGGCTGTGAAATGATCTATGCAGATGGAGGCGCTGTGCCTGGCATGAGCGGCAGCGGGATGTTTGATGATTCGGGCAGGCTTATAGGAATTCTGTGCGGTGCCACAGAACAGTATGAGCTGGCAGGTGTACCTGCAGAAAGGATAAAGAAATACAGGCAGTAAAAAATCCGGCTCACATGACGGTATGAGCCGGATCATTTATTATTCTATATGATATCCAAAGAACTAAGCCATCTTGTTGACAGCCTGAGCTAAACGGGATACTTTTCTGGAAGCTGTATTCTTGTGATATACGCCCTTGGAAGCAGCCTTGTCGATTGTGGTTGTTGCAGCAACAAGTGCGCTGGCAGCAGCAGCCTTATCGTTTGCTTCGATTGCAGCATTTACCTTCTTAACAGCAGTCTTAACACCAGACTTGATCGCCTTATTTCTTTCAGCCTTAGTTCTGTTGACTAAAATTCTTTTCTTAGCTGATTTAATGTTAGCCATGATTCTTACCTCCTATATAAAATCATCAGTTGCCATGATGTTTCATTAAAGCCGGAGACACGGACGTCTTAATGCAACACACACGCATATTATTGTAGCTGGAGAGGAGCAGTCTGTCAATAGATTTTTCAGAGAAATTGCATGAATCTGCATAAAAGTGCACATACTGAAGGCACAGAAAAGTCTGTATGAGAAAAACAGGACAAAACAGGCATAAAAAGGACGGATATTTAGATGGGCAGCTTTAAGATCAGAACCGATCTGGCACTGGAGGCCAGAGAGAATGCGGAGGAGGAAGCGGAATCACTTTCCGGTGTTTCAGTAGAAGAAGTTTACCATGAGGACAGTGAGGTGCGGATCACAAAAGTCAGCATCACATCGAAAAACAGTGCGAGGGCACTTGGAAAACCCATGGGAACCTATATCACATTGGAAGCGCCGGCTATGACACAGCAGGATGAGAATTACCATCAGGAAATTTCCGGTGAGCTTTCCATGCAGCTTAGAGGGATCATACCTGAGCTGGAAAAGGAAAGCTCGATCCTGGTGGTAGGGCTTGGAAACCGGGATGTGACGGCTGATGCCCTTGGACCTAATGTGGTGGATAATCTGACAGTGACAAGGCATATGGTAAAGGAATTCGGAAAGGCAGCCTATGGAAAGGAACGCATGCATGTGACCAGTGCCCTGATTCCGGGAGTTATGGCAAAAACGGGCATGGAATCTGCTGAGATCATAAAAGGTGTTGTGGAGAAGACAAAGCCGGATGCAGTGATCGTGATTGATGCGCTGGCAGCCAGATCCATAAGGAGACTGAACCGGACAGTTCAGATTTCGGATGCCGGGATCCATCCGGGTTCAGGAGTGGGAAACAACAGAAATGTGATCACCAGGGAAAGTCTTGGTGTACCGGTGATCGCCATTGGCGTGCCGACGGTAGTAGATGCTGCCACGATCGTGAATGATGCATTTGCAAAGCTTTCTGGCGGGGAAGGCAGGGAATGGATGAGAATGCAGGATTTTCCGGAGGGATTTTCTGAATTGTATAATATGTATGTAACCGGCAAGGATGTGGATTATGAGATCAAGCAGATCAGTCATATTATCTGTGATGCCATAGAAGGAGCACTGGATATGCAGGCATGAATGTCCGTTTTCCGGCATATATTTCCCTGTGGAGAGAATCCGTATGTCAGGGAAATGGAAAAGGAAAGCACTGCTTACTGCAGGAATTATCATACTGGTTTTGGGACTGCTGATACAGGGAACTGCAAGGAAAAACGGAAAAGAAAAAAGTACTGGCGGCAGGATCATGGAAGGTCTGGCAGAGGCTGCTATGGAAAGGGCACTGGCGGACTCCTGTCTTCTGCCTTTTTTTCTGGAACAGGGGCAGGGGACACTGGAAGATGACAGCCCGGCAGGAAAGGCCGTGGAAGAGATGTTCCCTCTCTATACCTATACGTTTCATGAGGTGCAGGAAGGGGAGGATGAGGATCAGAAAAATATAGATGAAGAAAATCTGGATTATGGGGAAGGTGCATTACATATTGACAGTGATCTGATCGCCAGGATGCAGCAGGAAAATGATGGATATCAGGAAAATATGGATCAGGCAGAAATATCAGAAGAGAATGATCAGGAAAATACAGACAAGGAAGAGGATACGGATATCGGATCACAGGGAGAATCTCAGCAGGATGATGGCCTGGATGAGGAGAAGGCGTTTGAACCTGCGGCATTTCCGGCGTATTCCTATGACTGGTCTGAGAAATGGGATTATGAGAAGCTGGTTTCGAACTTTTATGCCATAGACGGTACGACTGGTCTTGACAGCTCCTATGTTGGGCTGGATCAGCTTCTCTATCAGGATATGTCGATCACAAGGTCTTTGGAAGGACCGGATATCCTGATCTATCATACCCATTCCCTTGAGGACTTTGCAGATTCTGTGCCGGGGGATCCGTCAACCACGATTGTCGGCGCGGGTGAGAGGCTTACGGAGATCCTGCAGGATACCTATGGTTTTTCCGTACTGCATGACATAGGAGGGTATGATGTGGAGGCAAGAGATGAGGCCTATAATAAATCGCTGCCAGCCATCGAACAGATCCTTGCGGAAAATCCAACCATCCAGGTGGTGATCGACTTGCACAGGGATGAGATGAAGGAAGGAAAGAAGCTGGTCATGGAGCTGGATGGGCGGCCGACAGCCAGGTTTATGCTTTTTAACGGTATGAGCTATCTGAGGAACAAGGGGAAGATCGCTTATCTGGAAAATCCGTATCTGCAGGAAAATCTGGCATTTTCCTTCCAGATGCAGGTGGCAGCCAATGAGTATTACCCGGGTCTTGCCAGAAAGATCTATCTGAAGGCTTATCGTTATAATCTGCACCTCTGCCCGAAGAGTCTTCTGGTCGAGCTGGGTGCACAGACCAACACGGTAGAGGAGATCATGAATGCCTGTGATCCCCTGGCTCATATCATTTCCATTGTTTTGAACGGCCAGATGTGATATGCTGATAAATGTGCAGCCATGGCTAAAAAGGGGCTGCTGACGGCACAAGGAGGTACTTATGACACATATCGACCAGAGTAAAATCAGAAATTTCTGTATCGTGGCACATATTGACCACGGTAAATCCACCCTGGCAGACAGAATTATAGAGAAAACAGGACTGCTGACCAGCAGGGAAATGCAGGCACAGGTTCTTGACAATATGGAGCTGGAACGGGAAAGAGGCATCACGATCAAGGCCCAGACCGTCAGGACCATTTATACAGCAAAGGACGGAGAAGAGTATATCTTCAACCTGATCGACACACCAGGCCACGTAGACTTTAACTACGAGGTGAGCAGGAGTCTGGCAGCCTGTGACGGTGCTATCCTTGTTGTGGATGCGGCGCAGGGAATCGAAGCACAGACCCTTGCCAATGTATATCTGGCACTGGATCATGATCTGGAGGTTTTTCCTGTTATCAACAAGATCGATCTGCCAAGTGCAGAGCCGGAGCGTGTGAAGGAGGAGATCGAGGACGTCATTGGCCTTGATGCTTCTGATGCACCGCTGATCTCTGCCAAGAACGGGATTGGGATCGATGAGGTACTGGAAGCAGTAGTGCACAAGATCCCGGCACCTACAGGCGATCCGGATGCACCGCTGAAGGCGCTGATCTTTGATTCCCTGTATGATTCCTACAAGGGAGTTATCATCTTCTGCAGGATCCGGGAAGGACGTGTGAAAAAAGGAACCAATATCCGCATGATGGCTACCGGCGCAACAGCAGAGGTAGTAGAGGTTGGCTATTTTGGGGCAGGACAGTTTATCCCCTGTGAGGAACTTAGTGCAGGCATGGTAGGCTATATCATGGCATCTATCAAAAATGTCAAGGATACCAGAGTCGGCGATACGGTTACTGATAATGACAGACCCTGCAGTGAACCGCTGCCCGGTTATAAAAAAGTAAATTCCATGGTGTACTGCGGCGTGTATCCGGCGGACAGCTCCAAATATCCGGATCTCCGGGATGCACTTGAAAAGCTGCAGCTCAATGATGCTTCCCTGAATTTTGAGCCGGAAACCTCCATTGCTCTTGGATTTGGTTTCCGATGCGGCTTCCTTGGACTTCTTCATCTGGAGATCATCCAGGAAAGACTGGAGAGAGAGTACAATCTGGATCTGGTGACCACAGCCCCCGGTGTTATCTACAAGGTGCATAAGACAGACGGAGAGGTGATCGAGCTGACCAACCCTTCCAATCTGCCGGATCCGGCATCCATTGAATATATGGAAGAGCCTATTGTTTCTGCTGAGATCATGGTAACGACTGAATTTATCGGATCCATCATGGAGCTGTGTCAGGAGAGAAGAGGCAGATATCTTGGCATGGAATATATTGAGGAGACAAGAGCACTGCTGAAATATGAGCTGCCTTTAAATGAGATCATTTATGACTTTTTCGATGCCCTGAAGTCCAGATCCAGGGGCTATGCGTCCTTTGACTATGAAATGAAGGGCTATGAGCAGTCTGATCTGGTGAAGCTGGATATTCTGATCAACAAGGAAGAGGTGGATGCCCTTTCCTTTATCGTACACAGTGACAGCGCTTATGAAAGAGGACGGAAGATGTGCGAGAAGCTGAAGGAGGAGATCCCAAGGCATCTCTTTGAAATCCCCATTCAGGCAGCAGTAGGCGGTAAGGTCATTGCAAGGGAAACAGTAAAGGCCATGCGTAAGGATGTTCTTGCCAAGTGCTATGGCGGCGATATTTCAAGAAAGAAGAAGCTCCTGGAGAAGCAGAAGGAGGGAAAGAAGCGTATGCGCCAGATCGGCAACGTGGAGATCCCTCAGAAGGCATTCATGAGCGTACTGAAGCTGGATGAAAACTAAGCGGCCATTAAGTATTTATATTCATATTCCATTCTGCGTACGGAAATGTCTCTACTGTGATTTTCTGTCAGCACCGGCATCCGGGGAAACGATGGAGGCTTATGCTTCCTGTCTTTGCCGGGAGATAGAGGCAGCAGGAAAGCTGTATCCGGATCATGAGGTGCGGACAGTATTCTTTGGCGGCGGCACACCGTCCATTCTGAAAAAGGAACGGATCTGCCAGATCATGGAAGCTCTGCGCGGAGCCTTCAGTCTGGCAGAGGATGCGGAGATCACGATAGAGGTGAATCCGGGAACTGTGGATGCAGACAAGCTGGCTGCGTATTATGCTGCCGGTATTAACAGGCTGAGCATCGGGGTGCAGTCCCTGCAGGAAAATGAGCTTCAGGCACTTGGCAGGATCCACAGTACAGAGGACTTCTTCCAGACATACAGCATGGCTATTAAATCAGGATTTAATAATATAAATGTAGATCTTATGTCTGCCATACCGGAGCAGACGCTGGAATCCTGTCAGGATACGTTAAGACAGCTTCTTTCCCTGGACAGACCGCCGTCACATATATCGGCATACAGCCTGATCATTGAGGAAGGAACGCCGTTTTACGAGAATACACCGGTATTGCCGGATGAAGAAATGGATCGGCTATTCTATAAAATAACGAATGATATTTTAAAAACCGCCGGATATCACAGGTATGAGATCTCCAATTATGCCAGGGAAGGCTGCGAATGCCGGCATAACCGGGTTTACTGGGAGCGGGGGGAATATCTTGGCTTTGGTATCGGGGCAGCGTCACTGATGCAGGAAACAAGATTTTCAAATATACGGGATCTGCAGACGTATCTGAAGCTCCTTTCTGGGGAAGCTGCAGATAGGCCTCTGACAGGACAGCTGATGGAACACCTCAGACAGGAGGTCAGTCATCTGACAGAGCGGGAGCAGATGGAAGAGTTTATGTTCCTTGGACTCCGCCTGACAGAAGGGGTTTCCAAAAAGCACTTCTTTAAGACCTTTGGAAAGAAATTTACGGACGTTTATCCGGGTATTTCGGAGAAGCTGATCAGGGAAGGACTTCTTGTGCAGGAAGGAGACAGATTAAAGCTTACAGAGCTCGGACTGGATGTCAGCAACCGGGTGATGGCGGAGTTTCTGTTTGATTAAAAGACCAGGCAGTTGCAATCAGAAAGTGAAATTTGTATAATTAGTTTTGTGGAAAGGCACTGCAGCGCCTTGGAAGTCATAGAATAATAAAAATGACTTTGGGGGCGCCCTTTTTGAAAACATTCAGTCAGCCATTGACCGCTTCGGAAGAGGCCTATTATTTACGACTGTTAAAAGAGGGAAGCGGCGAAGAAGCTATGAGAGCAAGGAATATCCTGATTGAAAGGAATCTGCGCCTGGTGGCCCACATTGCCAAAAAATATCAGAATGTGGATGAGGACATGGAGGATCTGATCTCCATTGGGACGATCGGGCTGATCAAGGCAATTTCCTCCTTCGATGCCGTCAGGGGGAAGCTGAGTACCTACGCTTCACGCTGCATTGATAATGAGCTGCTTATGCTTCTCAGATCCAGAAAAAAAACGGCAAAGGAAGTTTCGCTCTATGATCCCATTGGTACAGATAAAGAAGGAAATGAAATCAATCTGCTGGACGTGATCGAACAGGAGCAGACAGATGTCACGGATCAGATGGAGCTGTGTGAAAATACCGGACGGCTCCGTATTCTGCTTTCTACAGTTCTGAACGAGAGGGAAAGAGAGATCATTTATCTGAGGTATGGTCTTCTGAATGGGGAGGAAGTTACACAGCGTGAGATCGGAGAGATGCTTCATATATCCAGAAGCTATGTCTCACGAATAGAAAAACGTGCGTTATTGAAACTGAGGGAAGGGTTTGAACATGGCTACGATTAAAGAAATGCTTGCAATTGCAAAGGATGCGGGGGCATCCGATCTGCATATTACAGTAGGAGTACCGCCGAAAATGAGAGTGAACGGCCAGCTGATCACCATGGATTTTGAAAGGCTGCTGCCACCGGATACGGAAGCCCTGGCAGATGAGATCATGGATCCGGTCCAGCGGGCGAAATTCGAGGAAAAGGGAGAGCATGATATGTCTTTTTCTATTCCTGAGCTTGGAAGGTATCGTGTCAATGCCTATAAGCAGAGGGGGTCTGTGGCAATCGCCCTGAGACTGGTAGGAACAGAGGTACCTTCGCCGGAGGTCCTTGGTGTACCCGCATCTGTCATTGACCTTTATCAGAGAAAAAGAGGACTTGTCCTGGTAACAGGCCCTACCGGAAGCGGTAAATCTACCACACTGGCGGCTATCATTGACAAGATCAACAATAACAGGGAGTGTCATGTGATCACGCTGGAAGATCCGATCGAGTATCTTCACCGTCATAAGATGTCCATGGTAAACCAGAGAGAGATCGGACTGGATTCCCAGAGCTATGCCAATGCCCTCAGGGCTGCACTCCGTGAAGATCCGGATGTCATTCTGGTAGGAGAGATGCGTGACTTTGAAACAATCAGTGTTGCCATTACGGCAGCGGAGACAGGACACCTTGTTCTGTCTACCTTACATACTATCGGGGCAGCCAGTACCGTAGACCGTGTGATCGACGTCTTCCCACCCCATCAGCAGCAACAGATCCGTGTACAGCTCGCCAATGTACTGGAAGCGGTTATTTCCCAGCAGCTGATCCCGAAAGCGGACGGCAGGGGACGTGTGGCAGCATTTGAGGTACTTCATGCCAATCATGCAGTGCGGAATCTGATCCGTGAAGGCAAATCCCACCAGCTTATGAGCGTCATGCAGACCAACCGGAAGGCAGGCATGATCGCTATGGATGAGGCCATTGCACAGCTTTATTACGAAGGCAAGATCGACAGAGAGATGGCGATCCAGTTTGCACAGGATCCTGACGGCATGGAAAATAAAATATTCTGATCCGTTGAAACCAGATACGGAAAGTGATTCTGGAAACAGGTCGTGAAAAGAACCGGATTTCCACTCTTGACAGATATTCGAAAATCAGATACAGTAAATGCAATCAATACAGTGATTACATTTACTGTATCTTTTTTATATCAAATAATACAGAAAGACTGACATGTGGCAGGCTTTTTGTATTCCTGACAGCAGAGAAGAGAAAATTTTTGCAGATCTGCTGTTTCAAACCGGGATCTCCATTTCAGATCCTGAATATTTCAAATTTTCACAATCATTTTTATTCACAGAGCAGTATATCTATCTGAAGAAAAGGAGGTTTTTTTGTACAGTACAATTTTATCGGGAACGGTGCTTGGCATGGAAAGCTGTCTGGTACAGGTGGAGGTGGATCTTTCTGCGGGACTTCCGTGCTTTATCATGGTCGGGCACCTGTCGGGGGAAGTACGGGAATCCGCAGAACGTGTCAGGATCGCGCTGAAAAATAACGGGATACACCTTCCTGCCATGCATATTGCAGTGAACCTTTCACCTGCTGATGTCAGGAAGGAGGGAACGGGCTTTGATCTGCCGGTTGCCCTGGCTGTACTGACAGCAATGGAGAGGCTTACAGAGAAAGAGACAGAAGGAATGATGATCCTTGGAGAGCTTGGACTGAATGGGGAGATACGGAAGGTGCGAGGCATACTTCCCATGGTCGGGGAAGGTCTGCGGGCGGGGATCACAAGGTTTCTTGTGCCGCTTGAGAATCTGCAGGAGGCAAGGCTGATCGGAAAAGGACGGATCGCAGGTATAGGCAGTCTGACAGAAGCTGTTGAATATTTAAAAATGAGCGAAGCAGAACAGAAGGAATGGGAAAATAAATCTATCCGGGAACTTATGACAGAAAAACAGGATGATCTTCTGCAGGGAAATGAGACAGAAATGGATTTTTCGGAGGTGTCTGGACAGGAAAGCGGCAAGAGAGCGGCAATGATCGCAGCAGCCGGATTTCATCATCTGCTTTTCTGCGGACCGCCGGGCTGTGGCAAAACCATGCTGGCAAGGAGGATCCCTACGATCCTGCCGCCTCTTTCGGAAGAGGAGAGACTGGAGGTTGCTTCTGTTTACAGCATAGCCGGACTTCTCGATGGAACGCGGGCATCCTCAAGAAGGCGTCCCTTTGTCAGTCCTCATCATTCCCTGACACCGCAGGCTCTTGCGGGAGGCGGTGTGCGTCCAAGCCCTGGCGTGGTCAGTCTGGCACACAGAGGGGTACTGTTTCTTGATGAATTGCCGGAGTTTTCCAGAAAGACACTGGATCTGCTCAGACAGCCACTGGAAGACAGGAAGATACAGATTACCAGAACCCGGGGGAATGTTACCTATCCTACAGAATTTATGCTGGTAGGGGCGATGAACCCCTGTCCCTGTGGCTACTTTCCGGACAGAAACAGGTGCCGCTGCACGCCGTATGAGATCCATAAGTACATTTCCCATCTTTCCGGGCCGATCCTGAACCGGATCGATCTGCAGGTCCGGCTAAAGGAAACGGAATTTTCCGTGCTGCGGGATCCGGAGAACAGAAAAAGAGGGGAAAGCAGTGAAGGCATGAGAAATATGGTGATGGAAGCAAGAAGCCGGCAGGACTTCCGGTACCGGGACACAGGGATAAGGTTCAATGCACAGCTTACAGCAGGAAATATCCGCAGCTTCTGTAAGCTTGGTAGAAAGGAAGAACAGGTACTGGAACAGATTTATACTTCCATGAAGCTGGGAGCAAGAGCCTGCCATAAGCTACTGAAGGTGGCAAGAACAATTGCGGATCTTACAGGCAGTGAGATCGTGAGGAAGGAGGATCTTCTGGAGGCAGCCTGCTACTGTCAGGGACAGGAGTGAAAAGGAATTAATACATATGAAAATAACGAAGAAGGAGGAGCCATATCTTTTCTGGCTCCACAATATACCGGAGCTTTCGGAAAAAGCGGCTGTGCTTTTGCTGGAGAACTGTGAAAGCCCGTCACAGATCTACCGGATGAGCAGGCAGGAGCTGAAGGAAAAGCTGATAGGCTGGGGCTGGCGGGATAAGGTGGCAGAAAGAAAGGCCGAGGCTTTTGAGCAGTTTCGGAAGGAGTGGAAGCTGGAACAGGCCTTTGAGGAGCTGCAGAAGAAACAGATCCGTATGATCACGGTTTTTCACAGGGAGTATCCAAGGAGGCTGTTTGCCATGGCAAGCCCGCCCATGGCACTTTACTGTATGGGGGAACTACCGAAGGAAAGGGACTGTACGGTAGCGGTGATCGGTGCCAGAGACTGTTCTGAATATGGAAGCTATGCGGCTTTTGCATTTGGGGAACGGCTGGGAAGGGCTGGAATCCGGGTAGTCAGCGGCATGGCGAGAGGGATTGATAGTATTGCACAGAAGGCGGCACTTGATGGCGGTGGAAGAACCTATGCTGTACTTGGGTGCGGCGCAGATGTCTGCTATCCGGCATCCCAACGGGGACTTTATGACAGGATCTGTGTACAGGGCGGTGTGATTTCCCCTTTTGTACCGGGAACACCGCCGAAAAAGCAGCTTTTTCCTTACAGGAACAGCATTGTGGCAGGTCTTTCAGATGCAGTCCTTGTGATAGAGGCCAGACAGAAAAGTGGTACCTTTATTACGGTAGATATGGCACTGGAACAGGGAAAGGATGTGTATGCAGTGCCGGGGAGACTGACTGACCGCCTCAGCGATGGCTGCAATCTTCTGATCCGGCAGGGCTGTGGTGTGGTACTGTCTCCGGAAGATCTGATCGCAGAGCTTGTGATGCTGAAAAACAGGGGGAATGGCAGTGACAGGACAAAAGACCTGCAGAAGAAACGAAGGCGGCAGGAGCAGGATAAGCAGATCAGCGGGCAAATGAGCCTTGAACTGTCAGCGGAGGATGGGATACTGGGACTTCTTGATCTGGAACCAAAGTCAGCGGATGCCCTGTATGAGTCAGCAAGGCAAAAGGGAATGAAGCTGACTATGCAGGAACTGCTGACAGAGCTGATTGGCCTGTGCATAGAAGGAAAAGCCAGACAGGTATCCGGCAACTGGTTTGCCAGAGCAGTTGCGTATTCTGAATGAGATGGTATAATAGGGAAGAATATGGATTTACAGAAAAAGACAGACAGGGGTATAGATAGGTATGGCATTGTTTGGAAAAAGAGTACGGATCGGAGATCTGCTGCTTTCACAGGGAATGATCACACAGCAGCAGCTTGATACCGCACTCTCGGAGCAGAAGATCAGAAAGACGAAGCTGGGGGAAACGCTGATCGCACTTGGATATGTGTCGCAGAAGGATTTCTCTGATGTCCTGAGCAGGCAGCTTGGCGTAGAATCAGTAGACCTCCGGAAGGAGGGACTGCAGGATGCTGCGATCCGTCTGGTACCGGAGGATATCATGAAGAAATATGAACTGGTACCCTTTGCCATAGATGAGAATAATTCCAATATCCTTAAGATTGCCATGTCGGATCCCATGTATCTGCCGGCGATTGATGATGTCAGCCTGATCACAGGTATGGAGGTTGTGCCTTATTTTGCACCGACCGCCCAGATCGCCATGCAGATTGACCGTATGTTTGGTAAGAAGCAGGCGATGGAGGCAGCAGCCCAGTATCAGCTGGAGCATGCGGATGAGCTGAGAGAGGAAGAAGAGAGTGCATCCAACGCAGAAGTAGACAATGCACCGATTGTAAAGATCGTAAGGACTATGCTGGAGCAGGCGATCCGTCAGGGAGCCAGTGATATCCATATTGAACCACTGGAGAGAAACCTGCGGATCCGTTACCGTATTGACGGTGCCCTGCGTGAAGTGATGGATTACAACACCACACTCCTGCCGGCTATGGTAGCCAGGGTCAAGATCATGTCAGGACTTGATATTTCCGAGAAGAGAAAGCCACAGGACGGCCGGCTGACCCTGCAGGTGGATAACCGGGAATATGATGTCCGTGTTTCCGTGCTTCCTACTGTATTTGGAGAAAAGACGGTTATGCGTCTCACCGCCAAGGATGGTCTTTCCAGAGAAAAGAAATATCTCGGCCTTACACCGGAGGATGAGGAAAGACTGGATGGTATCCTGAAAAATCCTCATGGAATCATTCTGGTAACGGGACCTACCGGAAGTGGTAAATCAACGACCTGTTATACTGTTCTGAGCGAACTGAACCGTGAAGAGGTTAATATTATCACCGTAGAAGATCCTGTGGAAGCCAATGTGGATGGTGTAAACCAGGTGCAGGTAAATGTCAAGGCAGACCTGACGTTTGCCAATGCCCTGCGTTCCATTCTCCGTCAGGATCCGGATATCATAATGGTCGGAGAAATCCGAGACGGAGAAACAGCCGGCATCGCCGTTAAGGCTTCCATTACCGGACACCTTGTTATTTCCACACTGCATACAAATTCAACAGCAGCATCCATTACCCGTCTGATCGATATGGGTGTGGAACCCTACCTGATCGGTGATTCTGTAGTGGGTATTATTGCACAGCGTCTGGTAAGAAAGCTCTGTCCAAAGTGCCGCAAGGCAAGAGAGGCTACAGATCAGGAAAAGAAGCTTCTGATGGTGCCTGCAAGCATGCCTCAGACGGTATATGAACCGGTAGGCTGTGAAGACTGTGGAGGCATTGGTTACAGAGGACGTACTGCGATCTATGAGATCATGCCGGTTACTGCAAAGCTCCGTAACCGGATCCATGATAAAGTGACAGCTGATGAACTGCAGGAAATTGCTGTTTCCGAAGGAATGAGTACACTTCGTATGGCAGCAGCCAAAAAAGTCAAGGAAGGTATTACAAGCTGTGCTGAAATGATCAAGGTTGCCTATGATTATGAAGCAGATTAAAGAGAAGAGGACAGGGGAGCAGAAGCAAAATGGCTGAATTTCAGTACCGGGTGATCACCCCGGAAGGAAAAGAAAAAAAGGGCACCATGGAGGGGAAAAGTATAGAGCAGGTTACCGGTGTCCTGAAAGCACAGAAAAATGTTATCTTAAGTGTATCGGAAGCCAGTCTGATGAGCAGAGATATCAATTTTTCTCTGGGAGGCAGGGTAAGTGCCAGGGATTACAGTATTTTCTGCCGGCAGTTTGTCAGTATCATCAGTGCCGGTGTCAGCATCATCAATGCGCTGGAAATGATGAGGGATCAGACTGAAAACAGAACGCTGAAAAAAGCGCTGGGTGAAGTATATGAAGATGTGTCAAAGGGTGAATCCATGGCAGGAGCCATGAAGAAGCATTCCAAGGTATTTCCAAGCATGCTCTGCAATATGGTAGAGGCAGGAGAGGCTTCCGGAAGCATGGAGGTTGCCTTTGAGCGTATGGCGGTACAGTTTGAAAAAGAAAACAAACTGAAACAGTCAGTAAAAAAAGCCATGATCTACCCGATTGTACTGTTAGTAGTTATGGTTGGCGTTCTTTTCCTTATGATGATCTGGGTTATCCCGAATTTCATGGGAATGTTTGCGGAGCTGGATACAGAGCTGCCACCGATCACGCAGGCAGTTGTAAATATGAGTGATTTTGTAATAGCCAAATGGTGGCTGATCCTTTTGGTAGTGGCAGCAGCGATTGCTTTATTTAAGGCTTATGCGGCAAGCCCGTCGGGTAAATTTGTACTTGGCGGCATTGCACTGAAAATCCCCGTTTTTGGAAAGCTCCAGACAAAGAGTGAGTGTGCCAGACTGGGAAGAACCTTATGTACACTGCTTGGTGCCGGAGTGCCAATGATGGATGCGATCGAGATCACAGGAAGATCCATGGAAAATGTCCACTATAAAAAGGCCATGATGGATGCCAAAGATCAGGTTATGAGAGGTATGGCACTGTCAAGACCACTAAAGACCTGTGGACTTTTTCCTCCGATGGTAGTACATATGGTATCTATTGGTGAAGAAACCGGTAATATTGAAACTATGCTGGAAAATGTAGCCAATTACTACGAAGATGATGTACAGGTGGCCACAGAGCAGGTTATGGCACTGATGGAGCCCATGATCATCGTTGTCATGGCAATCGTAGTTGGTGTCCTGATCATGGCGATCATGCAGCCTATGCTTACCTTATATGAATCGATCGGTTAAGCCGTCAGGCGTTCCGGATACTGTGTAACCAGGGAGGGAAAATGGAGACTTTTTATTATGAAGTAGTCAGTATAAATGGTGACTATGCCAATTTGAAACGTACCGATATTGAAAGTGATGAGCTGAAGCTGGTGGCAAGGGCACTGCTTCCACCTGAGATCCAGGAGGGCAGCAGGCTTAAGTATGAGTGGCTCAGCTATCAGATGATCTGAAATTAGAAATAAAACATAACAAACAGATGAAATAAACGAAATAACGTTTATTGACAAACGAAAACTTCTATGATATTTTGAAATCAAAGCATAGAAGTTTTCTTTTTTTACAGCTTGTTTTAATGACATTTGTAAAGGATGTCAGAGACGGTTTCATGCTGATGCTGGAAACAGGCTGGTCTACAGGGAATCTTCCCTTCTGAATGATCTGTCAGAAATCAGAAAAGTCCGTGCTTTTATCCCAAACATGAAAAGCAGAGGATCCTGTCTGATACTGATGGACTGTATATTTTTGAAGGACAGTCCTGCATCCATTTTATACCTGGTGGATCTTCTGGAGAAAAGGAGGAGATCTATGGGGAAGGATGCAATATGTATGGAGGAATTCCTGCAGGATAAGGAGCGGTTTGCAGATCTTTTTAACGGGAGCCTGTTTCTGGGGAAGCGGGTGATACTTCCGGAGGAGCTGCTGTCAGCCTCTGAAAAATATGCAGAGCAGAGAGAAAAAGAAAGTCCTCTGCAGAAGAAAAGAAGAGAACGGGATGTGAAGATGTATTTATCCTGCGGCACACAGCTCCGGATCCTGGCAGTGGAAGCGCAGAAATATGTGGATTACAGCATGCCGGTGCGCTGTATGAACTATGATGCACAGGAATATATGAAGCAGCTCCGGGAGCTTCAGCAGAAGAACAGCAGGCTGATCCTGGAAAAGAAGGTAATGACGACTACGGCAGAAAGACTTTGCAGGGTGATGAAAACAGACCGTCTGCATCCGGTTTATACCATGTGCCTGTATTATGGAAGGGAGCCATGGGATGGACCGAGAGATCTCTGGCATATGATGAGCTTTGAAGCTGCAGGGAGAGGATGTGAGGACAGTCTGCTGTTCAGGGATTATCCGATGTGGCTTGTCTGTGTCAATGAACAGACAGATCTGAGTCACTATCATACGGATATCAGGGAAGTGTTTCAGATCCTGAACTGTCGTGGAAACAAACAGGGAATTCTGAATCTGCTGCAGGATAAAGCCTATGGAAACCTGACGGAAGAAACATGGGAGACGATAGCGACACTGACAGACTGGCCGGAACTATTAAAGAAAAAGAAGAGGTATCAGAAAACGGAAGAGGAAGGAGAAGGATACGATATGGACAGTGCATGGAAAGAGATACTGGCAGACGAGAGAGCCAGAGGGAGAGAGGAAGGAAGAGAAGAAGGAAGAGAAGAAGGAAAGACCTCAATAATCCAAAATATGATCAACCGGAATTTTTCGGATAAAGATATCAGGGCAGCAGTGGAGTGCAGACAGAAAACAATCGACGAGATAAGAGAGAAAAATGCCTGTAAAATGGCAGAATAGGAAAAATGATACAGCAGAATGTAAAAAAATCGAAGAAAATGCTAAATCAATCTGTACATTATGACGATAAAGTGATAGAATGAAAAAGAATTAAGCGGAATTATGCGATAAATAACATGTTCTGCTAAAAAGGAAAAAGGAGAGATAGTTGTTATGAAGAAACAAAAGAGTATAGGAAACAAGGGATTTTCCTTAGTGGAGCTGATTATTGTAATTGCCATTCTGGCAATTTTGGTTGGTGTATTGGCACCAAACCTGTTAAGATATGTTGAAAAGACAAATGTATCAGCAGATACACAGCTTGCAGATTCTGTTAAAACAGCAATTACAACAGCTATGATGGATCCTGCTGTTATTAATGCTAACGAAGCTACATCTTCTGTAACAACATTTAATGACGCTCACAAAACTGCTGATGCGTTATCTACGGGCTTAACTGGAGAAATGCTTAAATCAGTCAATGTTACCCTTGGATATGCTGATAGCCAGTCTGCGGCTGATTTACAGAAGAGTCTTATATCTAAGCTTAAATCTGCACATGCTACCGATACAGCTATTAATGTACAGATAATAGGATCAAATTCAGTGACTGTAACAATTACTAAAACGGATGCATCTGCAGGAAAGAAGACAGATGGCACTGCAACACCGATAACCGTACAATAGTAATTTGCCATGATCAACCTAATCTTATTTCTTATGGTATTCCTTTTCGGAATTACCATTGGAAGCTTTTTGAATGTATGTATATACAGGATTCCAAGGAAAGAAGATATCGTTTTAGAACGTTCCCACTGCATGAGCTGTGGGAACGTTTTGAAGTGGTATGAGCTGATCCCGGTGATCAGCTTCCTGATACAGGGTGGGAAATGCAGAAGCTGCAAGACAAAGCTTTCCATGCAGTATCCTCTTATTGAACTGGCAAACGGACTGATTTATATCTGGATCTTTGCTGTAAAGGGTTTTGAACTGGAAAGTGTACTGTTTTGTGCATGTGCATCTACTCTGATAGTGATCAGCATGATTGATTTCAGAACCTACGAGATACCTTTTGGATGTAATCTGGTTATTCTGGCTCTTGGTGCTGTCCGGCTTATATTAGACCTGCCACATTGGTACGACTATGTGATAGGTTTTTTTACTGTCAGTGGGATTTTTATGATTATTTACTGGATCACCAGAGGCAATGGAATCGGCGGCGGTGATATCAAGCTGATGGCGGCAGCAGGTCTTCTGCTTGGGTGGAAGGAGATCCTGCTTGCACTGGTGATCGGATCCGTAGCGGGATCTGTCATTCATTTGATATTGATGAAGGTACAGAAAAAAGACAGAGTGCTGGCATTTGGACCATATCTTGCACTGGGAATTTTCGTTGCAATGTTATATGGGAATGCTATAATAACATGGTACTTACGTCTGTTTTTTTAGAACAAAGACGGGAAATGACGGACGGTTGAATGTCCGGATGCCCGTAAAGATATTTATATGTAGGAGAAACAGCTCAAAACACAGAAGAAGGGAGAAGAGTTATTCATGGGAAATATACTCTCCGTATTAATAGAAAACAGTGATATGAGGATCTGCGAGATTGCCAAAAGCGGTGCTGCGATCACTGTGAAAAATGCTTTTCAGGTGGAGCTGCCATCCGGCACAGTAGATGATGGTGTTATTGTAGACGTGGAAGCTGTCGCAAAGGTACTGTATGCTGCACTGAAGAATAATAACATTAAACGTGGAAAGATCGCTTTTGTCATTACTTCAAGAAAAATCGCAAATAAGGAAGTAACCCTTCCTTATGTAAAGAACGAAGCCAAGATTGAAGAAATGATCAAAGCTAACATAGAAGACTACTTCCCGATGAATAATCTGGAAGATTATATTATCCGGCATACGGTGCTGGAAACAGTAGAGAGTGCCGAAGGAAAGAATAATAACATTCTGGTAACAGCGGTGCAGAAGCAGATGGTAGAGGAATATTACCGACTGGCTTCCATGTTGAAAATGCCGGTGGAAACAGTCGATTATTATAATAACTCTCTGTACCAGCTTCTGAGAAAGCAGCTGACGCAGGGTGTTGTACTGGCTATCCAGATGGACGAAAATGCAACCATGGTCAGCATCATGCGGGACAAGGTGCAGCTTTTCAAAAGATCCATACCTTATGGAAAGCAGACTATTATCAGAAATCTGGCTGAATTTAAGAGCATAGACGAGGAAGAGGCAGAAGCGATTCTGTCAGATCCAAGAAAACTGGGTCAGGAGCTGACACCGGAGGAATACAGTGAAGTGATCCGCGATTTCTCATCTTCCGTAACAAGAATGGCAGAATTCCATACCAGCAGGAATCCTGGTACTGTGATCGAACAGATCCGGCTGATGGGAACCGGAATCAATCTGATCGGCTTTACTGAGATCCTTGGCAAGGAGCTGGGACTTGAGGTAGTGACCATCAAAGAGCTGAATGGAGTAAAGATTGCCAAGAAGAATCTGCACGGACTGAATTATGAGCTGCTGGCTGACTATCTGCCGCTTCTTGGAAGCATGATGCAGTCCCTGAATTTAAAGGCAGGGGAAGAAAAGAAGGGAACCGAAAGCTACACAGTTTTTTATGTAATATTGATTTTGTCTGCTGTTAGTGTATTGTCGGCAAGTGGGTTTTTCTTTTATATTTACCATGTGCAAAAGGGAGTGAAAGCAAATCTGGAGCAGGAAATCGCCAATCTGTCACAGGTGGAAGAAACCTACAGTGATTACCTGGATAATCAACAGAAGTATGAGCTGCTGAAACAATATTATGATGGAACTGTAAATAACAGTGAGCAGTTATATCAATTGATTCTTGATCTGGAACAGGTTATGCCAAAATCGGTTGGCATTAATACGTTTACAATAACCAATGGAGAGATTAGTATGACCTGCATGGCATCTGGAAAAGAGGCAGTTGCAGATTTCGTGATTGAGTTAAAAAAGATCCCATATGTGTCTGATGTGAGAGTAGAGAATATTACAGATACTTATGATGAATTCTCACAGGTGACATCAACATTTAATCTGTCTTTCAACATCAGTGTTATAAATGACGAAGAAGCAGAAGGGGGCAGCGAAGAATGAAATTAACTTCAAGAGACAAAAAACTATTGTTATTATTGGCTATCGTAGCGGTGCTCTTCCTGCCATACTTTTTTGTTATTCAGCCATTAATGGAAAAAAACGAAAAAATAATATCAGAAATTACAGAACTGCAGAATCAGAAAAGCTATCTGACAGATTTGAAGCTGAATGAAGCAGCTTATCAACAGCAGACAGAAGAGCTGGCAACGGAAACCCAGAATCTCCTTGATATGTTTCCTTCTGAGCTGCCCCAGGAAGCAAGCATTCTGTTTATAGATAATACAGAAAAGAAGATACCGATAAAGCTGCACCAGGTCACCTTTGGAGAAGATGTTGCTGCCCAGATCACATCGACAGCAGAGGAAGAACAGATAGATGCAGTGGAAGCGGAAATTGGTGATGTGACAGATGACCAGGTTATACAGGAGGTTACGGATACAACATCAATATCAGACGGGCTTTCAGGCATCTATACGGAAACACAGTTTTCCTTTGAGGCAGGATATAAAGAGTATAAGGATTTTCTGAATTATATCCAGACTTATTCAGACAGAATGGTAATTTGTAATATGACAGCCACCTATACGATTGATGCTGTCAATGGTAATTTTACTATGCGCCAATATGCGATCACAGGTGAGGACAGGCCGCCAGTTAATGTCCTTGAACCAAATTTGATGCATGGAACTACCAATGTATTTATGCAGGCAGCAGGACTTGGCAGTGATACTAAAGAGGAGGCAGCGTCTGATTTCTTTCTTATGCTGAGTCAGCCGGGAGCCGACGTGGAATCTTTTATCGTCGGCAGGTCAGAAGATCCATCAGAAGAAACATATTTAACTTCCAATGAAAATACAAGGCAGGAAGTAACCATCGAATTTGAAGGAGAAGAAGGAGAGTACAGAGCCTATTATAAGATAGGTAAGAAGAATTATTCAGATGAAGGCGTGGTATTTGCCCCTGATGGTGCTATTAATCTTGAGATTATCAGTTCTCCAAGGGTCGGTGATAAGGATAAAGTTGCGGCTAAGGTAAATGTTGTGAATAATACGGATCTTACTGTAAACGTAAAGGTGACTGACGAGGATGAAGAAAATCCCAGGGTCAGTATTATGGGAAAAACTGGTGTGATCCAGATTGAGGAATAAAAATACAGAGGGTACATGAAAACACTGGAAAACTGGAAGCAGAAAGCAGGAAAACAGAATAGTGGAGGATTCAGCCTGGTAGAGGTACTGGTATGCATTGCTATCCTGGCTATTATTTCTGTTCCTATTTTAGCAGGGTTCAGGACGTCCATGTACTACACTAACCGTGCACATAAAACGCAGACAGCGACCGCATATGCACAGAGCGTACTGGAAACAGTCAAAAGCACAGAGGTTAAAGAATTTGTCCAGCAGATAGAGAATGCAACAGATGCCGATGGCAATCAGACAGGAAGTGTAGAGGAAAGTGTAGATACTTCACTGCAGGCAGAATTTAACGGTGATACTGCATATACAGATGAGTTTTTTAAAACAATCCGGTGTAAACAGAAAGATATTGATATAGGCGGGAAACTATATGATATGGAAGTAGTTTTTAATCCTACAGGCTACAGCCAGAAGAAGGATGATCCTGCATTTTCCAATACGGCAGCAAATGATGCAAATGTGTATGCGGTGAGCAGTGTGGATGATGTGAATGGAATGTTATTTCCGGTGATCGCAGATGAGATCAATCAATATGAAGGTACAGGGTCAGAGCCTTCAGCAGCATTATATAATTTGAGAGAACAGCTTAAAAAGGATCAGTATGTGGATGGAGCGCCAAATAGTACGGAAGTGATAGCTCAGCTGCTGACTATATACAATAACCTGACTAAACAGGTTGTGGTCACGATTGATGGAGGAACATCCGGAATAACAAAGAATCATGGAAGTGACTCTTATTATCAGGACAGAATCAGAGTAAGCTGTGATGTGATTTATGAGTCTGAGTATGAGGGGACACCGTTAAGCCTGAAATATAATGCGTATAGTGGTTATTATGGACTTTCCGGAAAAGAAAGCACAGACGAAGACGGAAATATAAAAATAGAAAGCTGGGAAAAGGGCGGTAATATTTATATATTTGCCAAAGCCTATCAGGATCAGTATTTCAGAGTAAAAGGACAGGGAACAAAACCAAAAGCAAATGAGGTTGAAATACGGAATAATTATAGTGGACAGGGTAAATTAAACGTCTGTCTTGTACGGGGCTATTATTATGATTTGGATGCAGCTAATAAGATCACGGGGCAGTGGGGATTGAATTTTAATAATGTTGTTGTGGATGGAACCGGATATTCAAGTATTCCTGAAAGTACATCCCTGACAGGTGAACGGAGTACAAGCAAGACTTATTTTCATACGAATATAAAAGGAATGATAACAGATGTTATTCTTAAAAATGGGGATTTTGAACAGACGATAGGAAAAGAAAAGCCATCTATGAGATGCTATGAAGTAACCATTAAACTGACAGAACAGGAGACGGGCAGGACAGCGGCGGACATATCAACAACCAAAGAAACAAAGTGACAGGATACAGTGATGAAAAACAGGAATAAAAAAAGGGCAAAAATAAATAATGCAGGGTCTACTTTGATCACGGTTCTGGTTGGGGTAGGCTTTTTGTTGATTCTTGCGGTAATTACGATAACGATAAGCACGGCGAACCTTCATATGAAACAGATTGAGTACAGGATGAAGGATAATTTCTATGCAGACGAGCAGGTACTGGATGATGTTTATAATGGAATTGGTAAGGTGACGGCAGATTGCCTGTCAAAAGCATATGCAGATGTTCTTTCCCAGGTATCGGACGCAGGCGGGAAGGCGGTGTTTAAAACCCAGGATGCTGCATACCGATCCTTTTCCCTGCAGTTTATCAATGGGTTAAAAACGATATTGCCTGTATGCAGTAAAGATGATGGGGATCTCACAAATTATAATAGACTGCTTGCAAAGCTGAATTCATATATCACGCAGAAAATATCACTTGATGGAACAGGTGCCTATAATACAGAGGTAATAGAATTTTCCAGGACAGAAATACTGGATGAAGACGATAATGTGTGGACAGATGGAATCGGGGCAAAGCTGCCTGCAAAATACATTTTCAGAGATGTGGTTGTTAAATACAGACAGGCAAATGGAAGTGAAAGTGCAGGATATACAGCTAATGGTTATGAGGCAACAATTACAACAGATATTGTAATAGAGATTCCTTATATCAGTTTTTTTCAGGATTCTTCAAGAATACTGGATTATGCATTAATTGGAAATAAAGGTATTTATTTTGATTCCTGTAGCAGCAGGCAGATAGAAGGAAATGTTTATGCAGGGATTAATGACAGTGAGACAGAGGAAAATAAGAAGAAATACCGGGATGAGGATGTATATGGCGGTATTAACATATATAATTCGGGGGTAAGTTTTAACAGTAATTATCTGATTTCCAAAGGGGATATCAATGTAAGAAATTCAAACCTTACTGTTGGAAATCTTGAATCTGCGGCAGATACACAGTTATGGGCAGAAAGTCTCCGTACAGTAGAAAATATTAACAGAAATGCGGCAGAAGAGGCCAGCACTGTTGTTATAAATGGAAATAGCTATATCGCAAATGATCTGGAATTGAATGCCAGAAAGAGCAGTGTGACACTGAAAGGTACCTACTATGGCTACAATAATGGAGTATTTTCCAATCAGGAAAGTAAGAATTTATTGAAGCGTAATGAAAATAATCCAGTAGAACACACACAGAGCAGTGCATTGATCATTAATGGAAATGGATCAACACTGGATCTTGGCGGATTGGACACGCTTGTAGTTTCAGGAGTGGCTTATATAGATCTGCAGTCTCAGGCTTATACCGGAGAAAATATCAGAAATAATGGTGGAACTTCTGCAGGTATTATAGAGGAATACGCCACGGGTGAATCACTGGCATTAAAAAGCAATCAGTATATGTATCTTGTTCCGACAAGCTGTCTTCTAACGACAAATCCTGTAAAAACATCAGAAAAGCCGGCAGAAATCTGGAATGCAGAAACACAGTGGTTTGGTACAACCAAAAAATATGTCATGGAATCGATTCCTTATATAGAGAAAGAAGTGATCAACCGCACAACAGGAGAGTCTTATACTTATTTTTATCTGAAGTTTCTGGATGGAAAAAGTACAGAATACGCAAATCTGATATTAAATATGAAGGATCCTGAAAACGGGCTGACAGATATGGATGCAGCCATAAAGGCAAAACTTGGATATGATGGGTTCACCGATGAAGAATTAATCCAAATCTGGAATGTCAAAAAGAGTCTCCAGAATAAGGCGCTCAGTGAAAATGTGAAGCCGACGATCACCCTGGCAGATAGTACAACAGCGAATATTTATACAAGAGGTGCAGTAACCAAAATAACGGATGACAGTCTGACATCAGAGCTGCCAAAAGAGGAAAATTCACTTTCGGGAGAATATATAAGGAAAGTGGAAAGTAATCTTGTAAAGCATTATAAGTATTTATATGCAGAGCTGGATCCCAAAACTGATTTTTCGATGACGTCGGATTCATTGCCAACATTAGTGGACGACAATATTGCAGCAGATGCACCGGTATCCAAATATGTAGATTTTACCGGGATGGTAAATTCTTTGACGCCGGATCCGTATAAATGTGGTTATTATACATACCTGTATAAAGGAAATCATTCAGTAGATCGTAATGTTAGAGGAATTATTCTCTGTGATGGTGATTTAACAATTAAAGGTGGGGTAAATGTAGAGGGATTAGTGATTGCTAGCGGTAAAATTATTATTGAAGGAAATGGTGAGATCATTGCAAACCGTTCCATCGTCCAGGCTATCCTCGATGAGGAAAGAACAGAGGAAGAAAAGAAGAAAAGCGAAACAGAAAGAAATATGAAATATGCCAGTTCCTATTTGCTGGACTTCAAATTAAAGAGTGAGGATTATACCGGAAAAGATTATACAGACAGGACAAGCAGTACAGAATATACAGATTATATCAGCTATCAGAATTGGAGAAAAGGTGGGGAATAACGCTTTGCCTGAAGTAAGTAAGAATAAAAATCTTGGAATGACACTTGTAGAAATTCTGGTTGTAGTTGCCATACTTGCTATTATGGTTGGTGGAGCTGGAATTGGGATTTCATTACTTTACAGCAGAGATTCAGAAAAATGTGCGAAAACAATTAATACCATGCTGGAAACTACCAGAATGTCATCCCTTGCAAGAGCAGAAAAATTTAACCTTGTGCTCGACAGTGAAAATAATGAATGCAGGATTGAGACAGGTGAAGAAAAAGCAGAGCTGCCGTCGAAGGTAACACTCTCTTTTTCTGCGGAAGGCTGTGATCTGTCTGGCTGCAAGGTGCTCGAAGTCGAATTTGATAAATCAACGGGCAGGGTGAAGAGTGTTGTTGCTGATTCTGTTTCACAGGATCTGAAGTCATTATCACTGATCAGAATTCATGCAGTGGGCCAAAACGGGAAGAAGGCATCAGTTGTACTTGTGATTTCAACAGGAAAACACTATGTGGAATATGGAGACTAGACAATGACAAAGGACAATAAGGGATTTTCTCTGGTAGAGCTTTTGGTTGCGCTTGCGGTCAGCTCTATTGTGCTTACTGCTCTGGGATACATGATCATAACAGGTTTAAAGCTTTACGGCAGAAATAACGCACACGTAGAAGTACAGAGTGAAGCCCAGACGGCTATGAATCTTATATTGGATAATATTATGGAGGCTCGGGGAATCTGTATAGTGAATCCGGCAACAGGTGACAATACGGATTGTATTTTGCTTGGTGATATTATTGTTGAAGACAATATGGGAAATTATGATGTATATTTTGCGGGAAATGCTATTATTGCAGATTTGGACAGCCTCGGTGATAATGGTCAGCCGATAAAGGAAATGTATCTGGTATCTTTTCCTAATACAGATTATTCAGACAGTACAGAGCACAGTGGATATGCAAAGCTCGTAAGCGGATTTTCTCCTGGTGAGGGAAAAATGGGGGAAGCTGTAAATCAGGCGAGGATAGAAGTACGGGACTATGTGAAAAATACGGATATAAAAAGCAGAACCAAGTGGCTGCTTGCACATTATATAACAGGCTGCAGAATTGAAGCTGATGGGATAGACCGGAATTACTATGAAGAGACGGTCTATTATGAAAATGGTGGGACAGAAGTGAATTATTATTATAAAGAGCCTGTTAAAATTGATGTAAAGATATCGCTGGAATATGATTATGGCAGCGGAAAAATTACAAAAGCTCTTTCTGACAGTGCGGTTATAAGAAACAGAATGGATAATGTATACGTGGGACAGAATGGATCAGCAAATGAGTACAAGAGGAAGAAATAAAAAGAACATAGGAATATGGATCTCAGTGATCAGTCTGATTCTGGTAGCTGCAGGAACTGCCGGTATTTCAGCAGCTTTACGTCTTGAGGAGAAAACGCAGACGGAAGCAGCTGATACTGTAGAAAATGTAACATCTGAGACAAATGCTGTAGTTACAGAGAAGAAGGGAGCTTTACGATCCTTTGTGAATCAGACGAAAACGGAAGCGGAGCCGGGGGATAACAGAGATGTCTTCAGAATTATTGAAGTGATCCCACATGAGGCATGCTCGGTATTTCCTTATATGATAGACTGGAAAACTGAAAAAGGATATGACCAGAATACACCGCTTGGATATGATGGAATTCTGCTGACCGCGCAGTTTACGGGTGGTTCATATGGTAGCGGGTTAAATATGTTTTCCTATCCGAATGTGAAAACGAGAGACAGCAGACCGTTTACTTATGTAGAAGAGAAATATCAGAAAGAATATCTTGACAGTCTGGAGGATTATCAGAAAGAGTTTGCTACTCAGTATGATACAAGCAGAGGGAGCAAGTGGTTTCGGAAAACGAAAAATGAGTCTGCACTGGTTTCAGAATTATATGGATATTTTGAATATGTAGGAGAAGGAAAAGGGCTGTATTACCTAAATACAAGTCAATTAGCAGAACAAAAGAATCCAGGGACAACAGTGTATGGTATTCACTATGAAATCCAGGCTGTACCGAGAAAAGGAACAGAAAACGCCAAGGGATATATGTATGCCTGTGATCCGGCATATTATTGGTCAAAGGAAAGCACGAACAGCTCAAAGCCGGATTATAAGGGAAACAAAGTTGTGGGACTGACAGACTATAATTATAGTCTGAAATTTCAAAAGACAGATGACGGTGAATATACAGCGGATAAGATTGCGTATAATCCGGCTGGCGGAGAAGGCTATGATTATGATCTTATAATAGTGCCTGATAAGATTAATAGCTGGCAGGGAGGATTTTATTACAAAAAGGCCGGGAACTATGAAGTAGGCACTTATCAGGAAGCTGGCGGCGGAAGCTATGTCAGATATAACGATGTGAAGAAGACTGACGGACTGGAAAAAGCAGATGCTGCTCTGGGGGCAGGATATTTTCTCCTGGATAAGGACAATACATATTCGGAAGTTAAACGGTATGAGGTAACTTTTAAACAGGCAGATCATGGCAAGGGCTGTTATAATGCAGCTACACCGGATTCATGGACAGCAGCAGATACCAATTATTACTTTGCGTATGCAGGAGCAGGAAAAGGAGAGTATAAGGTAACATTTCTGTATGCACCATCTGCAAAAGTAAAATACAGTGCAGAGCTGCAGGAAGTGACAACAAATCAGGGAGAGTATGCCCTTGCAACTACTTCAACTGATGGCAATGGAAAAGCAAAATATGGTAAGGATAAAGGTGCAGCCGGGGTCTCATATGATTATGCAGAGGTGATCATTAATTTTGATGCATTTGCAGAAAATGAAACAAAACAGTATCCGGTAAAAGATGCACCGGAGACATGGAATGGGAGAAGCGGTGTAACCAGCGGAAGATATGGATATGCAGATGAAGTAGGTGGATGGGTATTCGTTCCGATAGAAAAGGCCGGAGATATGAAGCAGACCTTTTTGAAGAATGTATTGACTGATACACAGGGAACAAACAGTAATAAAGATATTTATTTTAAACCGGGTGACAGAATATATGTAACCAATCAGCAGAGAACCTATCGCTATTATTGCCAGGATGGACTGCAGAACAATGAATGGTTTAAGCTTTTGTGCTATTCATCTAATCCGCTTGATCAGGATCAGCCCTATACGACTATGATAGATGGTGTCGGAATTGATTTTGATAAGACCATGAATGAGAATCTGAGTAATGAGGTTACTAAGCAGCTGTTAAATGCCTTTGATGGTCAGTTCAGGATTGAGATTATTCAGATGACACCTGAAAAGCTGACGCCTGATGATGTAAGAAGCGCGGATCTGATCTATATTTCCAATCAGGAAGGCATTAATATGATGTCCTCGAACTGGAATACGATCAGCAGACTTTTGCCAGATGAAGACCTTCCGGAATGTAATTGGAATACGTATTGTCCATGGTCGGAAGGACAGGATTTAAGCTCCGATACACTGATGACACTTTATGATGAGTGCATCTATGAAAGAAACAGGGCATTGATTGTCTGCCATTCAGTGATCAATGGTGATGCTGGCATTAATAGAAATCTGACGAAGCTGTATTACATGATGAATTTCTTTGATGAAGCATTGAGCTGGGCATATTTTATGCCAGAGCAGTATCCTGATGCAGCCAATGAAAATTACAGTCGAATCAGGATCGCGGATAATTATAGAACAGCAACAGTAGATGTTTATAAAGGGGGTGAATGGGGTACTTTTAATAATGTTTTTCTAGAAGAGTCTGTTTATGCAGATGAAGGGCAGGAAAATGAGACTGAGCCTGAAGGATTGTCTGAGGAGGAAATTGCAGAGCAGGCAGCAGAATACCCACAATATAATCTGGAAAGCTGGAAACCGGAATATTTTCAGGTATGGTCAACATGGTCTCACAGCTCGGTGGTAGAAGGTTTTGGTTATCAGGATGATATTGGCTATTGGGCCAATATTGTACAGGAAGGAGAAACCAAGCTTACAGTTAAGTATTACATTGATCCCATGTTTATGAGTGCTACGACTAAGGATAATATATGGAAGATCCTTAGAAACAGAAAAGTAGATAATGCACGAATTGTGGTAGAAGTTACTAATGGAGAAATGACCAGTGAAACGATACCAAGAAGAGTAATCTATGCAGATGAATTTGATCCGGAATCCTTTGATATTGACTATAAGGTAATGCTGCTGGGAACAGGTAAAAATCCTTCTGTATTACAGGATATTACACTTACCTTTGAGGATGGCTCTCTGGCTGGTAAAGGAGCAGATCTGGAGTATAATGTAGAGAATGTAAATAATGTACGGCATGGTTTTACCCTGGACGGTTCTTCAGCTGGAGAACTGAACCCTTCGGTCACTATGAGAAAGGTGACAATTACTGCGACGGATAATAATGGAAAACAGGGAAGCACAGAGGTTTACGTTATCGTCCGTGAATCCTTCATGCTCAACTGACCTTCAGCACCATATATAAGTACTATTAAATAAGAAGAAACCCGTGCAGTGATACCGGGAACTCCTGAATTTGAAGGAGTTCCCGGTTTTTTGTATTCAAGTATTGTTTTACTCGTGTTTATAAACTTTTTACTTGCAACCGCAGAAAAATGGGTGTATAGTCTTTGACGTTAACATTTTTAACTATAAAGGGGAAAAGAATTTCATGGCAAAGTATCTGGTAATTGTGGAATCACCGGCGAAGGTGAAGACAATAAAGAAGTTCCTGGGGGAGAATTATACGGTCACGGCAAGCAACGGACACGTCCGTGATCTGCCAAAGAGCCAGCTTGGGATTGACGTGGAACATGACTACGAGCCAAAGTACATTACTATCCGTGGTAAGGGGGATATCCTTGCAAATCTGCGCAAGGAAGTGAAAAAAGCAGATAAGATCTATCTCGCAACGGACCCTGACCGTGAGGGGGAAGCTATTTCCTGGCATCTGTACATGGCATTGAAGCTGGAGAATAAAAAGGTATACCGTATTACCTTTAACGAAATTACTAAAAACGCAGTAAAGGAATCCCTGAAGAATGCCAGGGAGATCAATATGGATCTGGTAGACGCACAGCAGGCAAGAAGAGCACTGGACCGGATGGTTGGCTACCGGATCTCACCGCTTCTCTGGGCGAAGGTAAAGAGGGGCTTAAGTGCCGGGAGAGTACAGTCAGTGGCACTGCGCATCATCTGTGACAGAGAGGATGAGATCAACAATTTTATTCCGGAAGAGTACTGGACACTGGACGCATCTCTTTTCGTAGAAGGAGAAAAGAAGCCGCTGATCGCTAAATACTATGGCACGAAAGACGGTAAGGTAAACATTACCTCCAGAGAAGAGCTGGATAAGATCGTGGCAGAGCTGAAGAATACAGAATTTAAGATAAGCGAAGTGAAAAAGGGAGAGCGTATAAAGAAAGCACCTCTTCCCTTTACCACATCTACCCTGCAGCAGGAGGCCAGCAAGGTGCTGAATTTTTCCACACAGAAGACGATGCGCCTGGCACAGCAGCTCTATGAAGGAATTGATATCAAGGGCAGCGGTACTGTGGGTGTGATCACCTATCTGCGTACCGATTCCACCAGAGTATCTGCAGAAGCAGAGGTCATGGCGGAGAAATATATTGAAAAGAATTATGGAAAGGATTATGTATCTGCACCGGCAGAAGGAAAGAATAGCGGACAGAAGATCCAGGATGCACATGAAGCAATCCGGCCTACCGATCTTGACAGAACTCCTGCACAGCTTAAGGATTCTCTTTCCAGAGATCAGTTCAGACTGTATCAGCTGATCTTTAGACGGTTCACCGCAAGCCGTATGGCGCCGGCCAGGTATGAAACTACCTCTGTGAAGATTGATGCGGGAGAGCACCGCTTTACTGTTGCAGCATCCAAGGTCGTATTTGAGGGCTTCATGAGTGTCTATACAGAGGAAGATGACAAGGAAGAAAGCAATACCCTGATCAGGGGAATTGATACAGCATCAAAGCTGACACTGGATGAACTGCTGACGAAGCAGCACTTCACACAGCCGGCACCCCATTATACAGAAGCATCACTGGTACGTGCACTGGAAGAGCTTGGGATTGGGCGTCCGAGTACCTATGCTCCTACGATCACCACGATCCTTGCAAGAAGATATATTGTAAAGGAAAACAAAAATCTTTATGTAACAGAGCTGGGAGAAGTGGTTAACAACATGATGAAGGAGGCATTCCCGAGTATTGTGGATGTAAACTTCACAGCCAATATGGAGGCTCTTCTGGATGGAGTGGAGGAGGGAAAGGTCAACTGGAAAACAGTGATCTCCAACTTCTATCCGGATCTGGATGAGGCGGTAAAGAAGGCTGAGAAGGAGCTGCAGGAGGTACAGATCCAGGACGAAGTATCAGACGAGGTCTGTGAACTCTGCGGACGGAATATGGTGATCAAATATGGTCCCCATGGAAGATTCCTGGCATGTCCGGGATTCCCGGAGTGCCGCAATACCAAGCCCTACTACGAGAAGATCGGTGTAGCCTGTCCAAAATGCGGCAAGGATATTGTCCTGAAGAAGACCAAAAAGGGCAGGAAATATTATGGCTGTATTGATAATCCGGAATGCGATTTTATGGTGTGGCAGCGGCCTTCCAATGTGAAATGTGAGCGCTGTGGATCCCTGATGCTGTATAAGGGGAATAAGCTGGTATGCTCCAATGAATCCTGTGGATTTGTCACATCGGTTCCTAAGGGTGAAGCTCAATAGTCAGAAAATAAATAAAAAATTGGAAAAGTACATGAAATTATGCATAATTCCTGTGAAGTGCATTGAAACTCGAAGCCATATGTGCTAAAATGACGATAGCAATGCGGTATAGAGGAAATTTTTGCGATGACGGTATTTTTTGCCGATGGAGGGACTTAGCATGAGTAGTGTACAGTTGCTGGACAAGACCAGAAAGATTGGGAAGCTTCTTCACAATAATAATTCGAGTAAGGTAGTTTTTAATGATATCTGCAAGGTGTTATGCGAGATCCTGAGTTCAAATGTCCTGGTGATCAGCAAAAAGGGAAAGGTGCTTGGTGTAGGAGATGCGCCCGGTGTTGATTCCATCACTGAGCTGATCGTGGATCAGGTGGGCGGCTTTATTGATGCCCTGTTGAATGAGAGGCTTCTTGCCATTCTTTCCACCAAGGAGAATGTGAATCTGGAAACGCTTGGCTTTGACGCTGAAGAGGTGAAGAAATTCCAGGCGATCATCACACCTATAGAGATCGCAGGAGAGAGACTGGGAACCCTCTTCATTTACAAGTGTGACAGGCAGTATGATATTGATGATATCATTCTCTGTGAATACGGAACTACAGTCGTGGGACTGGAGATGCTCCGGGCAGTCAATGAAGAAAATGCAGAGGAGACACGCAAGCTGAATGTGATCAGATCAGCGATCGGAACCCTTTCCTATTCTGAAATGGAAGCCATCGTTCATATTTTTGAAGAGCTTGATGGTATGGAAGGCATTCTGGTGGCCAGCAAGATCGCAGACAGAGTAGGGATCACCAGATCTGTTATCGTCAATGCACTCCGCAAGTTTGAAAGCGCAGGTGTCATTGAATCGAGATCATCCGGCATGAAGGGTACCTATATCAAGGTCCTGAATGATATGGTATTTGATGAGATCGAGAAATTAAAGGAACAGAACATGAAGTAGATCAGTGACAGGACGTCACATATTTTCGTAAAAGGACTTGCGGCTGGCCAGGATATCTCGCTCGGGGTGGGTCTTTTTTACTAGATGAAATATACATTTCTACTTGTGCTCTCCAATAAATAATTTATAATAAAATAGGATAGGGAGAGTGTGGGATAAAGGAGGAATCCAGATGATCAATACCAATGTGTTTGATTATGTGAATGTTTTAAACAAGGCGGCGGATGCAGCATGGACAAGGAATGATGTGCTTGCCAATAATATTGCTAATATGGATACACCCGGCTATAAGAGACAGGATGTGGATTTTGAATCACAGCTGAAGCAGGCTATGAGGAGCACAAGGTTTAAAAGTGTGGATGCCAGGGTGGGTGCCATCAATGATACAGAGCTGGAAACAAGGGTTTATACGGATGCTTCCGGCTTTTCTTACAGACTGGATGGCAACAATGTGGATATTGATACAGAAACAGCCAGGCTTGCTGAGAACCAGATCAGGTACAATGGACTGGTACAGAGCATGAATGAAGAATTTACCAACCTGAAAATGGTGATGAAATAAGAGCTTCCATATTTTCACCCCGCTGTGGGTGAAGGAGGATACAGAAAGGAATGAAGAACACACATGAGTATTTTTACATCCTTTGATATTAATGCTTCCGGAATGACAGCCCAGCGTTACCGCATGGACGTGATCTCTGAGAATGTGGCCAATGCAGACACGACAAGGACAGAAGATGGAACACCCTACAGACGTAAGGTGGTTACCTTTCAGCAGAAGGGGGAAAAGGTGGGAAGCTTTTCCTCTGTTTTTGGAAAGGCAAGTGATGCCTATAAAGGACAGGGTGTCCGGGTAAGCAAGGTGTCACAGGATACCTGGACAGAGATGATCAAGGCATATGATCCGTCCCATCCGGATGCAGATGAGAATGGTTATGTGACATATCCGAATGTAAATATTGTTACGGAGATGACCAACCTGATCGATGCCAGCCGCTCCTATGAGGCGAATGCTACTGCATTTAATGCCAGTAAGACCATAGCCATGAAGGGTCTTGAGATGGAACAGTAGTATTAAGAAACAGAGGGAAGGATACATAGAAAATGGATATTACGTCATTAAGAAATATATCTTCAGGAGCAGTAAAAAGTGCTGCTGATACATATCTGACAGAGCTGAGGAACGGACAGGACATACAGGAGGATGAAGCTTTTGGAAGCCTTTTTGACAAGGCGGTACAGAACCTGAATACCACCAATGCCTATCTTTCTGATGCCGAGAATGAAAAAATAAAATGGGCACTTGGAGAAACAGAAAATACCCATGATCTGACCAATGCCCTGCAGAAGGCTTCTACTGCGCTGTCCTACACGGTAGCTGTGAGGGACAAGTTCCTTGAAGCATACAAGGAAATCATGCAGATCCAGATCTGACAGAAAAGTAGGAGTGAATCATGCAGGAAAGATTACAGAAAATACTGAAAAACATACTGGATTGGTGGAACAAGTTTTCCACGAAACAGAAGACCTTTATCGTTGCAGCAGCGGCGGGCGTGATCATAGCGGTGGCAGTGATCGCTTCTGTCCTGACAAGACCACAGTACGTATTACTGCTTCAGTGTGACACGACAAAGGAAGCCTCTGAGGTATCAGATCTTCTGGACGAACAGGGACTGGATTATAAGGTATCAGATGATGGCTACCGGATCCAGATCAACAGGAAACAGCAGTCGCAGGCAAACCTTCTGCTTGGAGCCAATGATATCCAGGCGGCAGCCTATACCATTGACAATGTGACGAGTGGCGGCTTCAGTACGACAGAAGCAGATAAACAGAAGCGTTATGAGCTTTATCTGGAAACAAGACTGGCGGATGACTTTATTTCCATGTTCAGTGCCATCAAGAGCGCAAAGGTGGATCTGAATATCCCGACAGATGATGGTACCCTGATCGCAGAAAATAAGGATACATCGGCGTGGATCCTGCTGGAGCTTGACGGTGAGTTTACCACAGATAATGCGGCTTATCTTGCCAAGGCAGTATCAAAGGCTGTCGGGAACGATACTGATGAGAATGTCGTGATCCTGGATACTGATGGAAATATGCTTTTTTCCGGAGATGACAGCTACAGCGCTTCCGGCACAGCAAGCTCCCAGCTTGGTGTGAAAACGCAGTGGGAGACTGTAGTAAAGAATGAAGTAAGACAGGTTCTGCTTGGCACCAATGAATTTGACAAGATCGAGGTGGCGAGCAATCTTGATATTAATTTTGCAACCAGTGAAGAGGTTTACCATGAGTACTCTGCACCTGACGGAGCAACCCAGGGGCTGAAGAGCTCTGACAGAACCTATTCCTCGGAGTCCACCAATGATGGAGGCGGCGTCCCTGGTACAGACAGCAATGGTGACAGCACTGAATATGAATATCAGGATTCTGGCAACAGCTCATCGACAGTAGAAGAGACAGAGAATAACTATCTTCCCAATGAGCGGATCACTACTACCAATAATCTGCCGGGAGTAATAGATTATGATAATTCTACGATAGCAGTTACTGCGATCAGCTATAATGTAGTGAGAGAAGAGGATGTAAAGGCACAGGGACTCCTGGATGGTATCAGCTGGGAGGAATATAAGCTTGCCAATGCACAGGGCTCCAGGATCACGGTAGATGATGATATCCTGGATGTGGTATCCAAGGCAACAGGCTTCCCGGCTGCCAATATTGCCTTTGTAGCAAGGACAGAGAATGTGTTCTTTGATAAAGAGGGACTGAATATCAGCGCCTCCAATATAGTACAGATCATTCTGATCATTATCATTCTCGCCCTGCTTGCTTTTGTAGTGCTGAGGAGCATGAGAGGCGAAAAGGCTTCGAAACAGCCGGAGGAGCTTCCGGTGGAATCCCTTCTGCAGTCACAGCCTGAGATAGAGCTGGAAGATATCAGTGCGGAAGAGAGCTCCGAGACCAAGAAGCTGATCGAAAAATTTGTGGATGAAAATCCTGAGGCCGTTGCCAACTTGCTGCGTAACTGGCTGAATCAGGAATGGGGTTAACAATATGAGCAGATATCCGGACGATAAGATGTCAGGTGTACAGAAGGCAGCGATCCTTTTGATCGCCCTTGGACCAGAGAGGTCTTCTTCTATATTTAAGCATCTGAAGGAAGATGAAATTGAAGAGCTGACACTTGAAATTGCAAATACACGGAGTATTACGCCGCAGATCAAGGAAGACGTGATCAACGAATTCTATGAGATCTGTCTGGCACAGCAGTATATCGCAGAAGGTGGTATCGGTTATGCCAAGGAAGTCCTTGAGAAATCACTTGGTGCAGATAAGGCAATGGATGTGATCGGCAAGCTGACAGCGTCCCTGCAGGTAAAGCCTTTCGAATTTGTGCGGAAGACAGATGCTTCCCAGCTGCTGAATTTCATTCAGGATGAGCATCCTCAGACGATCGCCCTGATCCTGTCCTATCTGCCGGCCGGACAGGCAGCGATGATCATATCAGCACTGCCGCCGGAGCGGCAGTCCGATGTGGCAAAGCGTATTGCCATGATGGACAGAACAAGTCCGGATGTGATCAAAGAGGTGGAAAAGGTGCTGGAATCCAAGCTTTCGTCACTGGTCAACCAGGATTACACGATCATTGGCGGTGTAGACGCAGTGGTAGATATCCTGAACACGGTAGACCGTGGAACAGAGAAGCATATTATGGAAACACTGGAGATCGAGGAGCCGGAGCTGGCAGACGAGATCCGGAAGAAGATGTTCGTATTCGAGGATATCCTGCTGCTTGATGACAGGGCAATCCAGAGAGTTCTTCGTGATGTGGACAATAATGACCTTGCCCTTGCACTTAAGGGCGCTAATGAGCAGGTGCAGACAGCTATCTTCAACAACATGTCCAAGCGTCTTGCAGTTATGATCAAGGAAGACATGGAGTTCATGGGTCCTGTCCGTATGAAGGACGTGGAAGAGGCACAGCAGAAGATCGTAAACATCATCAGAAAGCTGGAGGATTCTGCCGAAATTGTTATTTCCAGAGGCGGAGGAGACGAGATCGTTGTTTAAGAATTTGTATAAATCCGGACTGATCCATATGGACAGTGAGGACAAACGTATCATAGACAATAATGCACTGGCTGAAAAGAAGCTGGACAAGGTGCTGCACAGTGCGTCTTTTCAGAGTACTGCTGAAAGCAGTGCGCAGGAAATATCAGGAGAGCCAGAGGATACAGAAGTGGTAGATGCACTTTTGAATGACACTGGTCCTGATTCCCAGGAAGAAGAAAAAAATGCGCTGAAGCAGGAAATCGAGGAAGCCAGGAATGAGCTTGAAAAGATCAGGTCACAGACGGATGAGATGATCGCACAGGCGAAGGAGCAGACTGCGGAGATCCAGAAAAAGGCCTATGAGGAAGCCAGAGAAGACGGCTACCGGGATGGGGAACGCCAGGGAAGGCAGGAAGCAGAGGCTGTAAAAGCGGAATACCAGCAGAAGCTTAAGGAGCTGCAGGCTGCCTTTGAAAAGGAAGAACGGGAGCTGGAACCCCGGTTCATTGAGGCACTGACAGGAATTTATGAACATATATTCAAAGTCGATCTTTCAGACTATCATGAGCTGGTGACCACACTGCTTTGTAATACCATGCAGAAGATCGAAGGGTGCAGGAATCTCCTGATCCATGTATCCGGAAATGATTATAAGAATGTGAAAGAAAATAAGGAACGGCTTCAGAAAGAGGCGGGTGGAAGCACAGTATCTGTTGAAATTGCAGAGGATAAGACACTTTCTGCCGGACAGGCCATGATCGAAACAGAAAACGGAGTATATGACTGCAGCCTGGATACAGAGCTTTCTGAACTTACGAGGAAGCTGAAGCTCCTTTCCTATGAAGCTTTGAAGTAGAGGTTTTAAAAGAAGTGGAACTGACCATTGATTGGGATAAATATAACAAAGTACTGCAGGAAGACCTTTTCAAGGTAAGAGGAAGGGTTGTAAATGTGGTAGGTCTGACGACAGAGTCGAAGGGACCCCAGGCAAAGCTGGGAGATATCTGCCTGATCTCCTCCCGGAATGGAGGAACAGAGGAAAAGCCGGTTCAGGCGGAGGTTGTCGGCTTTAAGGAAGGAAAGGTCCTGCTGATGCCCTATGATAAGGTAGAGGGCATCGGACCGGGAAGTGTCGTAGAGAATACAGGGCATGCCCTTACAGTAAAGGTATCAGAGGAGCTGCTTGGAAAAACACTGAACGGCCTTGGCAGGATGGAAGGGGAGCAGCTGCATGGCGGCATTGACTACCCGGTAGAAGCACCACCGCCGGATCCTATGAGCCGTAAGATCATCTGTGATGTACTGCCGCTTGGTGTGAAAGCAGTAGATGGACTGATCACAGTCGGCAAGGGACAGCGTATCGGGATCTTCGCAGGCTCCGGTGTTGGCAAATCGACCCTTATGGGTATGTTTGCCAGAAATACAAAAGCAGATATCAACGTCATTGCACTGATCGGAGAACGTGGACGTGAGGTGCGCGAGTTTATAGAGAGGGATCTCGGGGAAGAGGGCATGAAGCGGTCAGTGGTCGTGGTTGCCACATCCGACAGACCGGCGCTTGAAAGAAAAAGAGCAGCCCAGACTGCGACTGCGATCGCAGAGTACTTCCGGGATCAGGGAAAGGATGTCCTTCTGATGATGGACTCCCTGACACGTTTTTCCATGGCACAGAGGGAAATCGGGCTGGCGAGCGGTGAGCCGCCGGTATCCAGGGGATACCCGCCAAGCGTATATTCTGAAATGCCAAGACTGTTAGAACGGGCAGGCTGTTCGGACAGGGGATCTATTACCGGACTGTATACCGTGCTTGTAGATGGTGATGACTTTAATGAACCGATCACGGATACAGCAAGAAGCATCCTGGATGGTCATATCATGCTGAACAGGAAGCTGGCCCATAAGAATCATTATCCGGCTATTGATGTGCTGCAGAGTATATCAAGATGTATGAGCCAGATCGCAACAAGGGAGCATAAGCAGCTGGCCGGCAAACTGAAGAATGTCATGGCAACCTATAATGAGGCAGAGGATCTGATCAATATTGGCGCTTATAAGGCGGGGAGCAATCCTGAGATTGACTATGCGGTCAGCAAGATCCAGGAGGTAAATGCCTTTCTGCAGCAGGATGTCAATGACAAATTTACCTTTGAAGAAACGATACAGCTGCTGGAGCATATTTTTGAAGGATCCTGATAATTATGGCAAAGTTTATTTACCGGATGCAGAGCATCCTGGACATCAAACAGAAGCTGGAAGAACAGGCCAAAAATGAATTTGCAAAGGCAAGACTGCAGCTGACGCTGGAGGAAGATAAGCTGCAGAAGCTGAAGGAAAGAAAAGATGCTTATGTGGAAGAAGGAAGAAAACTCCGGGAAAGCGGACTGAATGTAAGAGATATCCTGGAAAACCGGGATGCCATAGAGAATATGAAGAGGCTTATCACAGCCCAGCAGAGGGCTGTGGAAAAGGCGGAAAAGGTGTTGGAGGAGGCCAGGGAAAAGCTGACGGAAGCAATGAAGGAAAGCAAAACCCAGGAGAAACTGAAGGAAAAGGCCTTTGAAAGCTTTATGAAAGAAGAAAATGCCAGAGAATCCAAGGAAATTGATGAACTGGTAAGCTACACCTATGGACAGAAAAGAAACAGTGGAGAATAAAATATGCCGTTGGATGATGAAATGACACCGGATGACGCCAAAACTGAAAAAAAGCGTCTGAAGGATGAAAAGAAAAAACTGAAAAACGAGCAGAAGGAGCAGAAAAAGCTGGCCAGGCAGAAGGCGAAGGAAATTGCAGGACGTGAGGCTGAGCTTGAAGAGGACGATGATGGAAACCAGGGATCTGTATTTGCAGTTACCTTTGTGATCGTGCTGATCTGGGTAGCGATCCTGTGCCTGATCGTCAAGCTTGATTTTGGCGGATTCGGAAGCAATGTGCTGACACCGGTTTTAAAGGATGTGCCGGTCTTAAATCTGATCCTGCCAAAGAATACAGATGTCGCCGTGGATGAGAGCGACAGCGGCTCTTACGGAGGCTACGACAACCTGAAGGACGCTGTAGATTATATCAAGGAGCTGGAGCTGGAGCTGGAACGTGCCAAGTCGGCAGAGACGACCAGCACAGATGAAGTAAAGGAGCTTCAGGCTGAGGTAGACAGACTGAAGACCTTTGAGGACAGCCAGGTAGAGTTCCAGCGGATCAAAACAGAGTTTTACGAAGAAGTAGTTTATTCGGATAAAGGACCGGGGATCGAGGAGTATAAGAAGTATTACGAGGAAATCGATCCTGCAGCCGCAGAGTACCTGTATAAGCAGGTCGTACAGCAGACGGAAGAAACAGACGAAGTCAAGAATTACGCCATGGCCTATTCGTCCATGAAGCCCAAGGAAGCGGCAGCTATCTTTGAGGCAATGACGGATAATCTGGATCTGGCTGCCCGCATCCTGAATGCCATGGAAGCGGAAGACAGAGGAAAGATCCTTGGCGTCATGGATCCTGAAGTGGCAGCTAAGCTGACCAAGATCATGGATCCTGAATCTTAAGAAAACGCCTGTTTTTACCGATATATTTTTGTACCTTGATAAAAAGTCTGAAGGGACTAATAGAGAATGGAGGAATGTGAATGACAAGCACACCTGTAAGAAGCTCAGACTCTCTGATGAATCTTGTGGGAAAGACAGCGCAGACAACATTCTCAGGTATCAAAAATGCAGGAGGCACAAGCTTTGGTGATGTCATGGGAAAGACATCTGGCAGCAATGAAACAGCTGCTGCAGCGCAGAATGTGAAGAAAACCGGAAATACGGGAGAGTCCATCAGGGACAAACTTGGATCAGCCGGTAAGAGCACACAGACACTGAAGCCAAAGAATGGTGTAAAGGAAGAAAAGGACACCGGTGCTCTGGAAGATGCAGTGACAAAGGCAGGACAGGAGCTGGCAGCCAGTGTGGCCAGGGAGATGAACGTATCAGAGGCAGATGTTGAGGCTGCCATGGACGAACTTTCTCTTACACCGGCAGATCTGTTAAATGCAGAGAACCTGACTGAGCTTATAGTAGCACTTTCAGGGGCGGATGACTCCATGGCTCTTCTGACAGATGAAGGTCTGTATGATAACGTACAGAATCTTCTGATGCAGCTTTCCGATGTGAAGGAGGGGCTGATGGAGGAATTTTCCTTAAGTCCGCAGGAGCTTACGCAGAGCCTTGCAGAACTGCAGGAGATACCTGAACAGGTGACAGAAAATGTCACAGGAATGAAGAACACAGAAAACACAGTGCCGGAAGAAAATGTACGGACTGCAGATGTTCCGGAAGAAAGCGCCAGAATGGATGGGACTATAACCATTCAGAAGGAAGGTATGACAGAAGAAGCAGTTTCTGAAAAGCATACCGGAGAACATACATCCCACGAGGATGGAAAACAGGAGACTGGAAGCAGAGGACAGCACATGGGAGAAGCAGCCCCGGTGCATAATAATGTTCTTTTGCAGAAGGAAACAGAAGCACCCCTGCAGATGCAGGAAAGTGCAGCGTATGCGGAAAGCAGTACGCAGACACAGGAGATTATGGATCAGATCATGGATTACATGAAGGTACAGTTAAAGCCGGAAATGGATCAGCTGGAAATGCAGCTTCATCCGGAAACACTGGGAACATTGAAGATCCAGCTTGTGTCAAAGGGCGGTGAAGTGACCGCGCATTTCCAGGTACAGAATGAAAGTGTAAGGGCAGCAATTGAAAGCCAGATGACAGTTCTTAAGAATACCCTTGAAGAACAGGGTGTGAGGATAGAAGCTGTAGAGGTGACTGTAGAGAGCCACGCATTTGAAAGCAATCTGTACAAGGGACAGGACAGAGGAAATGAAAACCTCTATCAGGATAAGAAAAAAGCAAGAAGACGTCTGAATCTGAATGCCTTATCGGATGATTTCGAGGAGACGGCAGAGGAAGAGGAGCGTCTGGCAGCAAGCATGATGAAAGCAAATGGCACGACGGTAGATTATACCGCATAGGACGTGCAGAAAGGAGTACATAACAGATGGGCGTCAGCGCAGTAGTTAAAAATGGTGAGATCCAGGAAACCGCATCCCAGTCTTCCGTAAAGCAGGCCACCACATCCAAGAATGGAATGGATAAAGAAGCGTTCTTACAGCTTCTGGTAGCACAGATGAAATATCAGGATCCCCTGGAGCCTACCTCAAACACGGAATATATTTCCCAGTATGCAACCTTCTCACAGGTAGAGCAGATGCAGAATATGTCAGCTACACTGGAATTATCAAGGGCATCTTCCATGGTAGGAAAGCAGGTACTGATCCAGACAACGGATTCTGCCGGAAATACCAAGGAAGTACAGGGCATGGTTGAGTACGTGAAGTATGAAAACAACAAGGCATATGTTTCTATTGATGGTACCTTATATTCTATCGATGATGTGTCTGCAGTGATAGGCCAGGATTATCAGGATGCAGTTGATCTGGCACAGCTGTTTATTAAGACACTGTATGACCTGCCGGATGTTTCTGAGCTCACGCTGGAGCATAAGGACAAGGTTGAGACTCTCCAGAAGGCTTATAATGCCATGACAGATTACCAGAAGAGCTTTATCCCGGAAAGTGATGTGAAAAAATTGCAGAGCTATATAGACAGGATCACGGCACTTAAAGAAGAGAATAAGACTGAGAACGGCGATAAGACAGAAGGCGGAGAAGGGTCTGAAGGAAAGGATCCTGCAGGTAAGGATACTGGGAAAACCGAATAACAAGGATGCAGATTCCACTCAGGGAGGAGAACAGGATGAAAGTGCAGGATAGCGGATTCCTTTCCCTCAGACAGGTGCAGGATCAGTACCTTTCCGGAACCGGACAGTTAAAGAAGGGGCAGGAAAGGAACGGTGTTTCCTTTCAGGATATCCTGAATAACAAGCAGGAGGAAACACAGACAGTCAGATTTTCCAAGCATGCGGCAAGCAGGCTGGCAGACCGTCAGATCGAGCTTTCCAGAGGGCAGCTTGACAGACTGCAGGAGGGAACTGAAAAAGCACAGCAGAAGGGAATTAAGGAGTCATTAGTGCTGGTAGACCAGCTGGCATTTATTGTTAATGTTCCGAGCAGCACCGTAGTGACTGCCATGGACAGACAGGATGCCACAGAAAACATTTTTACAAATATTGATGGAGCCGTTATTATTTAAACAGCCGGACCTTACGGGGGCTGATGTTCCTGACTGACAGAGGGAACAGAAGCGGCTTACACTAAAGGAGGTCATTTTTCCTATGATGAGATCATTATATTCTGGTGTTGCGGGTCTTAAGACCCATCAGACCAGAATGGACGTAATTGGTAATAATATTGCAAACGTAAATACCACAGCTTACAAATCACAGTCTATGACATTCAGTGATCTGATGTATCAGACCACACAGGCTGCATCCGGTGCCAATCCGACAACCGGAGTAGGCGGTATCAACGCAAGGCAGATCGGTCTTGGTGCCAAGACAAGCGCGATCAAGACAGCGATCACAACTCAGGGTGCTTCCCAGACAACAAACGATCCCTTTGATATCATGATCACGGGGGATTCGTTCTTTATTGTAAACAACGGACAGAACAATTATTTCACAAGAGACGGTTCCTTCTACGTGGATGGCGCTGGAAATCTGGCAATGACCAGTACCGGATACAATGTCATGGGTTGGAAGGTAGACCCTAATGATGCATCTGCGATCAAGCAGGACACTGTATCCGCCCTCCGGATCATGACAACAGAAAACATGACATATCCTCCGGAAGCGACCAAGTCAGCAAGGATTTCCGGTATCATTGATAAGAATGATACTAATGTCAACGCTGCAGCCGGAAAGATCATGAACCTGGAGTTCTATGATAATCAGGGCTACAAATATACAGCAAAGCTGAGTGTGCACTCCACAACAACAGATGGAACCTTTACAGTACAGCTGGATGATATCCTGGATTCCAAGGGAAAGACGGTGCTGGCTGACAAGACAAAGGCAAGCCTGCAGCAGAATAATACGAATGTTACAGCCCCCGTGCTGGAGTTTGATCTAAAGAATGGCTCCTTCAAGAATGTGGGAACAGCAGGAGGAACAGAAAGCACACTGACGCTGCACTTTGATACGGGAACCTTCCCGAGCTTTACTGATATCACTATTGATTTTTCAAAATGCTCCAATCTGAACAACAACGGTTCCTCCACTGTTTCTCCGATCCGCGGAGATGCCAAGGGAAATGGCGCCGGACGTAAGGTAGGGGAAATGAGCGGGATCGAAATCCAGAAGGATGGAATGATCTATGCAAACTATGATAATGGCTGCTCCAGGCTTCTTGGACAGATCGCAGTAGCAACCTTCGCAAATGCGTCCGGTCTTGCCAAGGAAGGGGATAACCTCTATTCTGCAACACAGAACTCTGGTGATTTCGATGGTATCGGAAAAGATATTACAACTGGCGGCGGCTATATGAATACCGGTGTCCTTGAGATGAGTAACGTGGATCTTTCTTCTGAGTTTACGGAAATGATCACAACCCAGCGTGGTTTTCAGGCAAACAGCCGTATCATCACCGTATCAGATACATTACTTGAAGAACTGACTAATCTGAAAAGATAGGGTCAGACAGTAAACCCTGACAACAGAGGAAACAGTCCACTGAAGTGAAGCTTAAAGATAGAAATCTGGGGGAATCGGGGAGCCGGTTCCTTCAGATGTTTTGGAGGAAAAGCAGCAGTGATAGAGGTAACTAAGATCAATGGGACTAAAGTATTAGTAAATCCGGATCTGATCGAAGTTGTTGAAGAAACACCGGATACTGTGGTATTCTTTACCACGGGCAGAAAAATAATTATAAAAGAAAGTAGACAAGAGATAAAAAATCTTGTAAAATCTTATAGAAAGGAAATTTTTGCACATTAACGCAAAAACAGGTATTAATCGTGGATTTAGCGTCTCTCTTAGGGCTGTTATTATGTTTTGGAATGTGTGCCTTCGGTATGATACAGAGTGCCGGCCTTGCACATATTAACCGTTATCTGGATCTGCCGTCAATGATCATCACATTTGGCGGTTCATTCTTTGCGATCCTGATGGGATCGACACTGAAGGATTATATCGGCGGACTGAAGAGCTTTACCCTGATCTTCAAGGCTCCTGATCTGGATGCGAAGTCCATGATACAGAAGATCATAGATCTTTCCAATGTTGCCCGTAAGGAGGGATTGCTTTCCCTGGAGGAGGCAGCAGGTAATCTGGATGATGATTTCATGAAAAAGGGCATCCTGCTTATTGTGGATGGTACTGATCCGGATCTTGTAAGAGGAATCATGGAAACGGAGCTGATCAGTATTGAAGACCGCCATAAGAAGAATATTTCCTTTTGGGAGGATCTTGGAGCCATGGGTCCTGCCTGGGGTATGATCGGTACTCTGATCGGTCTTGTAAACATGCTTTATGAAATGGATGATCCTTCAGCAATCGGACCGTCCATGGCGGTAGCACTTATCACGACATTGTATGGATCCCTGCTTGCAAACTGGATCTGTACACCTGTTGCAAGCAAGCTTAAGACAAATAACTCGGGAGAGATCATGATGAAGGAGATCATGATCGAAGGTCTTCTTTCTATTCAGGCAGGAGAGAACCCGAGAGTCATAGAAGAGAAGTTGAAGTCCTTCCTTTCACCTGGTGACAGGATCATGCAGGAGGGTGACAACGGAGGTGAAGAGAATGGCTAAGAGGAAGCAGGAAGAACCGCCCAAGGGCGCCCCTGCGTGGACGTCGACCTTTGGTGATCTGATGAATCTTTTGCTGTGCTTCTTTGTAATGCTGTTTTCCATGTCTACCATGGATGCCCAGAAATTTGAACTGCTGGCAGCGTCCTTTAATCAGACGTTCAGCATATTTTCGGCAGGTGCATCTGCAATTGGTGACGGACTTCTGATCTCAAATGGTGTCAGTCAGCTGAATGAGCTGGATAATTATATTAACAGCACTGGCAGGGATGCGGAAGGAAATGTGATCCCGGATGATCTGGAATCAGCAGCAGATGCCATGGAACAGGCGAAGCTGGAAGCTTCTGAGGAGCTTGCAGAGAAGATCAGCGAGACGCTTCAGGAAAAGAACCTAAATAGTGAGATCGATGTGGAATTTACATCCCAGTATGTGCAGCTGACACTGAATGGAGCGATACTCTTTGACTCCGGAAGTGTCAAGCTTAAGGAGGAAGCACTTCCTATCATGAACCAGGTGGGACTTATTTTGCAGAAGTACAGTCCTGGTGTGATTGAAATAGAAGGACATACGGACAATGTGCCGATGTCCGGAGCGAAATACTCCAATAATGATGAGCTTAGTGATGGACGTGCACTTTCGGTATTTTATTATCTGGTGCAGAACACCACACTGGATCCGGCGATGATCAAGCACTCTGGCAGAGGGGAATATGATCCTGTTGCTGATAACTCTACCGCAGAAGGAAGAGCGAAAAACAGACGGGTCGAGATCAAGATTTATAATGAACTCAGCTCTTACTGATATAAAGGGGACTATAAACAATGAAAAAAAATCTGATATCTATCGTAATTCTTGCACTTCTGATTGTAAATGTCGTGCTTTCCGCTGTGACACTGATAAGTGTGACCGGAACCAATAAGAAAACGGCAGCACTTGTGGGAGATATCGCAGCAGCGATCTCCATAGATCTTGGAGAGGATGGCAGTGAAGAAGAACAGGAAACAGTTCCTATGTCAGATGTTGTAACATATGATATTGCAGATCTGACGATCCCTCTTGAAAGTACAGATGGTGATACGGCGAACCATGTTGCTGTGATTACTGTGACCTTTTCCATGAATTCGAAGGACAAGGATTATAAGGCATATGGTGATCTGAGTACAAGAGAAAGCCTGATCAAGGGTGAGATCAATGATGTTGTTTCTTCCTATACGCTGGAGGATATCAAGGTCAGCAGCAGCGAGGTGGAGCAGCAGATCCTTGAAAGAGTACAGAAGATGTTTGACTCCAAGTTCATATTTAATGTAACGTTGAGCAGTGCACTTTATCAATAGCACACAGATGTGGGACTGAAGAATGGATGAAGGAGGTGAGCTTCTGTGGGCGAGGTACTGTCTCAAAGTGAAATAGACAATCTGCTGGCTGCACTCAGCACCGGAGAACTGGATGTTGACCAGATGCAGGAGACAGGAGATAAACAGGTTAAGGACTATGATTTCAAGAGACCTGCGAAGTTCTCCAAGGAGCATCTGCGGACACTTGAAATTATTTATGAGCATTATGGAAGACTGCTGTCGACCAATCTTCCGGTTTATCTGCGGAAGAATATACAGGTGTCGGTGAGCAGCTCTGAGACTGTTACATTTTCGGAATTTACTAATTCGCTTTCCAATCCGGTCATTTTGGGGATTGTAGATTTCCAGCCGCTGAATGGAGATATTATCATAGAACTGGCATCCAATCTTGGATTTGCCATGATAGACAGAATGCTTGGCGGACAGGGACAGCCGCTTGATAAGGCCAGGGACTTCTCAGAGATAGAGATGATCATTCTGGAAAAGTTGATGGTTGTCTGTATGCAGCTGATGAGGGAACCATGGAAGAATGTCATTGATATCAATCCGGTAATGGAGAGGATTGAGACCAATGCACAGTTTGCACAGGTGATCGCGCCAAGTGACATGATCGCGATCGTAACGATGAATGTCAAGATCGGAGACGTGGAAGGACATATGAATGTCTGTCTTCCCTTCTTTACGCTGGAAGATGTCATGGACAAGCTGAATACGAAGTACTGGTTTTCTACCATGCAGAAGGAAAGCACTGAGAATTACAGTGAAAGTCTGGAAGCTATGCTGAAAAGGGTAGATGTTCCTGTCAGGGCTGTACTTGGAAAGAGCCTTGTATCAGTGAATGATTTTATAAACCTGCAGCTGGGAGATGTGATCAGGCTGGGAACAGGAGTTGCTTCAGAAATGGATGTATATGTAGGAAATATCAAGAAGTTCACGGCACTTCCTGGTTCAAACGGTGATAAATATGCTGTTCGGGTCATGTCGGTGATCAGAGAGGAGGAGTAGGAACGCATGGATGGAATGTTATCGCAGGATGAAATAAATGCACTGCTTAGTGGGATGGATCTTTCCAAGGGTGCAGATGGCGATACCACAGCGGATCCTGCAAAGACAGGAGATGCCGGGGAAGCAGAAAATGCTGCAGCAGATGACAGTACGAAAACAGAAGGTGCAGGTACTTCGGGATCAGAGATCAAATCAGATCCGATTGATGAAAACCTGTTAAGTGATACAGAGAAGGATGCTATTGGAGAGATCGCCAATATCAGCATGGGGTCTTCTGCAACAACACTGTATTCGTTGGTAAACAGAAAAGTGAATATTACAACCCCAGTTGTTGAACTTGCAAACTGGGATACGGTGACTAGGGATTATCAAAGACCGTGCGTCTTTATTCAGATCAGATATACATCAGGACTTGATGGCTCCAATATTATGATACTCAAGGAGCATGACGTTAAGGTGATCACAGACCTGATGATGGGAGGAGATGGAAGTAATACAGATGGTGAACTCGGAGAGCTACATCTGAGTGCCATTTCCGAGGCGATGAACCAGATGATGGGATCAGCGGCCACTTCCATGTCAACGATGCTTGGGAAAATGATCGATATCAGTCCCCCGGAAGCAACCAGGATCGATCTGCAGGATTTTAAATTTGGTGGAGACATTGCAGATTTCCTCTCACATACTTTTGTAAAGATTTCTTTCCGGATGCAGATCGAAGATCTTGTAGACAGTACGATCATGCAGCTTTATCCGATAGAATTTGCGAAGAGCCTTTATGAAACATTTATATCCACGCAGGATTCCGCACCGGCACCAGCCACTGCACCGGCAGCACCGGAACCAGCGCCATATGTGCCGCCGACAGCAGCTGCTCCGGCAGGAAGCGTGAATCCACAGATGGGCACACAGCAGATGGGTGCGGCACCTGGCTATGGAATGCCACAGATGGGCATGGCACCCGGTTATGGAATGCCGCAGATGGGTACGATGCCTGGCTATGGAATGCCACAGATGGATATGAGCCAGCAGCAGAGCATGAATATTCAGCCTGCACAGTTCCAGAACTTTTCCGGTGCCACAGGACAGGGGCAGATGCCCGGTCAGGAGAATATCGGTCTGATCATGGATGTACCGCTGGAGGTTACCGTAGAGCTTGGAAGGACGAAGAAATCCATTGCCGAGATTCTGGATTTTGCACCGGGTACGATCATCGAACTGGACAAGATCGCCGGAGAGCCGGTAGATGTGCTGGTAAATGGAAAATTTGTAGCTAAAGGTGAAGTTGTAGTAATCGAAGAGAGTTTTGGTGTCCGCGTAACGGAGATCATTAAATAGAAAAGTATAGGAGAAAAGTTATGGCAAAGAATATTTTAATTGTAGACGATGCAGCATTCATGCGTATGATGATTAAGGACATTCTGACCAAAAATGGTTATAATGTTGCCGGAGAAGCAGAGAATGGAGCAAAGGCTCTTGAAAAATACAACGAGCTGAAGCCCGATCTTGTTCTGATGGATATCACGATGCCGGAGGTAGATGGCATTCAGGCACTGAAAAATATCAAGGCAGCAGATCCTTCTGCACAGGTTATCATGTGTTCAGCAATGGGTCAGCAGGCAATGGTTATTGAGGCTATCCAGAGTGGAGCCAAAGACTTTATTGTAAAGCCGTTCCAGGCAGATCGTGTACTGGAGGCAGTAAAGAAGGTAGTAGGATAATATGCTTCTGACAGGTATGGACAGAACGGATGGGTTTTTACAGTTTATGACAGTACTGATCCTGTTCGTCTTTGTCCTTGCGGTCACCTGGCTGACTACGAGATGGATCGCAGGGTACCAGAAGACAAAGGCGGCAGGGTGTAATCTTGAAGTGATTGAGACCATGCGGGTTACCGGAAATAAATATCTGCAGATTGTACGTGCAGGTGAAAGATATCTGGTCATTGCAGTGGGAAAAGATGAAATTCATATGCTGGCTGAATTGTCCAGAGAAGAGATCCAGTTCCATGAAAATGGTAACGGACAGAATCTGAATTTTGGTGACATACTGGAAAAGTTTAAAAAACAGAACGCAAAAGAGGATGACTGAGTTTTGAACCGCATGAAAAAGTTTTTCCATGCAAACAGAATAATGAAAATCATATGCCTGCTGCTGACGGTGGGCATATTGTCTATTATCCCTTCTTCCAGTGTATATGCAACAGAGGTGGATTCCCACCTTACGGGCAGTACAGAGGAAAGGACGAATATTGAAGAACCGGGAACGGCCAGCACTCCTGACGAGCTTTCGGAACTGAATATTGCCAATACGATGACAGTTACCTATAATAATGGAAACGGACAGGTGAGTGGATCCTTAAGGATTCTGATCACACTGACGCTGATCGCACTGGCACCAACCCTTCTGATCATGCTTACCTCTTTTACGAAGGTACTGATCGTTCTGCATTTTACAAGGTCGGCTTTAAATACCCAGACAGCGCCTCCGAATCAGGTGTTGATTGGGTTAGCTTTATTTCTGACCTTTTTTATTATGCGTCCTTACATGACACAGATCTATGAGGAAGCGGTTGTCCCCATGGAGCAGGGTGAGATCGACCAGCAGGAATTTTTGGAAAGAGGGATCCAGCCACTCAGGGAATTTATGTATAAGCAGACACAGACAGAGGATGTGGATGTATTTATGGATATCAGCGGTGACAGCTGGGAGAGCGGGGCGCTGGATGATATTCCGTTATCAGTGCTGGCACCGGCCTTTATGGTGGGACAGCTAAGGGAAGCGTTTATCATTGGCTTTATTATTTATATACCGTTTATCGTGATCGATATGGTGGTATCATCAGCATTGATGAGTATGGGTATGATGATGCTGCCGCCTACAACGATATCCATGCCGTTCAAGATCCTGCTGTTTGTACTTGCAGACGGATGGAATCTGATCATAGTGAATCTGGTCAGGACATTCAAATGATGGAAGGAGCATAAGCAATGAGTATTGATGACGTTACGGCAATTGCCAGCGATGCCCTGTTTCTTGTGATCAAGGTATCAGCGCCGATTCTTCTGGTGTCTTTGATCGTGGGGCTTCTGATCAGTATCTTTCAGACAGTAACATCGATCCAGGAACAGACACTGACCTTTGTACCCAAGATACTGGCAGTCTTTCTGTCCATTATCGTGCTGGGAAACTGGATGCTTACGCAGATAACAGAATTTATGAACAGACTGTGGTCTAATTTCAGTCTGTATACCAGGTAGGATATGATAGATTACAGTTTCAGCTATGGTGATCTTGAATTATTTCTTCTTATTTTTGTCAGGGTTGCCAGCTTTGTCTATATTGCACCATTCTTCAGTATGAGCAATACGCCGTCAAGAGTGCGTGTGGGACTTGCTTTTTTTATATCGGTTCTGTTATATCAGACAGGACCGGAGCAGGAGGCTGCATATGATACACTGACAGGATATACCATTATTGTTATGAAAGAGGCAGTAACCGGATTCCTGATAGGCTTTGGAGCCAACCTCTGCACGGCGGTAGTATCCTTTGCGGGGCAGATTGCAGATATGGAGATGGGGCTTTCCATGGCCAGTCTGTTTGACCCTGCTACCAAACAGCAGACGACGATTACCGGTGTATATTACAATTATATGGTATTGCTTCTGCTCATGATCTCCGGCATGCACAGATATCTGCTGAAAGCACTTGCTGAGACTTATGAACTGATTCCCATTAATGGAGCGGTGTTCCATGACGATGCACTGCTGCAGGCACTGATCACCTTTATGGGAGATTATATTATCGTAGGCTTCAGGATCTGCCTGCCGATCTTTGCAGTGATGATTATCCTGAATGCTGTGCTTGGCATTCTTGCCAAGGTGTCACCGCAGCTGAATATGTTTGCAGTTGGTATCCAGATGAAGGTGCTGGTGGGTTTCTGTGTGCTTTTTGTAACAACGGCGATGCTGCCGGATGCGGCAGGCTTCATTTACGAACAGATGAAGCGTATGGTTGTCAGCTTTGTCAGGGTAATGAGTGCATAAAAGGAAAGCTCTATGGTTTTAGAATATAATCTGCAGTTTTTTGCAAAGGATGGACCAGGCGGGGAAAAGACAGAAGAGCCTACCGCCAAAAAACTGGAAGATGCCAGAAAAGAAGGACAGGTAGCCAAAAGTAAGGAGATAGGAAATGCTTTTGGACTGCTTGCCATGTTCATACTGCTAAAGGTATATGTGGGAAGTCTCGGGGAAAATATGGTAGACTGTTTCTCCGGTATTTACAACCAGATCCCGGATGCAATCACCATGTATGGAGGAAAGATCCCGGTAGCAGCGCTTTTTGTCCTGCTCCATACGGTCATCCTGAAGACGCTTCTGATGCTGGCTCCTGTTTTTCTGATTGGAGTAGTAGTTGCAGTTGTATGTGATGTGGTACAGGTTAAGTGGAAGCCTACCAGCAAGCCTCTGCAGCCAAAGTTCAGCAAGCTCAATCCCATATCTGGATTTAAACGTATTTTTTCAGCAAATGCACTGATCGAGCTTCTGAAATCCATAGCTAAGATCGGCATTATATGTTATGTTGTCTACAGCTACATGAAGGATAAAATAGCAGGTGTTTTTCTACTGTATGATATGAGCCTCAATCAGGCGATTTCGCTGGTGGGAGAAACTGCCATTGATGTGGGGATCAGGATCTCTGCTGTCTATATGGTGATCGCTTTTCTGGATTATGCATATCAGAAGCATAAGTTTAAAGAAGACATGAAGATGACCAAGCAGGAAGTCAAGGATGAGTATAAGAATCAGGAGGGAGATCCACAGGTCAAGGGTAAACAGAAGCAGAGGATGCAGGAAGCGTCCAGAAGACGTATGATGCAGCAGCTTCCGGAAGCAGATGTGGTCATTACCAATCCGACTCATTATGCGGTGGCGATCAAATATGATCCTGATAAATACGATGCGCCTTATGTCATAGCTAAAGGAGAGGATTTTCTGGCACAGAAGATCAAGGAGATCGCCAGAGAGCATGATGTGGAGATCGTAGAGAATAAGCCGCTTGCCAGAATGCTGTATGCTAACGTGGATATTGGGGGACTGATCCCACCGGAGCTTTATCAGTCGGTGGCAGAAGTACTTGCGTTTGTATATCATCTGAAGGGTAAAGCATAAATAAAAGGAAAGGAGAAAAAAGATGAAGAAACAGGATCTGGCAGTTGCAGCATATCTGGTTGCAGCCTTTGTAATGATGATCATACCAATCCCGAGCTGGCTTCTCGATATTCTCCTTGCCTGTAATATAGCTCTTGGTTTTACGATCCTGTTTACGGCAATGTTTGCCAAGGAGGTTCTGGATATGTCATTCTTTCCGACCATCCTTCTGTTCACCACGATATTCAGGATCGCCCTGAATATTTCTTCCACAAGACTGATTCTGACAACGGGGGATCCTGGTGAAGTGGTCCAGACCTTCGGTAATTATGTCGGAGGCGGTGACCTGATCGTAGGTGCGATCGTTTTCCTGATCCTTATCATTGTCCAGTTTATGATCATCAATAAAGGTTCTGAACGTGTGGCTGAAGTAACAGCACGTTTTACTCTGGATGCCATGCCCGGTAAGCAGATGGCGATCGATGCGGATCTGAATACCGGTGCAATCAATGATGCAGAGGCCAAGAGAAGAAGAGATAAGATCCAGGAGGAGGCAAGCTTCTTTGGCTCCATGGATGGTGCTGTGAAGTATGTAAAGGGAGATGCCACGGCAGGTCTTATTATTACTGCAGTCAATATTGTGGGCGGTATTGCCATGGGAGTCCTGAGACGTGGAATGGACTTTAACAACGCGTTAAATACCTATACGATCCTGACAATCGGTGATGGTCTGGTCAGCCAGATCCCGTCTCTGCTGATCTCTCTGTCAACAGGTATTCTGGTAACAAAGGGCTCAAAGGATGCCGATTTTGGTGCAGTGCTGATCAGACAGGTGTTTGGAATACCCAAGGCGTTATATATAGTAGGGATCATTATCTGTACCCTTGGTATCGTGACTCCTTTCCCGACACTGATCTTCCTGACTCTCGGACTGGTATTCATTGTCTGTGGCCGTGTGATCGCCGGAGAGATTGAAACAGCCAGGATTGAGAATGAGGTAGACGAGGAGGAGATCGCAGCAGAGGAGATCAGGCAGCCTGAAAATGTCAACAGTCTGCTGCAGGTAGATCCTATTGAGCTGGAATTTGGGTATGGCATCATCCCCCTTGCTGATGTGAATCAGGGTGGTGATCTGCTTGACCGTGTAGTCATGATCAGAAGACAGATCGCACTTGAGCTTGGTACTGTAGTGCCGATCATCAGACTGCGTGACAATATCCAGCTGAACCCGAACCAGTATATTATCAAGATCAAGGGAATCCAGGTTAGTGAAGGTGAGATCCTGTTTGATCATTATATGGCCATGAATCCCGGTTATGTAGAGGAAGAGATCACAGGTATCCCTACCTTCGAGCCATCCTTCCATCTGCCGGCTATCTGGATCACAGAGGGACAGCGGGAAAGAGCAGAGAGTCTTGGCTATACCGTAGTAGATCCGCCGTCCATTATAGCAACGCATCTGACAGAGATCATCAGACAGCATATTTCAGAGCTCCTTACCAGACAGGATGTACAGAATCTTGTTAATAACCTGAAGGATACCAATCCTTCACTGGTTGAAGAGCTGACACCAAAGCTGCTTGGCCTTGGCGAGATCCAGAAGGTGCTGCAGAATCTCTTAAAGGAGGGAATTTCCATCAGGGATCTGCTCACTATATTTGAAACACTGGCGGACTATGCACCTTCTACAAGGGATACAGATATTTTGACAGAGTATGTGAGACAGAGCCTGAAGAGAGCAATCTCCAGCAAGTTCTTCCCAGCTAATGAAACCACCAGTGTAGTGACGCTGGATCCGAAGCTGGAGCAGGAGATCATGGCAAGCGTAAAGCAGTCAGAGAACGGTGCATATCTGACGCTGGATCCCGAAAAAACGAAGGCGATCATGAAGAGTGTTGGGGATGAGATTGCCAAGCTGGAAAACCTGGGCAAGAATCCGATCATTGTAACATCTCCCATTGTAAGAATGTACTTTAAGCGTCTGACTGAGGATTATTACAGGGATCTGATCGTAGTATCCTATAATGAGATAGAGAATAATGTTGAACTGCAGTCGGTAGGAATGGTGACAGCATGATAATAAAGAAATTTCAGGCAAAAACAGAAAATGATGCAGTAGAAGCTGCAAAAAAAGAACTGGGAAGCGCAGTCGTGATCATGAATGTGCGCAAGGTAAAACGGAAAGGACCTTTTGGATTCCTGCTTCCACAGCTGACAGAGGTCACGGTGGCTCTTGAAGAAGAAAGCGAACAGAAGGTGCAGTCACTGCGAAAGAATACAGACACCCAGAATGGTAATGCTGTAAAAGCAGAGAAAACAGCAGAGAGCCGGCATGTGGCGGAAGGAGATCCTCAGGGACAGAAGGATTTTGAAAAGCAGCTGGAAAACAGTGTGATCGAAGAGAAGCTGGACAGTCTGCACAGTCTTCTGGAGCAGCAGCTGAAAAAGCCTGAGGAAGAAACAGAAGAAGCGCCAGAAGAAGAGATAAAGGAAGATGAAATGTCCCGATTTATCAAACTGGTATACAATACCATGCTGGATAATGAAGTGGATGAAAAATATGCAAACCTGATCATTGATGAGATGGAGAAGAACAACAAGCCGGGAACACCGTTTGATCATGCACTGGCGGATGTCTATCAGAAAATGATACTGAAATTTGGAAATTCACAGGAACTGACAGAAAGCCAGAAGGGACCAAAAGTTGTGTTCTTTATCGGACCGACCGGTGTTGGCAAGACAACAACCATTGCCAAGATCGCAGCAGAATATCAGCTTGATAAAAAAAAGAAGGTAGCTCTTCTGACAGCAGATACATACAGGATCGCTGCGGCTGAACAGCTTCGGACGTATGCCGGTATTCTGGAGGTACCCTTCAGAGTCATTTATTCCGCAGAAGAGATCAGCCAGGCAGTCCGCGATTTCCAGGATTATGATTATATCATGGTGGACACAGCAGGACATGCCCACCAGAATGAAGATCAGAGAGAGATCATAAAGGGACTGATCCATGCAGCAGATGGACTGACAGATACAGATGTATTCCTGGTTCTTTCTGCTACAACAAAATATAATGACCTGAAGAAGATCGTGGATGCTTACCGGGAGGTAACTGATTACAGACTGATCTTTACCAAGCTGGACGAAACAGAGGAACGGGGTAATATGTTCAATATCAGGCTTTATACAGGAGCAGAGATCTGCTACGTTACCTGCGGACAGAATGTACCGGATGATTTGGAAAGCTTTAATCCACAGAAAACAGTAAAGCTGCTGCTTGGCGGCAGAAAAGACGCAAGAAAGTAATGAGACTGGAAAAGGTATGAATTGAATGAGAGGTAAGGAATGGATCAGGCACAGCAGTTAAGAAATATCATAAAGGCGAATAATATAGCAAAGCCTGAAGCAAGAGTGATCACAGTGACCAGTGGTAAGGGCGGTGTGGGAAAATCCAATACGGCAATTAACCTGGCGATCCAGTTTCGTAAAATGGATAAGAAGGTGGTGATCCTTGATGCGGATTTCGGACTTGCCAATATAGAGATCATGTTTGGAACAGTTCCCAAGCACAATTTCTGTGATATGATATATCAGGGAAAGAGCATGAAGGAAATTATCACCTGGGGTCCTATGGATGTGGGATTTGTTTCAGGGGGCTCCGGGATAGCGGGACTTTCCAACCTGGGTAAGGAATATCTGACTTATATCATCGGAAACCTGAGGGAGTTAGATTCTATTGCAGATGTGATCATTATAGATACAGGAGCGGGGATCTCCGATTCCGTGCTGGAATTCCTGGTAGCCAGCGGAGAGATCCTGCTGGTGACGACACCGGAGCCCACTTCTATTACGGATTCCTATTCCCTGCTGAAAGCACTGAGAAGGCATCCTGACTTTGAAGAACAGGCAGTCAGGATCAAGATGGTCGCTAATAAAGTGTCCGGACAGGAGGAGGGAAGGATCCTGTATGACAAATTAAATTCCGTTGTAACCAGATACTTAAGCCTTTCTATGGAATACCTGGGAGCAGTGCCGAACGATACCCATTTAAGCAGGGCGGTCATGCAGCAGATGCCGGTTTCCCTGCAGAATCCGGGAGCGCCTTCAGCACTTGCTTATGAGGAGATCGCAGCAAGGCTGATGAATGTGGAACTAAACAGAAATGTGGCAAGACGTGGCATGGCAGCCCTTTTTGCACATATGATAGGCAACAAGAAAAATAGAGGTCAGGGGGAGAACTGATGCTGTCAAAATATGTGGTTCCGGGAAACAGAGTGGAGATTCAGTCCGCCGGACGGGTAAAATTCACAGGAGAAACAGAAAAAAAGAAGGTTTATCAGACTACTGTATATGATGTAGTATCAGAGGATCGTCTGGAGATCTATATGCCTATGGAAAAATCAAAGCTGATCCTGCTTCCGGTAGATGAAGAATTTGATCTGTATTTTTATACAACAAACGGACTGTATCAGTGCTTTGCAAAAATTATAGACAGATACAAGACAGACAATAAATATCTTCTTCTGCTGGAGCTGACCAGTAACTTAAGAAGATTCCAGCGCAGAGAATATTACCGTCTCAGCTGTGCACTGGAAATGAATGCAAGGAGTCTGCAGAAAGAGGAGATAGAGGCAGTTGAACAGAATAATAACTATCTGGTACCGGGACTTCCGCTGACCCGCAGCATTATTGTTGATATCAGTGGCGGTGGAATCCGGTTCGTAGGAGACTATGCTTATGAACAGGGAAGCCTGATCTGCTGCAAATATCATCTCCTGATCGACGGAAAAGATAAAGAGTACACACTGATCGCAAAAGTGATCGCTGTCAGGGAGCTGGATGAGCACCGGGGGCTATACGAGCACCGTGCCCAGTATATCAATATCGATACCATGGAAAGAGAAGAGATCATACGGTTTATCTTTGAAGAGGAAAGAAAGCACAGAAAAAGAGAAAAAAACATAGAATGATCACTTTGCACCCATGTGAAGCAACTGGCGTGATATAATATAAGCAATAATCAACAGGAAAGAGAAAAAAGATGAGAATGAGTGTAAAGAGTACCGGCAGTAAGGCAGTAGCCATAGCCAGTTCTACCGGTGGACCCAAAGCGCTGCAGAGTCTGATCCCGTTTCTTCCGGCAGAGTTAGATGCTCCTGTATTTATTGTACAGCATATGCCTGCAGGTTTTACAGAGGCATTGTCTATCCGGCTTGACCAGCTTTCAGGACTTTCTGTCAAGGAGGCAGCAGAGGGTGATGCCGCCGAGAAAGGACATGCTTATCTTGCCAGAGGCGGAAGACATATGGAGATCAGAAAAAAAGCAGGAAAAGAAACGCTCCATTACATGGACGAACCGCCAAGAGAAGGGGTGAGGCCCTGTGCCAATTATATGTATGAATCCCTGATGGATAGTAATTATGATGAGATTATCTGTGTGGTGCTTACCGGAATGGGAGCAGATGGCACAGAGGGGATCAGACATCTCAAAGAAAAAAAGAAAGTTACCGTGATTGCACAGGATGAGGAAACGTGTACGGTGTATGGTATGCCAAAAAGCGTTGTCCAGGCACAATTGGCGGATAAAATATTGCCACTGACACAGATTGCCGGTGAGATTACAAAGAACGTGGGGGTAATTTAAAATGGATGTTAATCAGTACCTTGGTATTTTCCTGGATGAATCAAGAGAGCATCTGGAAAGCCTGAACACACAGATCATGAATCTGGAGCAGAACCCGGAGGATGCAGATACGATCAATGAGATCTTCCGTGCAGCACATTCCCTGAAGGGAATGGCAGGCACCATGGGTTATAAGAGGATGCAGAATTTGACTCATGATATGGAGAATGTTTTTACAGAGATCAGGAACGGATCCCTGAAGGTCAATTCCAACCTGATAGATATCCTGTTCCAGTGTCTGGATGCGCTGGACGAGTATACCAATAATATTCAGGAAACATCAGATGAGGGGACGAATGATAACAAGCCTCTTATAGAACAGCTGAATGAGTTCCTGAAGGAGGGCAAATCTGATGCCCAGATGGAAGAGCAGAAGAAGGAAACGAAGGAAGAGTCGCCAAAGGCAGAAGAGGGTACCGGCCGCAGCTGGGAGCAGATCTCACTTGGAGATCCGGAAAAGCATGTGATTGCCACGGCAAAGGAACAGGGAAAGCAGGTCTATGGTCTGACGATCCGTATACAGGAAACCTGTATTCTAAAGGCTGCAAGAGCATTTCTTGTTTATAAGGCAGTGGAGGAAAAGGCAGAGATCATTGTCTGCAATCCTTCTGCACAGGATATAGAGGATGAAAAGTTTGACCTGGAGTTCAGCCTGATCATAATCTCCGACCAGCCGCTTGAAGAGATCATCAAGGCTGCGGAGAATGTATCCGAGATTGCTTCCGTTGTCGGCGATGTGATCAATATTGATACATCAGTGAAAGAGGAGCCGGAGGAAAAACCGGCTGTAGTGGCAGGAAAGCCGGAAACCAAGCCTGCAGCGGCACCACAGAACAGTGCACCAGTTAAGCAGCAGACAGATAAAAAGGGTGGAAAGCCGGTAGTGAACAGGACTGTCCGCGTTGATATTGAGAAGCTGGATGTGCTGATGAACCTTGTCAGTGAGCTGATCATAGCCAAAAACTCACTGGTATCTGCTTCCAGCACAGAAGGAGCGACAGGTGCAGGCTTTAATGAGCAGATTGAATATCTGGAAAGTGTAACCACGAACCTGCATGAGTCTGTCATGAAGGTTCGGATGGTTCCCATTGAAAGCGTAGTCAGCAAGTTCCCGAGAATGATCCGTGAGCTGTCCAAGAAGCTGAATAAGAAGATGGAACTGTACATGACAGGTGAGGAAACAGAGCTGGATCGTACTGTGGTGGATGAGATCGGGGATCCTCTGATGCATCTGCTCCGTAACAGCGCGGATCATGGACTGGAATCAGCAGAGGTACGTGCAAAGAGAGGAAAGCCGGAGGTTGGTTCTATTTTCCTGGATGCTTATCAGGATGGCAACAATGTAGTCATCGAAGTAAGAGATGACGGTAATGGTATTGATACAGAGGCTGTCAAACAGAAGGCGATCGAAAGAGGAGTGATCACACCGGAGCAGGCCGATAGCATGAGCGAGAAGGATATCATTGGATTGCTTTTCCATGCAGGCTTTTCTACATCCCAGAAGGTCACCGATATATCTGGAAGAGGTGTCGGGCTTGATGTCGTGAAGTCCAAGATCGAATCCTTAAGCGGTGAGGTAGAGGTAAAATCCAAGCTTGGAGAAGGAAGCACATGGATCATCAGACTGCCGCTGACCCTTGCTATCATCCAGGCACTGATGGTTATTGTCGGTGGTGAGAAGTATGCGATCTCTCTAGGCAGTATCCAGACAATTGAGGACATCAATCCGGCTGAGATCAAGCTGGTTGGAAATAACGAAGTGATCAACCTGAGAGGAAATGTGATCCCACTTGTCAGACTGAGCAAAGAACTTGATATTGAGAGTCAGAAGTCTCCGGAAGAAAATATGGTAGTCGTTATTGTGAAGAAGGGCGAGAAGCTGGCGGGGCTGGTTGTGGATGAGCTGATCGGACAGCAGGAGATCGTTATTAAATCACTTGGCAAATATATTAACAAGTGCAAGATCATCAGCGGTGCAACCATTCTCGGTGACGGCGAGGTAGCACTGATTTTGGATGCCAATGCACTCATTTAGAACAGGGGGATTTAGAAGATGGATCAGTTAAAAACAATAGAAACAGCTGAAGCAGCAGAAGAAGCAGCAGCAGCACAGTATATCGTTGTGCGGCTTGGCGAAGAGCAGTATGGTATTGATATACGATATGTAGATAATATTGTCCGTATGCAGCATATTACAAGAGTTCCCAAGGTAGCATCCTATATCAGGGGAGTAATCAATCTTCGTGGAGAAGTGATTCCTGTGATGAGCATCCGGTTAAAGATGGGTCTTCCTGAGGATGTTGAGGTCAAATCTACAAGGATTATTATCCTGAAGCATGAGCAGCATGGAACAATCGGCATCATTGTGGATGAAGTAAAGGAAGTGGTAACACTTACTACTGACTGTATTGAAAAAATGGCGTATGATGGAAATGAGAATAAGAGTCATTTTATTTCCGGCATTGGAAAAAACGGAGAAGAGCTGATTTCCTTACTGGATCTGAATTCGGTCTTACTTGAAAAATAAAGCATAATCAGTTAGGAGAGTTTCATGAAAAATCTTAATATGGACGAATTAACGAACCAGTACTACGATGTGCTGAAAGAGCTTGGCAACATCGGTGCAGGAAATGCTACGACCGCACTTGCACAGATGATCGGATGCAAGGTAGATATGTCTGTTCCCAAGGTTCAGCTGCTTGATTTTAATAAGCTTGGAGAACTGGTTGGCGGTGAAGATGAACTGATGGTAGGTATTTATCTCCAGGTAGAGGGCGATATTGAAGGAAGCATGATGTTTATCCAGAAGAAGGTCTCTGCAGCCCATCTTGTTAATAAGCTGATGTGTGGCATGCTGGGTGTTACAGAAGATGAGATTACCAGCCATGAATTTGGCGAAATGGAATGCTCTGCGATCAAGGAAGTAGGTAATATCATTACCGGTGCATATTTAAATGCACTCTCTTCCCTGACAGGGCTGAAGATCTATCCTTCTGTACCACAGCTTGGAATAGACATGGCAGGGGCGCTTTTAAGCGTGCCTGCAGTTGAGTTTGGATTATATGCCGATAAGATTCTTCTTGTGCAGACACAGTTCTCAGATGCAGTAGAGCTGGATGGTTATTTTATACTGATACCCGATATGGAATCTTATGAAAAGATTTTGACAGCACTTGGTGTGATGTAGGGTAAAGGAGATTCTTTTGCTATGGGTGAAGTATATAAGGTAGGAATGGCGGATATGGCAGTCTGCAGTGGAGATGATGCTGTTACCACGCTCGGGCTTGGTTCATGCATCGGAATTGCGATCCGGGATCCGGGGACAGGAGTTGGCGGATTGGTACATATTATGCTGCCTGACAGTAAAGAAATCAGAAATAATACCAACAGACCCAAATTTGCAGATACCGGAATTGAAGACCTGGTAGATGCAATTGTGAAAAAGGGTGGAAACAGGAACCGTCTGGTAGCCAAGATCGCCGGCGGCGCACAGATGTTCTCCTTTGGCAGCGGTAATGAAGCCATGAGAGTAGGGGACAGAAACGCAGCGGCCAGCCGGAAGAAGCTGAGTGAACTGAAAATCCCGCTCCTTTCAGAGGATACCGGAGAGAATTATGGCCGGACAGTTATTTTCTATCCTAAAACGGGGGATTATGTGATTCGGGCAATCGGTAAGCCGGAGAAAACAATATGAGTAATAAAAAGCTGTTTGCTCCTTTTCTGATGCTGCTTGCAGGGGCAGTGGTATCCATTGTCATGTTCTTGAGTGATTATGACATGACACAGCGGCTTACCATATTGCTTCTGTCAATGCTGTTCTTTTATTGTGTGGGCCTTTTTATCCAGAAGAAAATGGTAAAGTTTTTGGATGAGATCCAGAAAAAGGAAGAGACACAGAAGGCAGAAGAAGGAGAAGTCATAGAAAAAGAGGCTAAGAAGGAAGAGGCTGAAAAGGAAGAAAAATAGTCTATGGCTGAGGAAGAACTGTATCGGAGGTTACCATGGACGAAGCAGCAAGAAACAGGCTTTTTGAAGACTATGCCAAAAACAGGTCACCAGAAATACGGGAACAGATCATACTGGAATATGCTCCGCTTGTAAAGCTGGTGGCAGGACGGCTCAGTATGTATCTTGGATACAATGTAGAATATGATGATCTGGTTGGATATGGGGTATTTGGTCTGATAGATGCCATAGATAAATATGACAATATGAAGGCTGTCAAATTTGAAACCTATGCCAGCCTCCGGATCAGGGGAGCAATACTGGATCAGATTCGGAAAATGGACTGGATCCCGAGAACGATCCGTCAGAAACAGAAAAAAATAGATGCGGCCATGAAGGCCATTGAAGCTGAAAAGGGCAGAGCGGCAACAGATGAGGAAATTGCCGGGGAGCTTGGTATTTCAGCGGACGAATATACTGGCTGGCAGTCACAGATGAAGATAACAGGGGTGGTATCGCTGGATGAATTCCTGGAGGGGGGAAGTGAGGTTCCTTCCCTGCAGAGTACCCAGCATCGCTATGACGAGCCGGAGGACGTGATCGAAAAGGATGAACTGAAAAAGAAGCTGGCAGAGGCACTGGAGCTTCTGACAGAAAAAGAAAAGAAGGTGATCCTTCTTTATTATTATGAGGATCTGACATTAAAGGAGATCAGTAATATCCTTGCGGTATCAGAGTCCAGAATTTCGCAGCTGCATACACGTGCACTGCAGAAAATGAAAGCTAAAATGGGAAATTATATGGGGATCTTTTCCCGGTAGCAGAGGCTTAGCATTTTCAGGAGAGCTGATACAGAGGTAGTGAGAGGGGACGGGTATTGCTATGAAAAATGGGTATTTCCAGCTGGTGTGTGGACCGCAGGGAACAGGACTTAAGGTCTTTGCACCAAAGGACGGTGGGGAAGCTGTCAATGTGAAAGAGGTTATGGAGTATCTGACGAGAAACCAGATTCCTTATGATACGCCTGCGCTTTCAAAAGGGTTACAGAATGCAGCTGCATCAAGACAGGAGATATATCTGCTTATGCTGAACAGGGAAGCCTGCAAAGAGGTAAATGAAAGCTACAGCCTGCTTGCAAGTGAAGACCGCATGAGCGTGATTGTCAGATTTTATCCGGCATCTGAGAATGGAGAGAGCCTGAAGCCGCAGGAGCTGATCCGGGATCTTACTTTTAAAAGGATCACTTATGGTGTGCGCAGGAATGAGATCTTTGACTTCCTTTCGCATGTCAGATACTGTACAGACCTGCAGGCTGCTACTGGAAAAGCACCTAGAAACGGATCTGATGCAAGGATAGAATATTATTTCCAGACAGACAAAAAGGCAAGACCCACACTGAAAGAAGACGGGAGTGTAGATTTCTTTCATCTGAATACAATTAATCACTGCAAAAAAGGAGATGTCCTTGCAAGACTCTATCCGGAAGACCGGGGAGAGGCAGGATCTACTGTATATGGAGAAAAGATTCCGCCAAGAGAAGTAAAGGCGGGTGTCCTTCATTATGGGAGAAATATTTCCATTTCCGAAGATAAGACAGTGCTGACGGCAGAGACAGACGGGCATGTCATGCTGGTAGAAGGATCTGTCTTTGTATCAGATGTACTGGAGGTGGAAAATGTGGACACCTCTACCGGAAATCTCGACTATGAAGGTAGTGTCAGGATCAATGGAAATGTCTGTGCCAATTTCGAGGTCAGGGCACGAGGAGACATAGAAGTAACAGGTATCGTAGAGGGAGCCGGACTGTTTGCAGGTGGTAATATCATCATAGCAAGAGGTATGAACGGCATGGCAAAAGGAGAGCTTCAGGCCGGTGGAAACATTGTAGCCAAGTTCCTTGAAAATGCCAGGGTATCAGCAGGCGGCAGCGTTTCCACAGAATCGATCCTTCACAGCAGGGTAACTGCAGGAACACAGATCGTAGTTACAGGTAAGAGAGGATTTATTACCGGAGGAAAAGTATGTGCTACCAGCCTGATTCAGGTCAAGACGCTCGGGTCTCCCATGGGGACGGATACGGTTGTAGAGGTGGGAATGGATCCACTCAAGAAGGCAAGACTGCAGGAGCTTCAGAAGCAGGTGACAGAAAGCAGCAGGATGATCGCACAGATCCAACCAGTTCTGGCAGCATTGTCAAAGAAGATGGCACAGGGTGTAAAGCTTCGGCCGGATCAGCTGAAGGGTTTTCAGGAAATGGTGCAGCAGGAAAAGCAGCTTAAGGAGATCGTAGCTAATAATAATGAGGAACTGACAGGCTTACAGTCTGTCCTGCAGGAGAGCAGCGGTGCAAAGGTAGAGGTATCTGGCGAGGTATATGCTGGAACGAAGATATGTATTTCGGACGTTTCTCTTGTTGTTAAGGAAAGTATGCGTCACTGCAAGTTTAAAAAAGAGCAGGGCGATGTAAAAATGTCTGCTTTATAGGGGACAGAAGGAGTGCCTATGACGATTAGCAGAGTAGAACTGCAGGGGCAGATCACCAGAGCCCAGGATTTTACAGCAATCAAACATCAGGAAGACAGCAGAGGGTTTGTTGAGCAGGCCAATATCCATCAGAAAACAGAGCAGAAGGTTGAAGTGAAGGCTCGTCAGGTACAGCATGGCGACAAGGCTGAGAATGAGGGAAAACGATTTGATGCCAAGGATAGTGGAAACGGCCATTATTATGGAGATGGCGGCAAAAAGCGCAAAAAGCAGGAAGAAAAGAAAAAGCCGTCTGCAGGCGGCTACGGCGGCTTTGACATAAAAATTTAAAGATACAGGTGAGAACATGAATACAACAGAACTGATTTTGCTGATTGCAGGTGCCCTGGTATTTACCATCAGCTTTTTAATTCCTACAGGAAAGAAGGAGAAAAAAGAGGAGGGGGTAGAGGTCAGGATACCGGAAGAAGAGCTTCGGGAGAAAATTGAGGGTGAAGTCAGGGAAGCCCAGCAGAAGATAAATGATATTGTAGAGGAAACTGTGAAATATTCCATGGAAAAGACAGAACGTGTCATGGAGAAAACAAGCAATGAAAAGATCATGGCAATTAATGAATTTTCAAACACGGTTCTGGAGCAGATCGGCAAAAACCATAAAGAGGCCGTTTTCCTTTATGATATGCTGAATGACAAGCATGATAAGCTGAAAAATACAGTCAGTGAGGCCATGACAGTAGAAGGGAAACTGAAAGAAGAACTGGAGCAGGCGAAATTCAGTCCCATACAGGCGGAACGGGTTACGGTGCTTCCGGATCTGACTGCAGAGAGTGGAGCAGGGGCAGTGGCACTTGAAGCCTCCGGTATGGCAGAAACAGGCGCTGAAGCAGGAAATGCCAGAAAAAGGAAGAGTGCAGATGGGGCGGCAAAGGAGCCGGCAAGAAAACGGAAGCCCTCACCTGCAAAGACCAAAGCAGAGGAAGCCGCACAGTCAGAGAATCAGGCTGACAGAAAAGAGACTGCAAAGCATGTAGATGTGAGTATGGCAGCAGCCGGTAAGAACGGCAGCAGAAATAATAATGAAAAGATCAGGGAGCTTCATAAGGCAGGTAAGTCCAATATGGCAATTGCCAAAGAGCTTGGACTAGGTATCGGGGAAGTGAAGCTGGTGCTGGATCTGTTCGCAGATACGTAAAGGCACAAAGGAGAAGTTTTACATGAAATTAAAATACTATCTGAGAGGACTTGGCATTGGTATTCTGGTAACTGCTGTTATCATGGGTGTTACGCAGGGAAGCAGAAAGGAAACACTGTCAGACCGGGAGATCAGGGAAAGGGCAGCCGCCCTTGGTATGGTAGAGCCTGGAAATTCCCTGGCTGATCTGGAAGCGGCAGAAACACCAGCAGCAACAGAGATACCGGAAGCGGCAGAAACACCAGCAGCAACAGAGACACCGGAAGCGGCAGAAACACCGGCAGCAACAGAGACACCGGAGGCAGCAGAAACACCGGCAGCAACGGAAGCACCGGCAGCGACAGAGACACCGGAGGTGACGGCCAGACCGACACAGAAGCCTGCAGAGGAAGAGGAAGGAAGCTCTTATACATTTGAAATCCAGGCGGGGGACAGCTCCTATCAGGTGGCTTACAGACTGCAGCAGGCAGGACTTGTGGCAGATGCCAGGGACTTTGATAATTATCTGTGCTCCAAAGGATATGACAGAAAACTCAAAACAGGATCATATGAAATTCCGGAAACGGCAACGGAAGAGGAGATCAGTGAGATCCTGTGTGGCAGATAACTGGAAGATAAAGGAAAATAAAAATGCGGAAAATCTGGCTGAATTTGCGAAAACCCTCTTGAAAAAAGAGGGTTTTAGTGCTATACTGTGCCAGTATGACTATAAAGCATGTGTATCAATTTCCTGCCGGTGCCCTTGACGCAGGGTAGGCAGCTGAGCGGAAGATACGCAGAAGCGCAACCAAATGGAGGTAAAGACATGAGCGTTATTTCAATGAAGCAGTTATTAGAGGCAGGTGTTCATTTCGGACATCAGACAAGAAGATGGAACCCCAAGATGGCTCCTTATATCTTCACAGAGAGAAATGGTATCCACATTATCGACCTGCAGAAGTCTGTAGGAAAGGTTGATGAGGCTTACAGAGCAGTATTTGAGATCGCTGCACAGGGCGGAACCATTCTTTTCGTAGGTACCAAGAAGCAGGCTCAGGACGCTGTTAAGACAGAAGCTGAGCGTTGTGGTATGTACTATGTAAACGAGAGATGGCTTGGCGGTATGCTTACCAACTTCAAGACTATCCAGAGCAGAATTGACAGATTAAAGGCAATCGAGACCATGTCTGAGGACGGTACTTTTGATGTTCTTCCCAAGAAGGAAGTTATCGCTCTTAAGAAAGAGTGGGAGAAGCTGGAGAAGAACCTTGGCGGTATCAAGACCATGACAAGAATTCCCGATGCTATTTTCGTAGTAGATCCCAAGAAGGAAAGAATCTGCGTACAGGAAGCTCATACACTGGGAATTACACTGATCGGTATTGGTGATACCAACTGTGATCCTGAAGAGCTGGATTACATTATTCCTGGTAATGATGATGCTATCAGAGCTGTTAAGCTGATCGTTTCCAAGATGGCTGATGCTGTTATCGAGGCAAATCAGGGTGAGGAAGCTGTTACAGAGGAGCTTGCTCAGGCAGCAGAGGGAACAGAAGCTACTGATATCGAAGAAGTGGCAGATGCAGAATAATTAAAGCAAACAGATTCAGGAGGAAATAACGATGGCTAACATTACAGCAGCTATGGTAAAAGAGTTAAGAGAAGCTACCGGAGCAGGTATGATGGACTGCAAGAAGGCTCTTAATGAAACCGATGGAGATATGGACGCAGCCGTTGAGTTCTTAAGAAAGAACGGACAGGCTAAGGCAGAGAAGAAGGCAGGAAGAATCGCAGCAGAAGGTCTTTGCTGTGTAACCTTAAAGGATGACAAGACAGCAGCAGTTGTTGAAGTTAACTCTGAGACAGATTTCGTTGCAAAGAATGAAGAGTTCCAGACATTTGTAAAGGCAGTTGCAGAGCAGGCAGTAAACTCTGACGCAGATGACATGGAAGCATTTATGGCAGAAAAGTGGAATGCAGATCCTTCTATCACTGTTAAGGAAGCTCTGGTTGCCAAGGTTGCCAAGATCGGTGAGAACTTAAATATCAGAAGATTTGAGAAGATCGTTGCTGATAACGGCTGTGTCGTATCTTATGTACACGGTGGCGGAAGAATCGGTGTTGTTGTAGAAGCACAGACAGACGTTGTAAATGATGCTGTTAAGGAAGCACTTACCAACGTAGCTATGCAGATCGCAGCACTTTCTCCCAAGTATGTATCTACAGCAGATGTATCTGAAGAATACAAGGCTCATGAGAAAGAGATCCTGATGGCACAGATCGCTAACGATCCCAAGATGGCTGGAAAGCCTGAGAAGGTTATCGAGGGTGCTGTTGTCGGACGTCTTAACAAGGAACTGAAGGAGGTTTGTCTCCTCGAGCAGCCTTACGTTAAAGCTGAAGATGGCAAGCAGACTGTAGCACAGTACCTTGCACAGGTTTCCAAGGAAACAGGCGCTAATCTTTCTGTTAAGAAATTTGTTCGTTTCGAAACAGGTGAAGGTCTTGAAAAGAAAGTTGACGATTTCGCAGCAGAGGTTGCTGCACAGGCAGGTATGTAATCCGTTCTGAATAAAAGAAGAACAGTGATGAGGCCCGGGAGTTTCATAGATAGTGTTTTCCCCTGTCTGTGGAATAACCGGGCTTCTTTCTTTTTAGTCAAGGTAAGGAGTTTTTGATTATGGTAAAATATATTGCAAAACGAATTGGTCTTGCAATCGTGACAATCTGGGCGGTGGCAACCATCACCTTCTTTCTGATGAATCTGGTTCCCGGTGGTCCGTTCCTTTCTGAAAAGGCAATCAGTCCCCAGGCAACAGCAGCGTTGGAAGCAAAGTATGGACTGGATAAGCCGCTCTTCCAGCAGTATCTGACATATATCACAGATGCACTGCATGGAGATTTTGGTGACAGCTTAAAGCAGAGAGGCCGTACTGTTATGGATATCATTAAGATGAAGTTCCCAGTGTCTGCAAGAGTCGGCGGTGTATCTGTACTGGTATCCCTGATCCTTGGAGTGCCGCTTGGCTGTATTGCTGCCCTGAAGAGAGGGAAGTTTGCAGACAGTCTGATCAGTGTGGTGGCAACCTGTGGTATTGCGGTTCCCAGCTTTGTTATCTGTACACTTCTGCTGTATTTCTTCGGAGTTAAGCTGCAGATCCTTCCAACCATGGGATTGACAACAGCAAAGCATTATGTGATGCCGGTCATGGCACTGGCTTTTTATCCAACAGCCTATATTATGCGTCTGATGCGTTCTTCCATGCTGGACGTACTGGGGCAGGACTATATGCGGACTGCAAAGGCCAAGGGACTTGCGGGAGGCAAGATCCTTTTCAAGCACGCACTCCGTAATGCGATCCTTCCGGTTATTACCTATGTGGGTCCTCTTCTGGCTTATACGGTAACAGGAAGCTTTGTAGTAGAGAAGATTTTTACGATCCCGGGACTTGGCGGTGAGTTTATCGCAGCCATTAACGGACGAGATTATACACTGATCATGGGGACAACGATCTTTCTTGCCACACTCATTATTATTATGAATGTTGTGGTAGATATTGTTTACAAGCTCGTAGATCCCAGAATTAAATTAAAGTAAGGAGCAGACCCCATGAAAGAAAATCCAATCAGTTTTCAATTAAAATTAAAGCCTGAAGATTTTCTCCCGGCAACAGAGGAAGAAAAGCAGAGTCAGGTGATCATGCGTGAGAGTGTCAGCTTCTGGAAGGATGGCGGACGTCGTCTCCGCAAAAATAAGGTGGCTATGGTAAGCCTTGTAGTGATCATTATCATCATGATCTTTTCCTTTGTGGTTCCTTCCTTTTATCCTTATTCCTATAAGGAGCAGATCAAGGGAGCAAACAACCTGCGCCCCATGCAGTATTCTGCAGAGGAGCAGGCAAGGATCGATGCCGGTGAAAAGGTATTCCCTCATGTCTTTGGCACAGACAAGATGGGACGTGATTACGCCATCCGTGTCATGATGGGAAGCCGTATTTCTCTGTTAGTTGGTCTGATCGCAACAGGGATCATCCTGATCATCGGATCCATTTACGGATCTGTGGCAGCCTTCTTTGGAGGCTGGGTGGATCTGGTCATGATGCGTATTGTTGATATTATATACACGATTCCGGATATCCTGCTGATCGTACTGTTATCCTTTGCACTAAAGGATCCCCTGTCCCGGCTGAAGAATGTAGCAGGCTTTGCCTGGGTAGGCATAGTAGGTGAAAACCTGATCAGTATTTTTGTTGTATTTGCCCTTTTATACTGGGTAGGTATGGCGAGAATGGTCAGAAGCCAGGTCCTGATGCTGAAGGAAAGTGAATATGTAACAGCAGCAAGGGCACTCGGCGTAAGCAATGGAAAGATCATCAGAAAGCATCTGCTGACCAACTGTATCGGTACTCTGATCGTTACCACTACACTGCAGATCCCCTCATCCATTTTTACAGAAAGCTTCTTAAGCTTCCTTGGTATGGGTGTTGCCGTACCGCTTCCGTCCCTTGGCTCCCTTGCCAGTGACGCAATCAACGGTATGAATACGTATCCGTATCTTTTGTTTATTCCGGCTCTTTTGATCAGCTTGATCATTCTGAGCTTTAACCTTTTCGGTGATGGTCTTCGGGATGCATTTGATCCCAAGCTGAAAAATTAATGCAGGAGGGAGAGAAAATGGCAGAATATCTGGTAGATATTAAAAATGAAAGACTTTCCTTTTTCACACCTGCTGGTGAAGTAAAGGCATTAAATGATGTGTCCATTCATCTGAAGGAAGGCGAGGTGCTTGGCATTGTAGGAGAAAGTGGTTCCGGTAAGTCTGTAACAGCCTACAGTCTGATGGGGCTGACGGCATATCCCGGTAAGCTGATCGGCGGTAGTCTGCAGTTTAATGGACATGAGATCGAGAAAATGAGTGAGAAGGAAATGAGAAGGATCCGTGGAAATGAAGTATCCATTATTTTCCAGGATCCCATGACCAGTCTGAATCCGGTATATACCGTAGGCAATCAGATCATGGAAGTGATTCTTCTCCATACAGATAAGAACAGAAAGCAGGCCAGGGAAAGAGCCAAAGAGCTGCTTACCCTTGTTGGTATCAATGAGCCTGATAAGAGATTAAAGCAGTATCCTCATGAGCTGTCCGGTGGTATGAGACAGAGAGTCATGATCGCTATGGCACTTGCCTGCAAACCAAAGCTCCTGATCGCAGATGAGCCGACAACAGCACTTGATGTGACCATACAGGCACAGATCCTGGAGCTGATGATGGAACTGAAGGACAAGCTTGGCATGGCGATCATCATGATCACCCATGACCTTGGCGTGGTTGCCAGCATGTGCGAGAGGATCGCAGTTATGTATGCCGGCAGGATCGTGGAATACGGTACTACAGAGGATATCTTCTACGATCCGAAGCATCAGTATACCAGGGGACTGATCCGTTCCATTCCGAGAATTGACACAAAGGAACATGAAAGACTGGTTCCCATTGAAGGAACACCCGTTGACCTTCTGAACCCGCCTGCAGGATGCCCGTTTGCACCGAGATGCGAAGCATGTATGAAGATCTGTCTTCGTGAAATGCCTCCGGTAACAAACTTTGATGAGGTGCATTATACCCAGTGCTGGCTGAATCAGAAGGAAGAGATGGAGAAGGGAGCAGCCAATGAGTGATACATTAGTTCAGGTAGAACATTTACAGCAGTATTTTCCGGCAGGGGGATACGGCAAAAATAAAAAATATATCCAGGCGGTAGATGATGTTTCCTTCACCATTGAGAGGGGAGAAACGCTGGGACTTGTTGGTGAGTCAGGCTGTGGCAAGACCACTACAGGACGTACCCTCCTTAGGCTTTATGAGCCTACCGGCGGACGGTTTATTTATGACGGTGATGTGATCTTTGATGTAGAAAAGAAGATCAAGGTGGATATGCTGCCTTACCGTAAGAGAATGCAGATCGTTTTCCAGGATCCTTATGCCAGTCTGGATCCCAGAATGACAGTCGGTGATATCATCGGGGAAGCCATTGACGTACACAAGATGGCGGCAAACAAAAAAGAGAGATATGACATTATTATAGAAATGCTTCGCAGGGTCGGATTGAATTCTGAGCATGCAAACCGTTATCCGCACGAGTTTTCTGGTGGTCAGCGCCAGAGAGTCGGTATTGCGAGGGCACTGGCAGTGAATCCGGAATTCATTGTCTGTGATGAACCGATCTCTGCACTGGATGTTTCCATTCAGGCACAGGTCATCAATATGTTTGAGGATCTGCAGGAGCAGATGGGGCTGACTTACCTGTTTATTGCCCATGATCTTTCTGCAGTAAAGCATATCTCCAACCGGATCGGCGTTATGTATCTGGGAAGAATGGTGGAGCTGGCTGACAGCTATGAGCTGATCACAAGACCTCTTCATCCCTATACGAAGAGCCTGATCTCCGCAATCCCTATTGCCGACCCGAGAAAGGCCAGGGAAAATAGACGTATCGTGCTTGAAGGAGATGTTCCAAGTCCTTTAAATCCCCCTTCAGGATGCCGGTTCCGTACCAGATGTCCCTATGCGGATGAAACCTGTGCTGCGGCTGCTCCCGAGTGGAAAGAAATTGAAAAAGGACATTTTGCCGCCTGCCATCATATTGACAAGTGTAACTAAATATGGTAACAATATAAGAGTTATTATTTATTATAGGAGGAAGTATTATGAAAAAGAGAGCACTTGCACTCGTTCTCACAGCTGCCATGGTTCTTGGCTTAACAGCCTGCGGCGGAAGCTCCAATGGAGCAGCAACTGATTCTGCAGCAGACGGACAGACAGCTGGAACAGAGACAGAGGCAGAAGCCCCTGCTTCTGCAACAGGTGAGAAGATCTTATCCGTACAGGTAGGACCTAATCCTGAAACCATTGATCCTGCTTTAAACAGCGCTGTTGATGGTGGTAACATGTTATTACATTCTTTTGAATGCCTTCTGGCAGTTGATGAAGATGGTCAGCTGATACCCGGACAGGCAGAGTCCTATGAAGTATCCGAAGACGGACTTACCTGGACATTCCATTTAAGAGAGGGTCTTAAATGGTCAGATGGTTCTGATTTAAATGCAAATGATTTTGTTTACAGCTGGAAGAGAGTATGCGATCCTATGGTAGCTGCTCCCTATGCTGAAACTGTACTTTCCATGGTAGAAGGCTATGACAAGGCAATTGAGGGTGATCTTGACGCCCTTCAGGTAGTTGCTTCTGATGACAACACTCTGGTTGTTACTCTGAACACTCCCTGCTCCTACTTCGGAAGCCTTGCAGCATTTGCTACCTTAAGCCCTGTTCAGCAGGCAACTGTAGAAGCAAATGGTGATGCATGGGCAACAAGTGCTGAGACATACATCAGCAATGGACCTTTCTATGTATCTGAGTGGGTTCCCGGATCTTATATCATGATGACTAAGAACCCTTACTACTGGAATGCTGATGCAATCAAGCTTGATGGTATCAAGTGGAACCTGATCGAGGATTCCAACGCTGCATACAGTGCATACCAGACAGGTGAAGTCCAGATGATCAAGGATGTTCCTACAGAAGAGATCCCTACCTTAAAGGACAGTGCTGATTTCTATGTAGATCCTATCATTGGTACCTATTACCTCAGCATGAACCTTGAAAGAGATGCATTCAAGGATGCAAAGGTACGTAAGGCATTAAGCCTTGCTATTGACCGTGATTATGTTGCAAATACCCTGATGCAGGGAACCTATTCACCTGCAGACAATCTTCTAGGAACCGGCTGGATCGATATGGACGGAAAGCAGTTCAAGGATAATGCAAACGGTGGTAAGTCTTATATCGATGTTACCAACTATGAAGCAAATCTGGAAGAAGCCAAGCAGCTTCTGGCTGATGCCGGTTATCCGAATGGGGAAGGCTTCCCGACCATCACATATACAACCAACGATGCCGGTTACCACAAGGTAGTTGCTGAATATTTACAGCAGGCGTGGGCAGAGATTGGTATCGACCTTCAGGTAGATATCGTTGAGTGGGCTTCCTTCACACCTATGCGTCGTAACGGTGATTTTGATGTTGCACGTAACGGCTGGGTAGGAGACTACAGTGATCCTTCCAATATGCTGGATCTGTTCTACTCAACCAATGGTAACAATGATGGTAAGTTCACCAATGCAGACTACGATGCAGCTATCGATCTTTCCAGAACAACACTGGATGCTGACGAGCGTTCACAGGCTCTCCATACAGCAGAAGACATTCTGATGGAGGAAGCTGGATGTATCCCTGTTGCATATTACAACGATTTCTGGTTACAGAGTGACAAGATCACAGGATCCTGGCATTCACCTTACGGATACTGGTACTTCATGTACGCAGATATCACAGAATAAGGCAGACTTACAGGCTTACAGATAAGGTAAGATAATTCTGAGGGCAGACTCAAATGGTTACTTGAGTCTGCTCTCTTTTTGTGTTAAACTATAAGCAAATCGTGTTAAAGGAGCAGATGGCATATGGAAGAGTCGGCCACCCGCAGAAAGCGGATCAACCGCCTGAAGAAGATGATCCTTGGCGGAGTTATGATGGCTGTACTTATTCCTGTGACAGCGAGTATTATACTGAGTGTCCGGGCGCATCAGCTATCCGACAGGATCAGACAGCAGGAAGCTGTTATCCAGGAGCTGGAGGATGAAAATAAAAATCTGGCAGGAGCTTTCTTGACAGAAACGATAGAAGAATCCGAAAGAGAAGCTTTGCAGGAAGAGCAGGACGCAGGGACACCGGCAGCCGGAGAGGAAGAAGAGGGTCAAAAAAAGATTTACCTTACCTTTGATGACGGACCGAGCAGTAATACGGATGAGATCCTGGATATCCTGAAGGCCTACGATGTGAAGGCAACCTTTTTTGTAGTAGGGAAGACGGATGAAGCTTCCAAAAAGGCATACAGAAGGATCGTAGAAGAGGGACACACGCTTGGCATGCATTCCTACAGTCATTCTTATGCGGATATTTATGATTCTGAGGAAGATTTTCAGACTGATATGAAAAAGCTGCAGGAATATCTATATGAACTGACCGGTGTATGGCCAAGATTTTACCGTTTTCCGGGAGGAAGCTCCAATACCGTGAGTAATATAGATATGCAGAAGCTGGCAGACTGGCTGACGGATCAGGGGGTCACTTATTTTGACTGGAATGTGGCATCGGGGGATGCAGTCAGCAGGGAGCTTCCGGCAGAGACACTTCTTGCGAACTGTCTTGCAGGCATCAGAAATCAGCAGAGCTGTGTGGTACTTATGCATGATGCAGCAAATAAAGATACGACGGTGGAAGCCCTGCCGGAGATCATTTCAGAAATCCGTCTGCAGGAGGATGCTGTTTTTCTGCCTATTACAGATGACACGGTACCTGTGCAGCATACTATTAAAGCACAGACAGAAGAAAGTAATTGATTTCAGTTACGAATCATGAAGATACAAAGAAGCGAATGGAGGACTTACCAATGGGATTTTTCTCAGATTTAAAGGATGATTTATCACAGGCAGTCAATGAGCTGATGCCGGAAGAGGGAGCTGAAGAGGCAGAAGCAAAGAAAAACGCGGAAGCAGAAGAGGCGGCCGATGATGGCGCAGATGCAGTCCGGGAAACAGAAAAAGCAGAGGAAAGCAGTACAGTGAACGGTTTTGATGCGGATCTCGGGGCAATGCTTGATAATGTAGATAATCTTTCTGCTACGAAGGAGTCTGCTTATACACAGCCGGCAGAGAAAGCAGAGATGCCGTCTTCCTCCGGAAAGAGACCCAGTGATGAGGTTTCCACACTGACTGAGAGCATGATCATCAATGGTAATATTGCAACCGAGGGTGCACTGGATGTCAGAGGAAGCATTGTTGGTAATGTGGAGGCTCTTGGTAAACTGAATATTACAGGTACCATCCAGGGAAATTCCCAGGCAGCAGAGATCTATGCAGAAGGAGCCAAGATCACAGGAGAACTGAAGAGCAGTGGCTCTATCAAGGTAGGACAGAGTACAGTCATCATCGGAAACCTGTATGCAAACAGTGCTGTGATCGCAGGTGCGATCAAGGGTGATATTGATGTGAAGGGACCCGTTGTCCTGGATTCTTCTGCTATCGTCATGGGGGATATCAAATCCAAATCTGTACAGATCAACAATGGTGCCGTGATCGAAGGTATGTGTTCACAGTGCTATGCAGAAGTAAATCCGACCTCCTTCTTTGAAGAGATCAAGAAAATGAAATAGGCGGTGACTGGTATGAAGAGAATTTTGCTTAAGCTGAGTGGTGAAGCCCTTGCTGGTGACAAAAAAACTGGCTTTGATGAAGAAACAGTAAGAAAGGTGGCACTTCAGGTTAAAGAGCTGACAGACAGTGGGATTGAAGTGGGTATCGTAACCGGTGGCGGTAATTTCTGGAGAGGCCGTACGAGTGAAAATATTGACAGGACCAAGGCTGACCAGATCGGGATGCTGGCGACTGTCATGAACTGTATTTATGTTTCTGAGATCTTCAGAAGTGTTGGTATGAAGACAGCCGTGCTGACACCCTTTGAGTGCGGATCCTTTACCAAGCTTTTCTCCAAGGACAGAGCCAATAAATATTTCAGCAGGGGAATGGTCGTGTTCTTTGCAGGCGGTACCGGACATCCATATTTCTCTACTGATACTGGTGTTGTACTGAGAGCCATTGAAGTAGAGGCAGAGGTCATTCTGCTTGCCAAGTCTATCGATGGTGTATACGATAAGGATCCCAAGACAAGTCAGGATGCAAAGAAGTATGACAGCATCACAATCGATGAGGTGATCGAGAAGAATCTGCAGGTGGTAGATATGACAGCTTCCATTCTGGCAAGAGACAACAAAATGCCCATGTGGGTGTTTGGATTAAATGAAGAGAACAGCATTGTGAATACTGTAAACGGCAAATTTACAGGAACCAGAGTAACCGTATAGGGAGGACAAAAACCATGAACGAAAAGATCAAAATATATGATGAGAAAATGCAGAAAACAATCGATCATCTGGAAGCAGATTATCAGGGAATCCGTGCAGGACGTGCCAATCCTCACGTACTTGACAGACTGAGGGTTGATTATTACGGAACACCTACTCCGATCCAGCAGGTAGGAAATGTAACCATTCCGGAAGCGAGGATGATCCAGATCGCACCCTGGGAAAAGAGCCTGATCAAAGAGATCGAAAAAGCGATCCTTGCATCTGATATCGGTATTACGCCTTCCAATGATGGCTCTGTGATCCGTCTGGTATTCCCGGAGCTGACTGAGGAACGCAGAAAGGATCTGGTAAAGGAAGTTAAGAAGAAGGCAGAGGAGTGCAAGGTTGCTGTCAGAAATATCAGAAGAGACGGTAATGAAGCATTCAAGAAGATCGCTAAAGAAATTTCCGAGGATGAAGTAAAGCAGTTAGAAGAAGAACTGCAGAAGATCACGGATAAGTATATCAAGGAAGTAGATAAGCTGACAGAAGCCAAATCAGCAGAAATCCTTACGGTATAAGCCGGTCAGGCTGGCAGCAAAATGAACAAACATAAAATAGAGTCCGTTTTCCGGGCTCTGTTTTTTAAGCAGGAGGAAATATGGCAGAGCAGCAAAATCTAAAAATGCCAACTCATGTGGCAATCATTCTGGATGGCAATGGCAGATGGGCAAAGAGCAAGGGAATGCCGAGAAACTACGGACATGTGCAGGGAGCCAAGACTGTGGAAACAATCTGTGAGGAAGCCTACAAAATGGGGATTTCCTATCTGACGGTTTATGCTTTCAGTACAGAAAACTGGAACAGGCCAAAGGACGAGGTGGATGCCCTGATGAAGCTTCTTCGTAATTATTTGAAAACCTGTCTGACTACTGCAAAGAAGAACAGGATGTGTGTCAGGATCATTGGGGATAAGACCAGACTGGATCCGGATATCCAGAGGCGGATAGAGGAGCTGGAGGAATCTACGAAGGAAAATGACGGTCTGCATTTTCAGATCGCCCTGAATTATGGTGGCAGGGACGAGATACGGAGAGCCTGTCAGAAGATCGCAGAAAAGGTGAAAAGTGGAGAACTGGATCCTTTGAAAATTACAGAGGAGCAGATCGGAGACGCACTTGACATGGGAGGGATCCCGGATCCGGATCTGCTGATCCGTACCTGTAATGAGCAGAGAATTTCCAATTTCCTTTTATGGGAATTAGCCTATACGGAGTTTTACTTTACACCGGTGGCATGGCCCGATTTTTCAAAAGAAGAATTGCAAAAGGCAGTGGAAGCATATAATCATAGAGACAGAAGATACGGCAGGATAGAGGAGGAGTAGTCCATGTTTAAAACACGTTTGATCAGCAGTATCGTGCTGGTAGTGCTTGCCCTTGTGGTAATACTGACGGGCGGCTATCTTCTGGCAGCTGTGCTGCTATTCCTTTCCCTTACTGCATACCGTGAACTGATGAAGGCCTGCGGTCTTACGGAAAAGGGAAAGCCTTCCGGTCTGGAGATCATTGGTTATACAGGAATTGTGGCTTATTATCTCGTAATGGTCTTTACAAAGCAGGAGGAAGAAATGCTTCTTCTTGTTCTGATCATGATACTGATTGCCTTTATGTTTCTGTATGTGCTTACTTTTCCGAAGTTCCACGCAGATCAGATCATGAGTTCCTTTTTCAACGTGGTCTATGCGCCGGTCATGCTGTCCTGCATATATCTGGTAAGGACGCTTCCCTATGGAAATTATTCCGTATGGATGATCTTTATCAGCTCCTGGATCTGTGACACCTGTGCTTATGCTGTGGGGATCGTGATCGGTAAGCATAAGATGGTGCCAAAGCTGAGTCCCAAGAAATCTATAGAAGGAGCCATTGGAGGTGTCCTTGGTGCCGCGATCGTAGGCGGGCTTTATGGGTACTTTGTGGTAGAGCCGGTGATCACGGAGCAGAATGTGACATGGGTCTTTGTATTGATCAGTGCAGCAGGTGCAGTGATCTCCCAGATCGGGGATCTGGCTGCTTCCGCGATTAAGAGAAATCATGATATCAAGGATTATGGCAAGCTGATTCCTGGGCATGGCGGCGTTATGGACCGCTTTGACAGTGTGATCTTCACAGCGCCCATGATCTATCTGCTGCTGGAAATTCTGCTGAATGTCTGATATGCTTCCGGTAATTCTGTTGAATACCTGATAAAGAGGAAATAAAATGGATAAGATAAAAAGGATAGGAGTACTGGGTTCTACCGGTTCTATCGGAACCCAGACGCTTGAAATCGTAAGAAATAATAAGGATCTGCAGGTTACTGCCCTGGCAGCGGGAACCAGTGTCACCCTTATGGAACAGCAGATCCGTGAATTTCTGCCACAGCTTGCTGTTATGTGGACAGAAGAGGCAGCCAGGGACTTAAAGGAGAGAGTGGCAGATCTTCCGGTGAAGGTGCTCTGCGGCATGGATGGGCTCCTTACCCTTGCTGCCATGGAGGATATGGATATTCTGGTAACAGCGATCGTGGGAATGATCGGTATCCGTCCTACCATTGCCGCTATTTCTGCAGGGAAGACCATTGCCCTTGCCAACAAAGAGACACTAGTCACAGCAGGACATATCATCATGCCTCTTGCCGCAGAAAAAAAGGTTCCGATCCTGCCGGTAGACAGCGAACACAGTGCAATCTTCCAGTCTATGAACGGAGAAAACAGAAAGCGTGTCAGCAAGATCCTGCTGACAGCCTCCGGTGGACCCTTCCGCGGAAAGAAGAGAGAAGAGCTTGCAGATATTACGGTAGAGGATGCCTTAAAGCACCCTAACTGGTCCATGGGAAGAAAGATCACAGTGGATTCTTCCACCCTTGTCAATAAGGGACTTGAGGTGATCGAGGCCAAATGGCTTTTTAATGTGGAGCCGGAGAATATCCAGGTTGTAGTGCAGCCGCAGAGTGTGATCCATTCCATGGTAGAGTACGAGGATGGCGGTATTATGGCACAGCTTGGCACGCCGGATATGAAGCTGCCGATCCAGTATGCGCTGTTTTATCCTGACAGAAGGCCTCTGCCAGGGAAGAGACTCGATTTTTACGAGATGAAGAGTATTACCTTCGAAAAGCCGGATACGGATACGTTTCTGGGACTTCCGCTGGCCTATAGAGCCATTCATGCAGGTGGAAGCATGCCTACCGTGTTTAACGCAGCCAATGAGAGGGCAGTGGCTCTTTTCCTTGATAAGAAGATCCGTTTCCTGACGATCTATGATCTGATCCAGGGAGCTATGGAAAATCATAAGGTTGTAGAGAATCCCAGCGTGGAGCAGATCCTTGAGGCAGAAGCAGAGGCACATGCATTTGTAGAAAGTCACAGGAGGTCATAATTTAAGTTGATCGTTTCTATTATTTTATTTATTATCATATTCTGCGTGCTTGTTGTTTCCCATGAGCTTGGACATTTCCTGATCGCCAGGAAAAATGGGATCCACGTGGTAGAATTTTTCATTGGAATGGGACCTTCCCTGATTTCCTTCGAAAAGGGAGGAACGAAGTATTCCCTGAAGCTATTGCCTATTGGTGGTGCCTGTGTTTTTGAAGGAGAAGACGGGCAGAACATGGGAGAGGAGCAGAGTGAAGAAGGAGAAGGTTCTTTCCAGAAGGCCAGTGTAGGTGCCAGATTCGCCACGGTGCTGGCAGGTCCTGTGGCAAACTTTGTGATCGCATATCTTTTTGCGCTGATCATTGTATGGTTCTGTGGTGTCATGATGCCGACTATAAGCAGTGTTACAGAAGGCGGTGCCGCTGAGGCAGCAGGACTTCAGGAGGGGGATGTGATCACACGGATCAACGGAGAGAAGATCCATATGTGGGAAGATATCCGCCTGGCAGCGCTGATAGGACAGGGCGGCTCCATGACCATTGAGTACGAGAGACAGGGGGAAAAGGATGAAGTGATCCTGAATCCTGTTTATGATGAAAATGGAGATACGTGGTACATTGGAATTATGGGAGGCACAGATCTGAAAATCTGTACAGTTCCGGAGACCTTCCAGTATGGCTTTTATGTACTTGAGTATACTGTTAAGGCTACAGCTAAGAGTCTTGTTATGCTGGTAAGGGGACAGCTGTCTGCAGACGCAGTATCAGGTCCGGTGGGAATGGTACAATACGTGGATCAGACCTACGATGCGGTAAAGGATTATGGAATGTCCAATGTAATCATCAATATGGTGAATATCGCCATGATGCTTTCTATCAGCCTTGGTGTTATGAATCTTCTGCCGCTTCCGGCACTTGATGGCGGACGTTTGGTATTTTTGCTGGTAGAGATGGTACGTGGGAAGCCGGTACCGCCGGAAAAGGAAGGATTAGTGCATTTAGGCGGAATGATCGCACTTATGATCCTGATGGTCTTTGTTCTGGTAAATGATATATCAAAACTGTTGTAGATAAAATAACGAAAAACAAAAAGAATCCTGTACAGAATTACCAAAATGTACTTTTTGGCTGTTTTGTACAATGGATTCTTTTTTTATTCTGTACTATACTGGATCACATCTGAAGAATCTTTTTATTCTTTTATTCTACAGGAACGCTGGGTTCAGACAGCATTCAGGTAATTTTCCAGGGAAAGAGGTCGTTTTATGGAGGTTATGTCCGGGTTTTACTGGGATAGCGGAAAAAAGGAAATTAATCAGGACTCTGTCCTTGTTGAGCAGGTTAATACAGGAAAGGGACGGATTCTGCTGGCAGCCGTCAGTGATGGGATCGGTGGACTGCCGGCAGGAGAGGTTGCAAGCGGATTCCTGATGGAACGGCTTCAGCAGCATTTTTACGAAGAGATCCTTCCTCTGATCAGGAAAGGGAAAAGCTCTAAGAAAATCAGACATAGTTTTTTCAGGTGTCTTTATGAAACCGTGGGGATGCTGCAGAAATACGCTGACAGCCGGGAGATATCCCTTGGGGCAACGCTTTCTGTGCTTCTGCTTATGAAAAGAAGGTATCTGATCCTGCATGTGGGGGACAGCAGGATCTATGAGATCAGAAAAAAGAGGATCAGACAGTTGACTGAGGATCACAGAGGGGAAGGAAATATTCTGACGAGATGTATGGGAAGCTTTCCCATGTCAGAGGTATATGTCAGATTTGGAAGATATCATAAAAAAACAGGGTTTCTTTTATGCAGTGATGGATTTTGGGGCAGGGCCGCAGAGGAGCTGCTCCTGGAAATGCTGGATCCATCTGAGATCCTTACAGAGGAACAGATTCAGAAGCGGCTTTCTGAAATTGGAAGCTATGGAAAGAGACAGGGGGAGAGGGACAATCTCTCAGCCATTTATGTACTTTTGAAAAGGGAGGAAGAAGGATTTGAGGGAAATTCTTTGTAATAAATATGAGGTATTGCGGACGATTGCAGAAGGCGGCATGGGATGTGTTTATCTGGTAAAGGATCTTCACCTGAACAGGCTTTGTGCGGTGAAGGTCAGTAAGGGAAGAGAAGAACAGAAAAGGTCATTTGCTATTGCAGAAAAAGAGCTGCTGAAGCGTCTGACACATCCGGGTCTTCCTGCTATTCTGGACTTCTTTGAGGAAAAAGGAAATTTCTGTATTGTCATGGAATATGTGGAAGGAATCACACTGGAGCAATATATCCGTAAATTTGGAGCGGTCAGGGAGGAGATGGCAGTGAACTGGATGCTGGCTCTATGCGACGTCATGTATTACCTGCATTCCCAGAATCCACCTGTTATTTACCGTGATCTGAAGCCTGCCAATATCATAATACAGCCGGACGGGCATCTAAGGCTCATCGACTTTGGAGGAGCATTCCTGTTTGGAAGCGGAAATGGGAGGGAGCAGTTTATGCTGGGAACCCTCGGATACAGTGCACCCGAACAGTGGATGCATGGCCGTACGGGAAAGGCAGCGGATATTTACAGTATGGGCGCTGTTCTGCATGAAATGCTGACGGGTGTCAGAGCCGGGGCATATGAAAAGGAGAGATATCCAGTCAGGGAGTATGACAAAGGAATATCGGAGGGACTGCAGCGTGTTACAGAAATCTGCCTGAAGAAGCGTCCGGGGGACAGGTACCAGAGCACGGAGGAACTGAAAGAAGCACTTCTTTCCTGCAGGGAAGGAAGAGGGCAAAGATACCATTTCCCGTTAAAAAAAGGAATTGCCATGGTGTTTACCTGTCTTGTGGCAGCATCTGCAGTTCTGCCACTGCTTAAAGGTGTGCCAGAAACAGAATTCCCGTTTCCATTTCTGCAAAGACCATGCATTTTTCTGGCAGCGGATATACTGTATCACCGGATCGCATTTGGAAAGTCAGGGAGGAAGCAATTTATCAGGAAGAGGGAAAAGAGTATTCTTCTGAGCGAGAAACCATTTCCGGGAATGTATGTGGCGGGTTTCCTTCTGGCCTTCCTCCTGGGTGTCTGTTTCCAGCCGGGATATGAGAGTACAGTGATGACAGTGCAGGCAGCACAGAAAGAACGGACGACGCAGATGGTGCATGCAGACGGCGAAGACACAGGAGAGCTTTTTGTTGAGATGAGGGATGAAAAGGGGAGAAAGCTGCTTTTACAGGAGGGTGCCAGTCTGCCGGTAGAAAAAAGAGTCCGATTTGAAATTTCAGGGGAGAACCTCCCGGAAGGAACGGTTTCTCTGCAGCTTTTGGCAACAGAAGCAGATGGACAGATACGCAGAAGCCGGATTTTTCTTCTTGAAAATGTTTAGCATATCACATATCATGGAAGAAGAGATTTAATCACGTGGGAGGTCATTATGTTCACCAGAGAGCAGACAAAAACCGTAGCAATAGGAGACAGGATCATAGGAGGAGGAAATCCTATTCTGATCCAGTCCATGACAAATACAAGAACTGAAGATGTGGCAGCTACTGTTGCCCAGATAAAGGAACTGACCAGGGCTGGCTGTGAGATCATCCGCTGCACCGTACCGACGCTGGAAGCAGCTAAGGCGATCCGTGAAATCAAAAAACAGATTACCATTCCATTGGTAGCAGACATTCATTTTGATTATAAGATGGCAATTGCTGCTATGGAGAACGGAGCCGACAAGATCCGGATTAATCCCGGAAATATCGGTTCAGAAGAAAAAGTAAGAGCTGTGGTAGAGACTGCAAAGGAGCGGAATATTCCGATCCGCGTAGGTGTAAACAGTGGATCTCTCGAAAAGGAGCTGGTGGAGAAATACCATGGTGTTACTGCAGAGGGGATCGTGGAAAGTGCTCTTGATAAGGTACATATGATCGAAGATATGGATTATGACAATCTGGTGATCAGTATAAAATCATCAGATGTCCTTAAGTGTGTCAGGGCACATGAGCTGCTTTCAGAGAAAACAGATCATCCCCTTCATGTGGGAATCACAGAGTCAGGAACCCTGATCAGCGGAAATATCAAGTCCAGCATCGGATTGGCACTGATCTTAAGCAAGGGGATCGGTGATACGATCCGGGTTTCCCTGACCGGTGATCCGGTGGAGGAGATCAAGTCAGCAAAGCTGATCCTCCGGACACTTGGACTTCGCAAAGGCGGAATCGAGGTTGTTTCCTGTCCCACCTGTGGAAGAACCAGGATCGATCTGATCGGGCTGGCCAATCAGGTAGAAAAACTGGTAGCAGATTACCCACTGGATATCAAGGTAGCTGTCATGGGCTGTGCGGTAAATGGCCCTGGTGAAGCGAAAGAGGCGGATCTTGGTATAGCAGGAGGACTTTCTGAAGGTCTTCTGATCAAAAAGGGTGAGATCATCAGGAAGGTACCGGAGAAGGAGCTTCTGGCGGCGCTTAAGGATGAGCTGGATCATTGGCAGAACTAAAGAAACAGAGGTAAGGTATGGGAAAACAGTTTTTTGAGGTATTTCCTAAACTGAAATTAGATCAGAAAAATCAGGATCTGTTTGAACAGACTGAGATCGAAAAGGTGACCACGACAAAGAGCAGGGAGCTTATCAGGGTCACCTTTCTTTCCCGTCATCTGATCCAGAAGGAAAATGTCCTGAAGGTTGAAAACGAGATAAAAAAGCAGTTTTTCCAGGATTATACAGTCAGGGTAAAGCTGTATGAAAGGTTCCAGCTTTCAGGTCAGTATACGCCGGAGAAGCTGATGGAGCTGTACAGGGACAGCATTCTGCTTGAACTGAAGAATTACAGTCCGGTAGAATATAATATTTTCAAAGGGGCAGATATTTCCTATCCTGACGAGAGGGAGATCCATCTGACCATTGATGATACGGTTCCGGCAAGAAGCCGGAAGGATGAACTGATCCGTATCCTGCAGAAGATCCTTAATGAAAGGTGTGGATTTGCAGTTCATATTACAGCAGCTTATAAGGCAAAGAAGACCGGTAAATATAAGGAAGAGGATGAGCTTCAGATCGCCAGACAGGTAGCAGAGATCACGGCGAGAGTTTACGGCAGTAAAGACGGACTGTCTAAAGGAGATATGCAGCCAGTGATGACAGGCACCGGTACAGAAGGTAAGCCAGGAGATGTGGAAGTGAAAGCAGGGACACCGGAGATGAAAGCATCTGGAAGACCTTCCGAAGGTGCACCCGGAAAACAGGAGTTTAAAAAGGGTGAATTCAAAAAAGGTGACTTTAAGAAGGGTGATTTTAACCGGTCTGTAAAGCGTTCTGATAATCCGGATGTGATCTATGGACGTGACTTTGAAGAAGAGGCGATACCCATTGAAGAAATTATCGGAGATATGGGAGAGATAGTGATCCGTGGTAAGATCATCCGTTATGACAGCCGTGAGATCAAGAATGAGAAGACCATTCTGATGTTTGATGTGACAGATTTTACCGATACCATGACGATCAAGATGTTTGCCAGAAATGATCAGGTGAAGGAGATCACAGCAGAGATGAAGGCAGGAGCCTTTGTCAAGCTGAAGGGTGTGACCATGATCGACCGGTTTGATAATGAGCTGACTATTGGATCTATAGCCGGTATTAAGAAGATCCCGGACTTTACAACATCAAGAAGTGATACCAGTGTGCAGAAGAGGGTGGAGCTTCACTGCCACACCAAGATGAGTGATATGGATGGCGTATCCGAAGCCAAGGATATTGTAAAACGTGCCTATAAATGGGGACACCCGGCGATTGCCATTACGGATCATGGGGTTGTGCAGTCCTTCCCGGATGCCAATCATGTGTGGGAGGATCTGTGGAAGGCAGAAAAGGCAAAGCGGATCGAAGCAGGTGACCCGAATCCGGATAAGCAGGATTTCTTTAAGGTCATATATGGAATGGAAGCCTATCTGGTAGATGATCTCAAGGAGATCGTTACCGGAGATGAGGGACAGGATCTGAATGCAGATTTTGTCGTATTTGATATCGAGACAACGGGATTTTCTCCTGTGAATAATAAGATCATAGAGATTGGTGCAGTTAAGATCCAGCAGGGAGAGATCACAGACCGGTTTTCCGTTTTTGTGAACCCGGGAGTACCGATCCCCTTTGAAATAGAAAAGCTGACCAGTATCAATGACTCCATGGTTATGGATGCCCCTCCCATTGAGGTGATACTGCCACAGTTCCTGGATTTCTGCCAGGATGCTGTGCTGGTAGCGCATAATGCCAATTTTGATATGAGCTTTATCATGGAAAATGCCAAAAGACAGGGGCTTTCACGTAAGTTTACCTTCGTGGATACACTGGGAATTGCCAGAGTGCTTCTGACACACCAGGCCAAGCATACACTGGATGCAGTAGCAAAGACACTTTCCATCTCGCTGGAGAATCATCACCGTGCTGTGGATGATGCAGAGTGTACGGCTCATATTTTTTTGAAGTTTTCAGCCATGCTGAGAGAACGGGGAGCGGACACTCTTTCCAGAATCAATGCCCTTGGGGAATCCAGTCCGGATATCATCAAAAAGCTGACCAGTTATCATGCGATCATCCTGGCAGAGAATAATATCGGGAGGGAAAATCTGTACAGGCTGGTTTCGGCTTCCCATCTTCAGTATTTTAACAGACATCCCAGGGTGCCAAAGAGCCTTCTTTTGAAATACAGGGAGGGTCTTATCCTTGGCAGTGCCTGTGAGGCCGGCGAGCTGTACAGGGCGCTTCTGGATGGCAAGGCAGAGGAGGAGATTGCCAGGATCGTGAACTTTTATGACTATCTGGAGATCCAGCCTCTTGGCAATAATCACTTTATGATTGATTCTCCCAAGGTTCCTGCAGTAAACAGTGAAGAGGATATCATGGACTTTAACCGCAGAATCGTAGCACTTGGAGAAGAGTTCAACAAGCCTGTGGTGGCAACCTGTGATGTCCATTTCCTGGATCCGGAGGATGAGGTCTACCGGAGGATCATCATGGCAGGAAAGGGCTTTGATGATGCTGATAACCAGGCGCCGCTGTATCTTAGGACAACAGAGGAAATGCTGAAGGAGTTTGAATACCTTGGCAGTGACAAGGCAAGGGAAGTGGTGATCACCAATACCAATAAGATTGCCGACAGAATCGATGTCATGAGTCCGGTAAGACCGGACAAGTGTCCGCCTGTCATTCCGGACAGTGATAAGACACTGACGGAGATCTGTTACAATAAAGCACACGAGCTGTATGGCGAGGAGCTGCCAGCTATCGTAAAGGATCGTCTGGACAAGGAGCTGCACTCCATTATCAGCAACGGATTTGCGGTTATGTATATCATTGCACAGAAGCTGGTGTGGAAGTCTGTGGAGGATGGTTATCTGGTAGGCTCCAGAGGATCGGTAGGATCCTCTCTTGTGGCATTCATGGCTGGTATTACAGAGGTTAATTCCCTGAGCGCCCATTACCGGTGTCCGAATTGCCACTATTATGATTTTGACTCCCCGGAGGTAAAGGCCTTTGCCGGAAATGCCGGGTGCGATATGCCGGATAAGATCTGTCCGGTATGCGGAAAACCCCTTGTAAAGGATGGATTTGATATTCCCTTTGAGACCTTTCTTGGATTCAAGGGAGACAAGGAGCCGGATATTGACCTGAATTTCTCTGGAGAGTATCAGAGTAAGGCTCATAAATATACAGAGGTTATTTTTGGCGCCGGACAGACATATCGTGCCGGTACAGTAGGAACCCTGGCAGATAAGACGGCTTATGGTTATGTGAAAAATTATTATGAGGAAAGGGGAAAGAGGAAACGTTCCTGTGAAATCAACCGGATCGTGCTCGGATGTACCGGTGTCAGGAGAAGTACCGGTCAGCATCCAGGCGGTATTATCGTGCTGCCTGTGGGAGAGGATATCAATTCCTTTACGCCGGTGCAGCATCCGGCAAATGATATGACGACAGATATTGTCACGACTCATTTTGATTATCACTCCATTGACCATAACCTGTTAAAGCTTGATATTCTCGGCCATGATGATCCTACCATGATCCGTATGCTGCAGGATCTGACCGGGATCGATCCGACTACGATTCCACTGGATGATCCGGGTGTTATGTCTCTGTTTCAGAATACCAGTGCCCTTAGGATCACACCGGACGATATTGACGGGTGCCCGGTAGGCTCTCTTGGAATCCCGGAGTTTGGTACAGATTTTGTTATCCAGATGCTCCTTGATACCAAGCCCAAATGCTTCTCTGACCTGATCCGTATTTCAGGACTTGGTCATGGTACCGATGTATGGCTTGGCAATGCCCAGACACTGATCCTGGAAGGCACAGCGGATATTTCACATTGCATCTGCTGCCGTGATGATATTATGATCTATCTGATCAATAAGGGGGTAGACAGTGCCCTTTCCTTTACCATTATGGAGAGTGTAAGAAAGGGTAAGGGCTTAAAGCCGGAATTCGAGGCAGCCATGAAGGAAAAGGATGTGCCGGACTGGTATATTGCTTCCTGTAAGAAGATCAAGTACATGTTTCCAAAGGCTCATGCGGCGGCCTATGTTATGATGGCATGGAGAATCGCATATTGTAAGATCAATTATCCGCTGGCATATTATGCAGCCTTTTTCTCCATACGTGCCAAGGCCTTCTCCTATGAGCTGATGTGTCAGGGTATGCAGCATCTGAAAAATGTCATGGCGGATTACAAGAAGAGAGAGGATACCCTTTCCCAAAAGGAACAGGCGTCTTTAAAGGATATGAAGATCGTTTTGGAAATGTATGCCAGAGGCTATGACTTTATTCCGATCGATATTTTTTCAGCCAAGTCCAGAAGCTTTCAGATCGTAGATGGTAAGCTGATGCCTTCCTTAAACAGTATTGATGGGCTCGGAGAAGCTGCGGCGGATGCCATTGTGGAGGCTGCAAAGGATGGACCATTCCTGTCAAAGGATGACTTCCGGCAACGGACCAAGGTGTCCAAGACGATTGTGGAGCTGATGGATTCCCTGAACCTTCTCGGCAAGCTGCCGGAGTCCAATCAGATCAGTCTGTTTGATTTTGTATGATGACGGTTCAGCTGCTGTCCGTGGATTGTGAGGAATTGAAAATGGGAATTACAGAGTTGTTTGTACTGGCAATCGGATTGTCAATGGATGCATTTGCTGTATCGATCTGTAAGGGCTTGTCACTGGGGAAAATCAGCTGGAAGCACATGTGCATTGCAGGCGCATGGTTTGGCGGCTTTCAGGCACTGATGCCGCTGACCGGGTATTTTCTGGGAAGCTTTTTCACAGACATGGTTACGAAGTATTCACATTGGATCGCCTTTGTTCTTCTGGCGTTTATTGGGGTGAATATGATCCGGGAGTCAAAGAGTGAGGAAAAGGTAGACAATTCCATGACTGTGAAGTCAATGTTGCTTCTTGCAATTGCAACCAGCATCGATGCACTGGCGGTAGGTGTTACCTTTGCTTTTCTTGAGGTAAATATCATTTATGCGGTTCTGTTCATCGGAACGATCACGTTCTTGTGTTCAGCGGCCGGAGTCAAGATCGGAAGCCTGTTTGGACTGAAATATAAGGCGAAGGCAGAGGTCTGCGGAGGAATTATTCTGATCGTGATCGGAGCGAAGATCCTGCTGGAAGGACTTGGAATTTTATAAACAGAAGCTGGAAAAAGGCATAGTCACTAGTGCGGCTATGCCTTTTACTTCTAATTTTCTCTCTTTTTACCAAAGAAGAACAGTGCGACAGTTCCAGGACCTGTGTGGCTGCCGATCGTAGCACCGATAGGGTAGATCTGCACCTTGCCGTCAAGCTTTGGAAATTCGGCTTCAATGAGATCAGCAACAGCTTTGGCATCGTCCATGCTCTCAGACTGGCTGATAAAGCATTTGCCAGTATAATCAGTACCGTTGTCTGCATTTTCTCTCATCAGATCAACGATCCGTCTGATCACTTTTTTCTTGGTACGGATCTTTTCCCTGGGGATCAGCTTCCCTTCATTACTTACATTTAAGAGAGGACATATGTTCATGATCGTTCCGATAAAACCGGCTGTTTTGGAAACACGGCCTCCCCTGATATAGAAGGTCAGATCAGTGGAGAAGAACCAGTGGTGGATACGAAGCTTGTTTTCTTCAATCCATGTATACAGGTCATCAATGTTCATTCCTTCGTCACGTCTGTCAGCAGCGGCGTCAACTAAAAGACCATAACCGCTGGAAGCAGCAAGAGAGTCGATCACATAAATCTTCCTGTCTGGGTATTTCTCCTGCATTTCGTCCCTGGCTATACAGGCAGAATTATAGCTTCCGGAAATACCGGAGGAGAGGGTAAGATGGATCACATCTTTTCCCTGGGAAAGGGATTCTTCAAACAAATCTTCATATTCCTTGACGGGAACCTGAGAGGTTTTCGTGCCTTCACCGGCAACCATGCGGCGGTATAGCTCTGCCGGGGGAACGGAAGTTCCAAGATCATCGAGATATTCAGTGCCTCCAAGTTCAAAATGGAAGCAGACATATTTAATATCACGTGTGGTAAAGTATTCTTTTGATAAATCTGCTGTGGAACAGCAGCTCAGTACGTAATCAGCCATAGTCTAAGTAAGCTCCTTTCAGTTACATTAACACATAAAGTGTAACATATTCCCTGGTACATCGCAAACAGTAGATGAAAATCTGAGTAGAAACTCTGAGGGGAAAACCAGCAGATCAGTCTGTCTGTATTGTTACACAAAAAAAGCACTGAAATCTCTTTCAGTGCTTTAGCAGCTCGTAGCGGAATCGAACCGCTGATTCTGCCGTGAGAGGGCAGCGTCTTAACCGCTTGACCAACGAGCCACAGGTACTCACGTACCGTACTTGCTTATATTACTATACTTAGAAGAATAATGCAAGAGGAAATTACAAAAAAATATAAAATTTTTTGAATCTCACAAATTAACAGGAAAAATATAATAATTAGACCAAATCAAGCAGCTCCCGGGCAAGGCCATCGTGGTTATTATCCAAAGCAGTGACCATGGTAGCAGCTGCTTTGACATCATCAGAGGCATTGTACATGGCGATACCGATCCCGGCTGCCTCGATCATGGAAATATCATTTTCCGCATCCCCTGCAGCAATAGACAGCAGCGGACTGATATTTAAAAGCTCGCAGAGCTTTCTGACAGCAGCTCCCTTGCCTGAAGCAGAGGGGAAAATCTCCAGGTAGTTATTATTGGAAAATACCATGGTGATCTGTTCCTGCTCAGCCCACGACGAAAGATCCCTGACAAAGGCTTCCAGCTCTTCATGTCTGTCAATGGCGATCACAAGACACTTGCAGGCACCACAGTCCCTGATCTCATGGAGATCCTGGCTGAAGATGACAGGGGTCTTGATCGTACGCTGATAAAAGTGCAGCTCCTCATCATCGCAGGGAGAGAGGATATTGGTATCGCTGTAGGTATGGAAGTGGAGACCATGCTGGCTGGCAGCTTCCCGGATATGACATACCTGTTCATAGGTAAGCGCAATCCGGTAAAGTGTCTTTCCAGTATCGCATTCCACGATCTGGCCGCCGTTATAGCCGATCAGATACATTCCCGGGTAATCTAGGTGCAGGTATTCCTTTACGCTGCGGACACTGTTGATATCCCGGCCGGAGCAGAGCACAAGCTTGTTGCCGGCTTTTGTAAAGGTATCCATGACCTCTCTGGTATAATCGCCGATCTGTTTTTCCTTATTTAAAAAGGTACCGTCCAGATCGGTAAAGAGTATTTTATTTCTGTGGAAAGCCTCCGGATGGGCTTTCATTTCCGCATGCTTTCTTTTCAGGTTCACAAGAACCTCCTCCGGGATAAACAGCCTGCCATAACCGGTAGCCAGATCAAGGCCGGGCTTGGCACTGCCGTGAAAATCGGAGCCACCGCTGATACAGAGATCATACCTTTCAGCCAGCCGGCGTATTTCCCTTTCCTCGCTGGGAGCATAGGTACTGTAAATGGCCTCGATCCCGATAAGGCCGACTTCCTTCAGGGAAGCAACGAGCTTATCAAGGCGGGCGCTGCTCATATGATACAGAATTGGATGCGCCAGTATGGGAATACCGCCTGCCTTCAGGATGATTTCCACAGCCCGCATGGGTGTGATCTTTTTCCTTGGAACAAAGCAGGGGGCGTTGTCACCAACATAGCGGTCAAAGGCCTCCTTCAGGCTTTTAACATAGCCGTGGGAAAGCAGATATCTGGCGTAATGGGCTCTGGTAATGACACTGCCCGGAAATTCTGAAACCAGTTCTTCATAAGTAATGGCAACGCCATGCTCCTGAAGCCGTCTGCACATTTCCTGATTCCGCATGATCCTGCCATTGACAAAGTTTACCAGCCTTCTCTGAAAGAAGTCACTCTTATAGTCCAGATACAGGCCTATGATGTGGATATCCCGTCCCTCATATTCAGAAGAAAATTCGATGCCGGGAATTACTTCAATGGGCTTGCCTGCCGCAGCCGCAATGGCTTCATCAATACCGGCGGTGGTGTCGTGATCTGTCAGAGCAAAGGCAGAAAGTCCCTTTTCTATGGCATGTTCAACCAGTTCGGAAGGGGTATAGCTGCCATCGGATTTGGTGGAATGTACATGTAAATCTACAATATTCATAAAAGCTTTTAGTTATCCTCTTCGTCTTCGTCCTGTTTGGTATAAACTGTTCTCTTTCTGGCCATTTCATCACTTGCCAGATATTCGTCGTAGGTAGTGATCTTGTCGATCAGGGTTCCATTTGGAAGGATCTCCATAATACGGTTTGCGGTTGTCTCGACAAACTGGTGGTCATGACAGGAGAAAAGAGCCACGCCGGGGAATTTGATCAGTCCGTTGTTCAGGGCAGTGATGGATTCCATGTCGAGGTGGTTAGTTGGCTCATCCAGGATCAGGCAGTTGGCACCGCTGATCATCATTTTGGAAAGAAGACATCTTACCTTCTCACCTCCGGAGAGAACCTTTACCTTTTTCACACCGTCTTCTCCGGCAAAAAGCATACGTCCCAGGAACCCACGGACATAGGTAACGTCCTTGATGGGAGAGTAGCCGGTAAGCCAGTCTACGATCGTATAATCATTGTCAAATTCTTCTGTGTTGTCCTTGGGGAAGTAAGCCTGGGAAGTGGTAACTCCCCATTTGTAGGTACCTTCATCCGGCTCCATTTCACCCATAAGGATCTTGAAAAGAACGGTTTTGGCCTGTTCATTTCCGCCTACAAAAGCGACCTTGTCATCGTGTCCGAGGATAAAGGAAATGTGATCCAGTACCTTTTCGCCATTGATGGTCTTGGTCAGATTGTCAACAGAAAGAACTTCATTTCCGATTTCACGTTCCGGACGGAAATCAATATAAGGATATTTTCTGCTGGAGGGTCTGATCTCATCCAGCTCAATTTTTTCCAGTGCACGCTTACGGCTGGTAGCCTGCTTGGATTTACTTGCATTTGCAGAGAAACGGGAAATAAATTCCTGCAGCTCCTTGATCTTTTCTTCCTTTTTCTTGTTGGCTTCCTTCATCTGCTTGATCAGCAGCTGGCTGGATTCATACCAGAAATCGTAGTTTCCGGCATAGAGCTGGATCTTGCCATAGTCGATGTCTGCGGTATGGGTACATACCTTATTTAAGAAGTAACGGTCATGGGATACAACAATGACTGTATTTTCAAAATTGATCAGGAATTCCTCAAGCCATGCAATCGCATCCAGATCCAGGTGGTTTGTAGGCTCGTCGAGAAGAAGGATATCCGGATTTCCGAAGAGGGCTCTTGCAAGGAGAACCTTTACCTTTTCATTACCATTCAGATCCTTCATCAGGGAGTAGTGGTACTCTGGATCAATACCAAGACCGTTTAACAGGGTAGCGGCATTGGATTCTGCCTCCCAGCCGTCCATTTCTGCAAATTCAGCCTCCAGCTCGCTGGCACGGATACCGTCCTCATCGGAGAAATCTTCCTTGGCATAGATGGCATCCTTTTCCTTCATGATCTCATAAAGGCGTTCATTTCCCATGATAACAACATCCATAACAGGATATTCGTCATATTTAAAGTGATCCTGCTCAAGAACGGAGAGACGCTGTCCTGGTGTGATCACGATTTCACCGTTTGTAGTTTCAAGCTGTCCGGAGAGGATCTTTAAAAAGGTAGACTTTCCGGCCCCATTGGCACCGATCAGTCCGTAGCAGTTGCCTTCGGTAAATTTGATGTTTACATCTTCAAATAATGCTTTTTTTCCAACTCTGTAGGTTACATTGATTGCCTGTATCATATCAAAACCTCATTTTCTTTCATAACTGTTGATAAAGTCACCTTATTCATTATACATAAAAATGCCGGATTTTCAAGGAAAATAAGCACTGGAGGGAATTTTTCTTTTCTGTTCCAGACAGGACAGAGTGATTTTTCTGCACTGAGATAAAATGGTTATGCAAGAGGAAAAAAGAGTTGACAGACAACCTGTATTTTGATAATCTGTAAACATAAAAGAATCTGTTTATCTTTTTACTTTTAACTGTGCATATCGCACACTTGGCAGTTTCTGTCGCATTACACATATTTTTATCATGAATAGGGCAGGAAGTGTGAAGAATCTTTTGGCAGACTTCCTGCAGAAGGGAAGGTATATGACAAAAGAAAAACAAAGAATTAATGCAGAGGAGGTTGTTTCCAATCTCAGTGATTTTGCTCTGTTTCTGACTGTTATGAAGAATAGGGAGGCCTATAGAAATACACTGAGTATTATCATGGATGAGCCGGAAATTGAGATTGAACAGGTCAAGGTGGAAGAAGTTATTTTGAATAAAAGTGGTAAGAGGGCAATCCGTCTGGATGCATGGGCAAAAACAAAAGATCAGAGGATTTTTGATATGGAAATGCAGAATGAGGGACATCAGGATTCTATGCCAAAGAGATCCCGGTATTATCAGGGAATGCTGGACAGGCCGCTTCTCAGATCAGGGAAACGTACCAGATACAGGGATTTGCCATCTACAACGATTATTTTTATTACGCAGGAAGATATTTTTCAAAAGGATTTAGCCAGATACACATTTACAGAGCAATGCGAAGAAGTGGCAGGACTGAAACTGGATGATGGCATCACTAAAATATTTCTGAACATGACCAGTAAAAAAGGTTCCCCGGAGCTGATCAGTCTGTTACAATATATGAAAAATACGGATATAGATAATCCGGAGATTGAAGTGAAAGATGAAAGACTGTTGGAACTGGATCGGATTGTGAATGAAGTGAAAGAATCGGAAGAGTGGGAGGCAGTAAAGATGGATATTCTGGACGTAGGAATTCAGCGGGGAATGGAACTTGGACGCAAACAGGGCATCATAGCATTAATTGAGACCTGCCATGAGTTTGAACACACGAAAGAAGAGACAGTTTCTTCTATTATGAAGAAGTTTGAACTGTCTGAGGAAACAGCAAGGAATTATGTAGAAAAATACTGGAAGGAATGACCATGAATTAGGTAAAGAGGGAAAGACACACAAAGGTGAGACTTTCCTTTTCTTTATTTAGAGATAAATGAGATTTTCATTTTCCCAGATGGTTTCTGCATCGAGATCCAGATCATCCGATCATGATATGCCGTAGCCACCCTGATCAACTTTCAGCTTGGAAGAGAGGACAGGATCAGAGGGCAATATCTGAAATTGTGGAAGAGACTGAAAAAGATCCTGCAGATTATACTGGATAATTTCACCAGTAAGAAAAACAGCTTGAAATAGGGCTACCTTAACCCACTGGCTTTAGACGGTGGGATAAGGTAGCCTAAAGTGGTGGCTTGTGCTATACTTGCGTTATGGGAACATGGTCTATAATTGATGTTTCATGGTATGAGCTGACAAGACAGTTAGGGTATAAGGCAAAATGGAATGGCAGGAAATACATCAAAATAGATACATTTTATGCCAGCAGTCAAATATGTTCTGCTTGTGGGTATCAGAATTCGGACACGAAAGATTTGTCGGTGAGGACATGGATATGTCCGAAATGTGGAGCGGAACATGACAGGGATATCAATGGTGCAAAAAATATACTGGCAGAAGGACTAAGGCAAATAGCATAAGAAAAAGTAATAAATAGGGCAGGGACTGCCCGAATTAACGCCTGTGGAGATAGTAGGTTACGAGGTCGATTGAAGCAGGAAGCCCATTGGCTTAAGACAATGGGTAGTTCACTTTTATAAGTCAAAGAAAAAAGTTAATGAAGTTTGGATTAAAAAAAATACTTTTGAGTTAAGTAAGATTATACTTTATAAAAATATTATATAAGGGAGTCTGAATATGAAATTAAATTACAAAAGAACCGTACTCATTGGTCTTGCCTTTCTCTCCATCTGTGCCTTCTGGCAGATGTATGACAGCATTATCCCGCTGATCCTGCAGAATACCTTTGGTATAGGGGAGACACTGACAGGAGCCATCATGGCAGCAGACAATGTACTTGCCATTTTCCTTCTGCCTCTTTTCGGGGCACTGTCAGATAAGACAGATACAAGGTTTGGCAGGCGTATGCCGTTTATCGTAACAGGAACTGTGCTGGCAGTGATCTTTTTAATGCTTCTGCCAATTGCAGATCGACAGGTCAATGTAGTGCTGTTTATCGTTTCGCTTTTTGCCCTGCTGGTTTCCATGGGATTATACAGGTCACCTGCAGTCGCACTGATGCCTGACCTGACACCTAATAAGCTGCGAAGCAAGGGCAACGCCATCATCAATCTGATGGGTGCCGTAGGCGGCGTTTACACCCTGATCATGATCAAGCTTCTGGTAGGAAAGGGTGACAGACCGGACTATATGCTGCTGTTTGTCAGCGTGGCAGCACTGATGGTCATTTCCGTAGGAATTCTGGTGATCACGATCTCTGAGAAAAAGATCGAGGCAAAGGTCGCAGCCGAGATCAAAGCCTATGAGGACAGCACCGGGCTTAAGGTAGAGACTGAGGATACGATCGAGGAAGAACAGCTCCTTGAAGCTGAGAAAAACAGCAGTGATGAAAATAAGGGAAAGACAGTGAAAATGCAGATGTCCCCGGAGGTAAAGCGCAGTATGGCATTTCTTCTGACTTCCATTTTCCTCTGGTTTACTGCCTACAATGCCGTAACAACAGCCTTTTCCCGTTATACGAAGGTAGTATGGCACCTGGAAGGAGGCGGCTTTGCTGACTGTCTTATGGTAGCTACGGTGGCAGCGATTTTAAGCTATGTGCCGATCGGAAATCTGGCGGGAAGGATTGGCCGGAAGAAAACCATTCTTGTAGGAATCGTACTGATGAGTATCTGTTATTTCGCTGCGATCTTTGTTGGTCAGTATCATGGACTGGTCAATGTGGCCTTCGCCGTGATCGGTATTGGCTGGGCAGCGATCAATGTCAATTCCTATCCCATGATCGTTGAGATGAGTAAAGGCAGTGATATCGGTAAATTTACCGGAACCTATTATACATTTTCCATGGCGGCACAGATCCTGACACCAATCCTTTCCGGATTCCTTCTGGAAAATGTTTCCTACAGGACACTGTTCCCTTATGCTTTTGTGTTCTCAGTGCTTGCCTTTATCACCATGGCACAGGTGCGGCACGGGGATGCCAGACCTGATAAAAAGAAAAGTCTGCTTGAAAATTTTGACGTAGATGATTAAGATGGAGTCTGGGACGAAAGTCTTAAGACAGGAAAGGAAAAATCCAATTACAGTAAGATAACTGGACAGCATAAGAAGAATGACAGCAATATACGTGATACTGATTGTGGCAGCCGTGCTGGTGCTGCTGTATTTCCTGATGATCATGCCAAGGCTCACAAGGCAGCAGGACTGGAAGCAGTTCCCGAAGGTTTATTATGCGCACAGAGGTCTGCATGACAATCATACAGAGGCACCGGAAAACTCCATGGCAGCATTTAAAAAGGCTGTAGCAGCAGGATACGGGATCGAACTGGATGTGCAGCTTACTAAGGACAGGATCCCGGTAGTATTTCATGATTTTACCCTTCAGAGGGCGACAGGAAAGTCGGGGAAGGTATGCGAATATACCTATGAAGAGCTGCAGGAATTTCCACTGTTTGAAAGTGAAGAGAGGATCCCCAAATTTGAAAATGTACTGGCAGTAGTAAACGGAAGGGTGCCGCTGATCGTGGAGATCAAGCTGGAGTGGATGGATCTGATGGTCTGCACACTGACGAACCGGGCACTTGCGGATTATAAGGGTCAGTACTGTATCGAGTCCTTTAATCCACTGGCACTGATGTGGTACCGCCGTTACCGGAATGATGTACTGAGAGGCCAGCTTTCTGATGGCTTCCTGAAGACAGGGGAGTTTAAAGGACCATTATATTTTATCCTGCAGAATCTGCTCTTAAACTGGATGACCAAGCCGGACTTTGTAGCTTACGATCATAAATATGCAGATAACCTGTCAAGAAGGCTTTGCAGAAAGTTGTATCATAACATGGCAGTGGCATGGACGATCAAGAGCCAGAAGGAGATGGAGGAAGCAGAGAAGAGCTTTGATATGTTCATTTTTGATTCCTTTATTCCAAGAAGAAAGCGTCCCAAATAAAAACAGGGTAAAGGCAGAGCAGAATTTTGACAGCATATGTCAGATTTGTGCAAATTTAATAAAAAAGAGTGCAAAACACCCTTTTCCATGGTATAATTTACCTATCAATGCAGTCGCTGGGGAGCTGCGTATATCCAGCAGCTCTGGTGAACTGTAAATATGGGTGATTAAGGGAGATTACTATGGGAAAATGGGTGTATTCTTTTGAAGAGGGGAACGCAGGCATGCGCAATCTTCTTGGAGGAAAAGGTGCTAATCTGGCAGAGATGACCAATCTTGGCCTGCCGATTCCGCAGGGCTTTACGGTGACGACAGAAGCCTGTACCGATTACTATGCCAGCGGCAGACAGATTTCTGATGAAGTCAGGGAACAGATCTTTGCCGCACTGAGCGAGCTTGAGAAAAAGCAGGGAAAGAAATTCGGAGATACGGAGAATCCGCTGCTTGTATCTGTGCGTTCCGGTGCAAGAGCATCGATGCCTGGTATGATGGACACGATCCTGAACCTTGGACTTACTGATGTGGCAGTAGAGGGCTTCGCAAGGAAGACAGGCAATCCCAGATTTGCCTATGATTCTTACCGCCGTTTTATCCAGATGTTTTCAGATGTTGTTATGGAGATTCCAAAGTCCTATTTTGAGAGAATACTGGATGAGATCAAGGAGGCAAAGGGAGCTAAATTTGATACGGATCTGACAGCAGAGGATTTAAAGCAGGTGATCGTCCGCTTTAAGACTGTCTATGAAGAAAAGATGGGCAAGGCATTTCCACAGGATCCGGGAGAGCAGCTCCTGGAGGCTGTAAAGGCAGTATTCCGTTCCTGGGATAATGAAAGAGCAATTGTTTACCGCAGAATGAACGATATTCCGGGAGACTGGGGTACTGCAGTCAATGTACAGGCCATGGTATTCGGAAACATGGGCAATACCTCCGGAACCGGTGTTGCCTTTACCAGAAATCCTTCCACTGGTGAAAAGGGAATTTACGGCGAGTACCTGATCAATGCACAGGGAGAGGATGTTGTAGCCGGAATCAGAACACCGCAGCCGATCACAAGGCTGGAGCAGGATCTGCCGGAATGCTTTAAGCAGTTCATGGAGATCGCAAACAAGCTGGAAGACCACTACAGAGATATGCAGGATATGGAGTTTACCATCGAAGACGGCAGGCTGTTCTTCCTGCAGACAAGAAATGGAAAGAGAACCGCTCAGGCAGCACTTCAGATCGCCTGTGATCTGGTAGATGAAGGCAAGATATCACCTGAGGAAGCAGTTCTTCGGATTGAAGCGAAATCACTGGATCAGCTTCTGCATCCTACCTTTGATGCCGAGGCACTGAAGGAGGGTACTGTGATCGGACAGGCGCTTCCTGCATCTCCCGGTGCGGCAGCAGGAAAGGTGTATTTCACGGCGGCCGAAGCCAAGGCAGCCCATGAAAAGGGAGAAAGAGTGGTACTGGTCCGTCTGGAAACCTCACCCGAAGATATCGAAGGAATGCATGCGTCAGAAGGTATCCTGACAGTCCGTGGTGGTATGACAAGCCATGCTGCAGTCGTAGCAAGAGGTATGGGAACCTGCTGCGTATCCGGCTGTGGTGATATCAGTATCAATGAAGAAGATAAGGTATTTGAGCTGGGCGGACACGTTTATCATGAAGGAGATTATATTTCTCTCGATGGTTCAACCGGCAAGATCTACGATGGTGATATAGAGACTAAAGAAGCGTCCATCAGTGGCAACTTTGACCGTATGATGAAATGGGCAGATTCCTTCCGGAAGCTGCAGGTAAGAACCAATGCAGATACACCAGCGGATGCTGCCAATGCTGTGAAGTATGGCGCAGAGGGTATCGGACTCTGCCGTACAGAGCATATGTTCTTTGAAGAGGACAGAATTCCCAAGATCAGACAGATGATCCTGTCAAGAACCCTGCAGGAAAGAGAAAAGGCATTAAATGAGCTGATTCCTTATCAGAAGGGAGATTTCAAGGGCTTATATGAAGCAATGGAAGGAAGACCGGTTACGATCCGTTTCCTGGATCCCCCACTTCATGAGTTTGTTCCTACAGAACAGGATGATATCGATGATCTGGCAGTAAAGATGATGATGACTGCGGAAGAAGTACAGGAGATCTGTGATTCCCTGCATGAGTTTAACCCGATGATGGGACACAGAGGCTGCCGTCTCGCAGTAACCTATCCGGAAATCGCAAGAATGCAGACAAGAGCGGTTATGGAGGCTGCAATCGAGGTCAGGGCAGAGAAAGGCTACGATATAGTGCCTGAGATCATGATCCCACTAGTAGGAGACAGGAAGGAACTGAAATTTGTCAAGGATGTTGTGGTAGAGACCGCAGAGGCTGTGAAGAAAGAGAAGAATTCCGATATCCAGTATCACATCGGTACTATGATCGAGATCCCAAGAGCTGCACTCCTTGCCAATGAAATTGCAGAGGAGGCAGAGTTCTTCTCCTTTGGAACCAATGACCTGACACAGATGACCTTTGGCTTCTCCAGAGATGATGCCGGCAAGTTCCTTGGTGATTATTATAAGAACAAGATCTATGAATCTGATCCTTTTGCAAGACTGGACCAGAAGGGGGTAGGACAGCTTGTTCAGATGGCAACCGAGAAGGGCAGAAGTACCAGACCTGATATCAAGCTTGGTATCTGCGGTGAGCATGGGGGAGATCCTTCTTCCATCGAGTTCTGCCATAAGGTTGGACTTACCTATGTATCCTGTTCACCTTACCGTGTGCCGATAGCCAGACTCGCAGCGGCGCAGGCTGCTATTAAACAAAAGTAGGCTATCGTCCCGTCAGTGGAAAACTGAACAGACCTATCGTATGTACGGTGAGGATGCTCGTCATCCTCACCGTATTCTTATTATTTGCATATACTTTGACTATTTTATATGCAGAAAGCGTTTAATAGTCCTTGCTCAGCAGAAAATCCGCCAGATGCACGATCTTGACACCGTTGATGTTGCCTGCGGCCAGTTCGTCCATCGTCACCACATATTTCGGGTAATGGTCTTTGATTTCAAGCAGGTTTGCGACTTCACGGTCGGATTCCTCCGGCAGATTGCGGCACACCTGCACATAGATCCGCTCGTCCCGCCGCACGGCCACGAAGTCGATCTCCTTGGTTGCGTTTTTGCCGATATACACATCATAGCCCTTCCACCGAAGCTCGAAGTATACGATGTTTTCCAGCATTGCGGCAACGGATTTTGGGTTGAAGCCCATCATGCAGTATTTGAGGGAAGCGTCCTCAAGGTAGAACTTCTCCTGCGTTTTGAGGACAGTCTTGCCCTTCATATCGTACCGCTGGCAGCGGTAGATCACGAACGCCTTTTCCAGCCATTCCAGATAATTATAAACTGCTTCCACCGAGAGGGAGCGCCCTTCGCCTTTCATAAATTTCACGATGGCGTTGGCAGAAAAAGTTTTTCCGACATTCTCCACGACATACTTCACCACACGGTTGAACAGGTCAAAGTTCGTGATATTGTGCCGCTTTGTGATGTCACTGGTGATAACGGAATTGTAGATGCCCTCGACGATCTGATAGGATGAACGCTCATCGAAATTTCCGAGCGCAACGATGGGGAAACCGCCCATGCGGATATATTCGTTTAAAAGCTCTTTTGGCGTGCGGCCGCTGTCCTTCTTAAACTCCAGATATTCGTCAAAGGACAGCGTAAAGACAGGGATGGAGATATAACGCCCCGTCAGATAGGTGGAGATCTCACCGGACATCAGCTTGGAATTGGAGCCGGTCACATAGATGTCGGTATTGGCATCCTCCAGCAGAAGATAGTAGCGTTCACCGTCGGTCATTTTCTCTTTAATGTCACGATACATCTGCTTAGCTGTCATGCTGTCGTCCAACTCTTCCGAGGTATAGCGCAGATGGATCACATGGTCTGACGCAATGCCGCTGCCGAGCAGATCGTCTTTTAACATATCCAAAATGGTCGATTTCCCGCAGCGGCGGATTCCGGCAAGAACCTTCACCAGCGGAACATCCCGATAGGTTTTCAGTATATCCAAATAGTAGGGTCTGCTCTGCACCGCTTTCGTCGTACTTATATCGCTTTGATTTTTTTGAAATACGCCACGGCATTGGTATGTCCGCGGAAGTAGATGTGCTGCCGCTCCATGTCCTCCATTTGGAGGGCAAGGTTCAGATAGTCTACATACGCCCGATGCTCCTCTGCGGTCATGCGGATCTCGCCGCTGCCCTCTTTCATGTTGTCGATGACGGGGTATTGCGTTTTCAGCTTGTCCATACGGTCGGAAAGTATATTGGTGAGAATATGAAGAGCCGTATGTGGGAAAGCCGCACTTACGGTTCTGTGAGGGGCTTACATGTGGGGTGTAAGTCTACTTGACTGTTTACTTGACGAGGAAGAACGAGAACCCTTGCTTGAGACATTTGACGGTGGCTTATTTTTGTTCTATACTTCAAGTAAGTGGAAACTAACTGTGTGGCTCGATATGGATAGAAGGTGGGATCATGGTATTCAAAACAATAGGTGACAAATCAAATCCAGTTATCCTTTTTTTTCACGCAATGGGGGTGACTGGGGAAAGCAGCATGCCAGTTGCAGAGAAAATGGCAGATGAATTTTATTGCGTTATGCCGACGTCAACAGTGTATTTGTTCCGGGCAGAAATATCGCAGTAAAAAAGACGAGGTACAGCAAATTATACGATTCCTGGGAAAGCAGGGAATCAAAGAGATAGAACTTGTAGTTGCATCTTCAATTGGTGCAGATCTTGCAATGGCATTCCTGACAGATGCAAAAATACCAGTGAAATATATATTTTTTGATGGCGGACAGTTTGCGCAGATCGGAAAGGGGACTCGCAGGATTATGGTTCCGTTTTTATATCTGGTAATTAAAAGCTTGTACTGGTCAAAAGGAAAAACATTGAAAAAAATCATGTGGTGCGATGACGAAAAAATCAAGCCTTACTTTATAGCTGCGGGAAAGAATCTGACATATGGAAATCTGAGAAGGCAGTTGACAGACAGCCTGGAAGATAAACCACTTCCGAAGCTGTCAGAAGAATTGCAGAAACATACATTCTGGGAGTTCGGAAGTAAAGAAGAACATTTTAAATACAGAAATGCAGTTATGCAGACCTATATATACGGTAATTTTCCGGTTTTTGAAGGATTCAACCATATGCAGTATCAGATCTGGGAGCCGGAAGGATTTGCGAGAATGTTGGAAACGATTATTGAGACAGGTAGATTACCCAACCCGGTTGTTAAGAAGGCGTAGAAAAGGAGAAACTGATAATGGTTATTCTTACAGAGCAGATAGAGATTCCGGCTTCCTATGAGAAAATGGAGGCATGGATCACTAACTTTGAGGAAGAGTTTGTGAAATGGAGTCCCTACCATATCGAATGCAATCTCTATAACGGGAACTATCAAGTGGGAAACAAGATCCGCTTCCGCGAGATTGTTATGGGGCTGGACTATGATGTTACAGGCACGATTACGGAATGTGAACAGGATGAGATCCACTGCCGCATTGTATTTCGGAGCGACAAGAAGACGGCGTTTATCACCTTGGAAGGGAAAAAAACGAAACAGGATGTCATTTTTCTCACACCGAGGCTTTCGGCATGACCACGCCGGCAATTGGGGCAATCATGAACTTCCTGATTTTCAAGGTGTTTTTCAGGAAAAAGGCGAACTGGCAGTTTATACGAGATGATATGATTTTGGATAACAGGTATTTATACGAGATTCTGACCGAAGGAAAATATCCGGAAAGAATCCCACTGGACAAACTGCTGGCAGAATGTGAAACTTGAAAAATAAAACTGCGTCATAGAATTGGTAAGCCATATGCTTCGAACACATGAGTCATATGATGTTAGAATATTGTGGAAAGGGAATTAAATATTTTATAAAATCAGAGAAAGAATTCCCAGAAGAATGTGCCAGAGAGCGTGTGATCATAGGACAGGAATGCATAAAGTGGATCAAGGAAGTGTGGTAAACGCAGGAGATAGTAATATAGATGATAATCCCACGATATGCGAATATTGGGTAGGATTGTGGGAGTGCGTAGCACGAAGCAATCCGTAGGTATCAAAGTCGGAGGCTTTTGACCCAGACATCATTCCATACGAAAATAAAGAGGGGGAAGACCTTGTTGCATAGAAATATTGAAACACAGAAGTATAGTTATTCAGGATTATATACACCATGTTACAGAAAATTTGATTAATATGGTCATATACAGGAGGTAAATAAATAATGAAAGCACATAAATATTGGTCAATTGGAGCAGTAGTTACAATGGTTGGAACTTTTTATACCGGATATAAAGGGTTAAAAGCAGCACACAAATACTTTGCGTTTGGTTCTCTGATATGCATGATGATGGCAGTTTATTCTGGACATAAAATGATTTCAGGCAATAAGAGGACAAGAAAACAGATGGAAGTGAAAGAAGTGGAGGAATAATGTATGTTAGAAGTAGGAACAAAAGCACCGGACTTTGAATTGCCGGATCAGACTGGAGAAATGCATAAATTAAGCGATTATGCAGGCAAAAAAGTGATTTTATATTTTTATCCAAAGGATAATACACCGGGATGTACGAAGCAGGCATGTGGTTTTTCTGAGCGTTATCCTCAGTTTACTGAAAAAGGTGCGGTCATCCTCGGAGTAAGTAAGGATTCTGTAGCCTCTCACAAGAGATTTGAAGAAAAATATGGACTGGCATTTACGCTTTTAGCAGATCCGGAGCGTAAAGTTATTGAAGCATATGATGTTTGGAAAGAAAAGAAAAATTATGGAAAAGTTTCCATGGGTGTGGTAAGAACAACATATCTTATTGATGAACAGGGAGTTATCATCAAAGCCAATGATAAAGTCAAGGCGGCAGATGATCCTGAAAACATGCTTAAGGAACTGCCATAATGAAGATTATATTGTCACCTGCAAAAAAGATGATTGTAGATACTGATAACATAGCACCGGTTGAACTGCCGGCCTTTATTGATAAGACAGCAGAGATATTGAGCTGGATGAAAAGCAAATCAAAAGAGGAACTGAAAATGATCTGGAAATGTAATGACAAGATTACAGAGCAGAACTTTAACAGATTGGGAAATATGGATCTGTATAACATGCTTACTCCGGCTGTCTTATCATATGAAGGAGTTGCTTTTCAATATATGGCACCATCCGTATTTGAAGACAGACAATTTGAGTATATACAAAATCATTTGAGAATATTGTCTGCGTTTTATGGAGTTCTGAAACCGATGGATGGAGTGACACCTTATCGTTTAGAAATGCAGGCAAGGGTCGGAATTGGAGATACAAAAAATCTGTATGAGTACTGGGGAAACTTGTTATACCGTTCGGTAATAGATGACAGCAGGTTTATTATTAACCTGGCATCAAAAGAATACTCAAAATGTATAGAAAAGTATCTGTCACCACAGGATAGATATATTTCGATTATATTTTGTGAATTATCTGAAGATAAAATGGTAACAAAAGGTACATATGCCAAAATGGCGCGTGGTGAAATGGTCAGATTTATGGCAGAAAATAATATTGAAAATCCGGTGGAGATTCAGAAATTTGACAGACTTGGATATTGGTTTCGGTTTGATTTATCATCAGATTCAGAATATGTTTTTGAACGCAAAATGAATAATGATTTAAATTAAAGATGGCATATAACAATGTCGGAAAACCTATATTGTTATCTTTTATATCAGGATCAGCCAGACAAGCATGGAAGCCATCGCAGCAATATGTAAAGTACCGATGATCCGAAATGGAAACAGCAGGATAAATATCGGTAATATGGTGAAAATAACAGCCCAAAGCGGAAATGCTGCGGTACCGGTAATGATAGCCACAATCAGCGTAATAACAAAAAGGAGATAGGCAAGATAGCAGCTCTTTGTGATCGGCGCACTGTTAAAAAGATCAAGCATCAGACCATGCGCTTTTGTATCGCGACCGAGTTTGAGAAATACATATTCCGTCAGGGCATATTTTACGTGATGCGCAGTACCAAGGACAATAAAAAATGCAATAGATACAAACAGGATGGATCCGTAACGTCTGGAGTGTCCATATATGTAGGCACTCAGTGAGAAATACCCGAGAAACTGCAGAAACAGGGAGAATGCACCAAGGATGGCAGAACGCATGGGTATTTTTGGGGATACACCCTCCAGAAGGTGAGCCATTTTTTTCTCATTAGTGAGATCTTTGAAATTTTCCAGTTTCAGCTGTCCATTAGGAAAAATAGACAAAATGCGGTCGCAGTACATATTACATGTATGACCGATGATTCCAAGCAGCAGCATGAGTTTCAGAATTGTAGAACTCATAGAATTCACCTCCGACAGAATATAGGTAGTTTTTGACACTACCTGAAAGTACAAGGGGGAAAAGCAAATGAAGATCTACGAATATGGTAATCAGAACAAGTCGAAAATCCTCTTGATCCATGGGATGTGGATGACACACGAAATGATGCTGCCGTATGTAGATCAGTTGATGGATGATTATCATATCATTGCGCCAGACCTGACAGGACATGGGAATGATAAAGGCAGGTTTGAATCAGCGCAAAAGGAGGCGGCAGAGATTACAGACTGGCTGATGCAGAATCAGATGAAAGAGCTTGCACTTGTTTTCGGAGTGTCGCTTGGCAGCGTGATTGCAATGAATGTGATCTCCCATGAAGAACTTTTACATACGCACTGTGCTGTTATGGAGGGGGCTTCTCTTACATGCTTTTATGGTGTGGAATGGCTGTTTCGGGCGATGTTCCGGGAAATGAAAAAGCGTCCGGAGACAATCGCCAATCTGTATGCCTCCATGCAAGACTGGATGCAGATGTACAGCAGAAGCTTTTGGACACGATGGCGAATACGGATAAAGAGGAGCTTTTCAATCTGGTACATGCCTGCAATAGCTATCCGTTTGAAGAATGCCCGCTTTCGCCGGAGTTGCAGCGACACCTATTTTTTTGAATTCGGGAACCGAGATTCTCATCTGGTCTGTCAGAAAGCAATCAGAAAATATTATCCCGAAGCGAAGATCACAACAAGAAAAGGCTATGGACACTGTGGCTACATGTTTGCGCACGGGAAGGACTATGCAGCGCTGTTGCGAAGCTATATGGAAAAGGAAAAATGAGACCACTGCGCTTGCGAACGTTGGTGGATTTGGCTGACAACAAAAAGGATGTGGGTTATGAAGGAGAGAGTACATCTTTCCATGTTATAATGTGAAAAGATAAATGCGAAACATGCTAACACTAGTAGATATTTTATAGTCTACGAAGCGTAGAATCCGCATATATTCACCATTCTCTACGTTCCGTGGGTGTGAAACATCTACTTTATATACTATTCTGAGGTCAGAAAGGAGGAAAACAATGGATCAGGTAAAAATTGGAAAGTTTATTTCTGATGAAAGAAAGGCAAAAGGGTATACACAGAAACAATTATCTGAATTGTTGGGAATCAGTGATAAAACAATATCGAAATGGGAGTGCGGAAACGGTTTTCCGGAAGCGTCACTGCTGTTACCATTGTGTAATGAATTAGAAATAACAGTAAATGAACTTCTGACCGGCGAGAGAATTTCTCAGCAAAATTATAAGAAAAAAGCGGAGGAAAATATGGTGAATATGATTAGAGAAAAGGAAGAGAATAAGCAAAAAATATTATTAACAACAATTATTGGTGTAATATCAACAATTACGTTTGTGACGTTACTATTAGTGGTTTGTTTTTACACAGATGTGATTGCATTACCAATTAAGATTGTGCTAATGATTATTGCGTTAAGTGTGTTCGGTGTTGGATTATATGTTGCAATGTGGGGAGACAGGAAGATAGGATATTTTAAATGCAGGAATTGTAATGAACTGTTTACTCCAACATTTATGCAATATAATATGGGAATGCATTTATTAAGCACAAGATACTTAAAATGTCCTCACTGTAAGACAAGAACCTGGTGCAGGAAAGTCATGACCAAGGAGTGATAATCAAATCATATAGATAGAGTATGGCAACAGCAGGTTGCTTTTCGGAACATGAATTTATCTATATGATATGGTTATGGAGGTGACGACTATGGAAACGAAAAATATTATTTTGAAGCTTTGTACTGAAAGAGGAATGTCACAGGACGAGCTGGCAGATAAAATTATGGTAACAAGGCAGGCAGTATCACGTTGGGAAAATGGTGTTTGAGTTATAATAGGACCAAGTTAGATGAAATCCAGTAAAATCAAGGGGATATGCCTAATTTAGTCCTTATTTTTATACCATTTTAATCGGCAGATAAGGCAGCGCTGACAAATTAAACCGAAATTCAAACACAGCACAAGCAATTCAGGAGTCATGACCTGAGTGTGGTTCGTGCACCCAAGTGAGGTGACAATTTAATAGTTTTATTTAGGTAGGACTAAAGCACATAATTTTGATTACTGTTATGAGGAAATAGAGAAGAATCTGGGGAAGATGTATGACCCGATTGTGGGTATAGATGTACTCGATAACTGGGATGAGATAACAAGTGTGGTCAATAGATAAGCTGTATTTATTAAAAAAGCATTCTGAATTTCTCGTAGAACTTTTGTACTATATATGCTATAATGTTGAAATAAATTTGGGTTAAGGTTTATACATATATAAGCAAAAGGAGGAGCGTAGCTTGAGTCATTTACCATTAAACATTCGTGTCCCAATCGAGGAAGATAATCCCAGCATTATTCGTATGGAAGAAAAGTGCATAAAATGTGGTATGTGTAAGGATATATGTACCAGCCAGATTGGTGTGCACGGAACATACACATTAGAGCAGACCTGTGGGGAGGCAGTATGCATCAATTGTGGGCAGTGTGCCAATGTGTGCCCGGTAGACAGTATAACGGAAAAATATGAATATAATCATGTAAAAGAGGCAATCAAAGACCCGGATAAGGTTGTAATAGTCAGCACATCCCCTTCAGTAAGAGCAGCACTTGGCGAAGAGTTCGGTATGCCAGATGGCAGCTTTGTACAGGGTAAGATGGTGGCTTTACTCAGAAAGCTTGGAGTTAATTTTGTTCTTGATACAAACTTTGCAGCCGATTTGACAATTATGGAGGAGGCAAGCGAGTTAATAGAGCGAGTTACTAAGAACACCGCACCTTTGCCACAGTTTACCAGCTGTTGTCCAGCCTGGATAAAGTATGTAGAGACATACTATCCTGAGATGATTCCTAATCTCTCAACAGCAAAAAGTCCAATTGGAATGCAGGGACCAACAATTAAGACATTTTTTGCTAAGAAGAAGGGAATTAATCCAGAGAATATTGTTAATGTGGCACTTACACCATGTACGGCAAAGAAGTTTGAAATTCGCAGAAATGAAATGAACGCTGCAGCGAAATATCTTGGAATTGATGACATGCGTGACATGGATTATGTTATCACTACAAGAGAACTGGCAAAATGGGCCAAGGAAGAAAATATGGATTTTGCCAGTCTTTTAGATAGTGATTATGATGATTTCATGGGCGAAGCTTCTGGAGCTGCTGTTATTTTCGGCAATACCGGTGGTGTTATGGAAGCGGCGCTGAGAACAGCATACGAATATATTACAAAAGAGAAATCTCCAGAACAGCTTTTGAATTTTACACCTGTAAGAGGTTATGATGGTGTTAAAGAGGCAACTGTAAAAATTGGAGAGCTGGATGTAAGTATAGCTGTCATTTATGGAACTGCTAATGCGGGAAAAGTAATTGAAGAAATAAAGAACGGAAATAAACAGTATCATTTTGTTGAAGTTATGACGTGTCCGGGAGGCTGTATCGGAGGCGGTGGACAGCCAAAGAATGTTATGAAGGACAAGGATGAAGTCAGAAAAGCAAGGATTCAAAGCCTGTACACGAAGGATGAGGCAATGATTATCAGAAAGAGTCATGAGAATCCTGATATTAAAAGAGTATATGAAGAATTCTATGGGGAGCCATTAAGTGAGCTGGCTGAAAAAATGTTACACACTTCATATGAAGACAAGAGCGAAATATTAAATAGAAAAGGAGATAAAGAAATGGGTAAATGGGTATGTAGTGTATGTGGATATGTACATGAAGGAGAGCAGCCACCGGAGCAGTGTCCAGTATGTAAGCAGCCGGCATCGGCATTTAAGAAAGAGGATGCAGTATCATCAAAGAGCAAATATGCAGGAACAAAGACAGAGAAGAATCTCTGGGAAGCATTTGCAGGAGAGTCACAGGCCAGAAATAAATATACATACTTTGCTTCTGTAGCAAAGAAGGCCGGATATGAGCAGATTGCAGCATTATTCTTACAGACAGCTGAGAATGAGAAAGAGCATGCCAAGCTTTGGTTTAAGGCGCTAGGAGAGCTGGGGGATACAGCAGAAAATCTTTTACATGCAGCTGAGGGTGAGAATGCTGAGTGGACAGACATGTACGAGAGAATGGCTAAGGATGCAGAGGAAGAAGGATTTACTGAGTTAGCAGCACAGTTTAGAGGTGTTGGAGCAATTGAAAAACTTCATGAAGAGAGATACCGTGCATTGCTTAAGAATGTAGAAGCAATGGAGGTATTTAAAAAGAGTGGAGTAACTATGTGGGAATGCCGAAACTGTGGGCATGTAGTTGTAGGACTTGAGGCACCAGAGGTTTGTCCGGTATGTAATCATCCACAGGCTTATTTTGAAGTAAGAAAAGAGAATTATTAATTAGTCTTTTGAGAGCAGTGTATTCATAAATTATTGCATTGCTCTTTTTTATTGTCTCCTTGGTTTATTCAGAGTAAACTTAAAATAAGATTTATGAAAAAATCAATATTGCATTGGCTTTTTCAGGAGTCGCATTAACATTAATGCTAAGTGCATTTGATATATCGACAGCAGGATTATTTGTGTCTGGACTTAAAGTGTGGCAGTTGGTACTAACAATCATTGAAATAGTTTGTTCCATAGGAAGTATTATTATGGTGCTAATTGCCACGGTGTGGTTTCTCATTTTATTACATGGAAGGACTGTAAAAGTCTTTAAAAGTGAGGACATCATAGACAAGGATATACACAAAGAAAAAAGTGAGTTTGCTGCTGTATGGGTTATGGATAAATACACAAATGCAGTGGGTGAAATGAGAGAAATTATACATAAAAAACAGAAGTCATTTGATAAAGCAATTGTTATAATAATTGTTGGAATAGTTATGTATGCAGTATCAATTCTTCTGCAAAAAGGAGGCTTTTAAGTATGAGCGATTCATCAATGGATGCAATCAAAAATGGGACAAAGTTACCTACTCGTCCCAATAATGATGCATCATCACATAAGCCTGTTGAATTGAATCTGCTCTCTGCAAACAGAAAGATTGTAAATATGTCATTCGTTCTGAATTTCTATCAGAAGGATGCAGTAAGTGATAACAGAAGCCAGACAAATTATCTGCTGTATTTTACAGATTCAAATGGTGTGCAGATTAGTGACACACAGAAGATTATTGCGGACAAGGTAAGCACGGATGGACAGGACAGAACTTTCCGTTGCAGTTTCAACTTGAAGTCACAGGCATATAGCAAGACAGAAAGTTATTACTTAAATATTGTGGAAGAAAGTAATGAGGTTCCACCACAGAAGGAAGAATTCCATATCGATATTGCATTTGCTGTAGATAGTTTCGACTTCTTCAGTTAATGCAAGATTGGAGGTGTTACGAATGGAGCAGATTGAAAGCTCTAGTGAAATTATAAAAGAAGGTGAGCAAGATGGAACTGTTTAAGAAGAAAAGCGTGTTGCAGTCTTATGACAAGGAAAATAAGAAGCCTGTAATCAAAGCCAGCATTTGTAGTGGCGAGCAGGTTGCTGGATTTAAGGATATACATACAGGTAAGATAGAAGAGGTTATGCTGATAAAGAGTTCAGCAGATCTTGAAAAATTTAAGTCTATGTATGGAATAGATGAAGAAATAGCAAAGGAATACTGATATGAATATACAGATATTTGGAACTAAGAAATGTAACGATACGAAGAAAGCAGAGCGTTTTTTCAAAGAGCGTGGCATCAAGTATCAGTTTATAGATATGAAGGAAAAAGGCATGAGCAAAGGAGAATTTAATTCTGTTGCTCAGGTCAATGGCGGTCTGGACAATATGATCAACTGGGATGGCAAAGATAAAGATTTACTTGCACTCATTAAATATATTGCTGATGAGGACAAGTTGGAAAAAGTACTTGAGAATCCGCAGGTAATCAAAACTCCGGTTGTAAGGAATGGAAAGCAGTCTACACTTGGATATCAGCCGGATGTCTGGAAAGGATGGAGTTAATGATAAAGAAAATAGTAAAAGATCCATTATTTCTTGCACAGAAATCTGTGGATGCGACAGATGCAGATAAACAGCTGGTAACAGATTTGCTTGATACGCTACGCGCTAATCTTGATCACTGCGTAGGTATGGCTGCAAATATGATAGGCGTTAAGAAGAATATTATCGTTGTGGCAGCAGGACCATTTCAGTTTGCAATGATTAATCCGGTGATTACAAAGAAGTCCGGAGCTTATCAGACAGAGGAAGGATGCCTGTCGTTAGAAGGCGTTCGTCCATGCACCAGATACCAGGAGATAGAGGTGGATTATCTTGACCAGAGCTTTAAAAAGCAGCATGGGAAATATTCCGGCTGGACGGCACAGATAATTCAGCATGAGATTGATCATTGCAATGGAATAGTAATATAAAGTACGGATAGGCAGCTTCCTGAAATGCGAGAGGAATATTTTAATGAGCAGAGCAGATAGAAGTTATAAAGATTTAAAACAAAAACAGAAAAGTGCTATTGCTGATAAAACTTATAGGATGTATTTAAAGTTTTACCTTGTAAACCAGAGAATGCCGACTGATACTGAAAAGGACAGCATTTGTAGAACACTGTTTACATCAGTATATGCTCTTGCTCCAAGAACAGAATATGATGAGTTCTGTAAGATTGTGGATAAGCGTGAAGCTGGTTATAAGGAGCGTATATTAAGGGATATTCAGAATGGCATTACTCCTGAAAAACTGAATATGAAAAAACATAAGAAAACTCCAGAGGAAAAGGCAGCTGTTTTGAAGATGAAAAGAAAACAGCGGAGAGCAAAAAGGAAAGCTATAAATAAGCAGGCAGTCGAAAATAACATAGATCAGGATGACACATTTTTTTACATAGCAGGGTATACTTCTGGTGGAGCACCATATGGAGTAACCTGGGAAGAAATGGGACTGGAACCATGGCAGGAATTAGAAGAGGAGTAATGAAGTGTACATAATAAAAACTATACAAGGCGATATAACTAAAATTAAAGATGTGCAGGCAATCGTTAATGCAGCCAATAATTCACTACTTGGAGGCGGAGGTGTTGATGGTGCCATTCATCGTGCAGCTGGACCGGGACTTTTAGCTGAGTGCAGAACACTTCATGGCTGTGAGACAGGAGCGGCAAGGATTACGAAAGCCTATAATCTACCTTGCGACTATGTAATACATACAGTAGGACCGATATGGTGTGGTGGTAGAGATAAGGAAGAAAAACTTCTTGCAAACTGCTATTTTAATTCCCTGAAGCTGGCAATGGAGAATGGAATTAGAACAATTGCATTTCCATCTATATCAACCGGAGTATATAGTTTTCCTGTAGAACTGGCGGCAAAGGTTGCAGTAAAGACAGTTAATAGATTCCTCCAGGATAATCTGGACAGCTTTGATTTGGTGGAATGGGTATTATTTGATTCTCATACAGAGTCGGTGTATGAAGCAGAAGTGGATAAGCTATATGAGTAATAGTAAAGTAATTTTCGAGGTAAGTGATAGATTTAAGGATAGGAAATAGATGAAGAAAAATGTAGAATCCATTTTTCCGTATGGAGCGGAAATATATAACGAAGGTCAAATTAATGGAAAAGGATTTGCTGTAGTTGCTGAGGAAATTCAGAAACTTGCAGAACAGACAAAAAAGCGGTAGATGATATCGGAAAAATTGTAACAGAATCGGTAAAAAATACGGATGGTGCAGTATCTGTTATGGAACAGAGTGTAAGGCTCACAGAAACCGGAATGTGCAGTATTCAGAAAGCCGGTGATTCTACAGCTATGATTACAGGAGCTAATGAGCAGATGACCAGACAGATTATGGAAATGGATAAGACGGTAGAAAATATAAGAATTCACAGCAGTGAAGTGGCATCATCCATGGAGCAGGTAAATGTCAATACACAAAGCAATTATAAGGCGATTGAACATGTAACTGCAGCGACACAGGAAAATAGTGCAGGTGCAAAGGCTATAGAAGATATGGTTGTGAGAATAAGGACATTAGCTATGGAATCGGAAAGGAAAGATGCATGAGAGTAACGGAAAAACTTGTAAATAGTCCAGAAGAAGAGGGGGTGACTCTTGAGTACATAAGGCTTACAAAGGACTTTGAAGAGATAAAAGAATATGTGAGGCATAAAGGGGACACTCTGACAGGATATAGGCAGACCAAGGAAAAAGTATCTGTCAGAATAGAGGATGTTCTGTATTTTGAGACTGTGGATGGTCTGGTGTTTGCATATACTGTGGATAGTGTTTATGAAATTAAAGGCAGACTGTATCAGGTGGAAGAAAAGCTCAACAACCACTTATGTAGAAATGCTTGCAAAAGAACTTAAAAACAGAGGGTTATATAAGGATGAACTGACAGAAGATTATATAAAAAATTTCATCATGGCAGCACCAATATATACTTGTCATTGACATGTATGTATAAAGTGATATACTATAAACAAGTTTATAGTAAACTGATTCATAGTATCGGAGATTTTATATGCCAAGTAGTCCAAAAATAAAAAAAGAAGATATGCTGCAGGCTGCACTGGAGCTTGTTTCAAAAAATGGATATGCCGCTCTTAACATAAAAGCTGTAGCCGGGGAACTGGGATGCTCTACAGCACCGATTTCATGGCAGTTTGGTGGAATGGATGGATTGCGTGAGGAATTGATTCCTTTTGCGGAGCAGTATGTGGAGGATAAGTATTACAGTCGGAATGAAAACGAACTTGCAACATTCGAACAAAGAGGAAAAGGAACCATTGACTTAGCATTAGAAAATCCTAATTTGTTTCGTTTCCTTTACATGGGAGAGCGAAGCCAGCTACTAAGTATAGGCTTCGAGTTACAGACGAATAATCAGGATGCCGCTAATGTGTATCAGGAGATGGCAGAACTGCTTGGGATTACACCAAAACAGGTAATGGATTTTGCGATGACAATGATGGTGTATACACAGGGGATAGGAACCCTTATTGCATCAGGAATCGTCAATGATACGAAAGAAAATATGTATCATATGCTTCATAATACAGGTATGACATATTTAAAAGGCTTAGGTGTGAAGGATAGCACTTTATGGGATTTATCAGGAGGTGACAGGTCAGATGAAAGCAATAGTAACGGATAAATGGATACTATGTCCGGTATGCGGTGCAAAGACACGGACGCAGATACTGGATGATACGGAGTTAAAACATTTTCCGCTGTTTTGTCCAAAATGTAAAGAAAGCTTTATATCAATGTAAAGGATGGATTCTATTAAAAAAGGTAAATCCAACGTATACTGCGTCATTTAAGGAAAGATGAAACAAAAGGAGAAGATATGGAATCAGATATCATTAAAATCAGTCATCTGAATAAAAGCTTTAGCGAAGTAAAAGCGGTAAATGATTTGAGCTTTCGTGTGAAAAAAGGAGAATTGTTTGCGTTTCTTGGAGTAAACGGTGCAGGGAAAAGTACAACCATTTCCATTCTCTGCGGATTGCAGAAAAAAGACAGCGGAATGGTTCAGGTAAACGGAATAGAAACTGACAAAGCCGGCGCACAGACAAAAAGAATGCTTGGTGTTGTGTTTCAGGATAGCGTACTTGATAAACCGCTTACGGTGAAAGAAAACCTAAAGAGCAGAGCTGCTTTATACGGCATTACAGGAAATGCCTTTGATAAGAGATTACAGGAGCTGGTCGAGATTCTGGATTTTGACGAGTTTTTAAACAGACCTGTAGGTAAGCTGTCGGGAGGTCAGAGAAGAAGAATTGATATTGCCCGTGCATTATTGCACAGACCGGAGATTTTGATTCTTGACGAGCCTACTACAGGGCTTGATCCGCAGACAAGGCAGTTAATCTGGAATGTTATCGAGAAGCTTCAGAAAACAGAAAATATGACAGTATTTCTAACTACACATTATATGGAAGAGGCTGCTAATGCCAGGTATGTTGTAATTCTTGACAAAGGAAGTATTGCAGCGGAAGGTACACCGTTTGAACTTAAAAATGATTATGTACAGGATATAGTGTCTGTTTATGGTGTTTCCGAAGATGAAATAAAGTCATTGAACAGAGAATATAAAAAAATACGTGACGGATATCAGTTAAAAGTAAGAAATACGAAGGAAGCAACGAGACTTATTGTAGAGCATCAGGACTTATTCACGGATTATGAAGTAGTAAAAGGCGGTATGGATGATGTATTTCTTGCAGTCACAGGAAAGAAGCTTGGAGGTGAACGCTGATGAGAACAGTATTGGCATTAATGAACAGGAACAGGAAACTGTTTTTTAAAGATAAAGGTATGTTGTTTACGTCAATGATCACACCCGTCATTCTGATTGTTCTGTACGCTACGTTTCTTGCAAAGGTTTTCAGAGATTCTTTTACAGCTGCGATTCCGGATATGATTACAATTTCGGATAAACTCATTAATGGAACCGTGGCAGCACAGCTGACAGCATCACTTATGGCAGTGAGCTGTATCACTGTAACGTTTTGTGTGAATCTGACTATGGTGCAGGACAAGACAAATGGAACAAGGAAGGATTTTAATGTTTCGCCTGTCAGCAAAAGGAAAATTTATTTGGGATATTTTCTGTCAACAGTAGCTAATTCTTTGATGGTCAATGGACTTGCGTTTGTATTATGCCTGGGATATCTGCTTAAAATGGGCTGGTATATGAATACAGCAGATGTATTATGGGTTTTATTTGATATGATATTGCTCGTTCTGTTTGGAAGTACGCTTTCAAGTATCATTAGCTTTCCATTGACAACACAGGGACAGCTTTCGGCTGTGGGTACAATTGTCAGCGCAGGTTATGGTTTTATATGTGGAGCTTATATGCCAATTTCAAATTTTGGTTCAGGTCTTCAGAAGGCACTGTCTTATCTTCCGAGTACATATGCCACTTCATTGATCAAGAATCATATGCTTTATGGAGTGTTCAGAGAGATGGAGAGAAAACATTATCCGGATGAAATAGTTGAAGCGATAAGAAACACTCTTGATTGCAATCCGGTATTTCATGGAAATGTGGTAAGTGTAAATCAGATGATCGGCATTATGATGGGAAGTATAGCTGTATTTGGAATTATTTATTATTTTGTTACATTGCTGCCAGATGGTGAAGGCAGACGATAGGAAATATTGTTTTTAGCGGGTGAAAGCCTAGTGTTTTAGCTGATGACACGATAGGTGTCGCTTATGTGACAGCACGATTCTTACTATTTTTCGTAGTATATGTTACCTTCCAATCAGCCAAGCTCTGCTTGTTTCAAGGACAGCAATATCGAAGTGGGAATCGGGAGTTTCCCATAGTTAAAGATACCACACCAAATATGATGAACCCACGCTTATACACTACCAGCTATAATAAACCGCAAGGACAGCAATTTGATGATACTGCTGTCCTTTCTTTTATAAAATTGCAGTACACATAAAAAAGCTGTAAAATGATAAATATATTTGTCCTTGTAACAATTCTCGGACATTTGCCTGTTATACTATCTGCAAAAAGCAAAGGAAGTGAGAATATGGAGCAGATTTTAATTGTCGAGGACGACAGTTTTTTGAATAAGATGTTAGACTATAACCTGACCGCAGACGGCTACGGCGTGACTTCTGCCCTAAATGCCAGAACCGCAGCCGAAGCCATCCGCCAGCGGGAATTTGATTTAGTGCTGCTGGACATCAACCTGCCGGACGGGAACGGTTTTGAACTGTGCAAGCTGATAAAGCCCCAGCACCCGGACACCATCGTAATATTCCTGACCGCCAACGATCAGGAGAGCGACCAGATACGGGGCTATGAGGTGGGCGCGGTGGACTACATCACAAAGCCCTTTGTGATTGGGGCCTTGCAGCGGAAAATCAAAGCCATGTTCGCCATGCTGGAACACCACAAACCGGCCAAGGA
>NZ_JAOQKJ010000029.1:0-4979 GCF_025567405.1 Suilimivivens aceti | reverse complement strand
CAGCACCCGGACACCATCGTAATATTCCTGACCGCCAACGATCAGGAGAGCGACCAGATACGGGGCTATGAGGTGGGCGCGGTGGACTACATCACAAAGCCCTTTGTGATCGGGGCCTTGCAGCGAAAAATCAAAGCCATGTTCGCCATGCTGGAACACCACAAACCGGCCAAGGACATTTACGACGACGGGCGGTTGTTTCTGGACTTCTCGGAGCAGACGGCTTCCTTAAACGGCAAGCCCCTGACTCTATCCCCGATGGAGTACAAAATGCTGAACCTGTTTCGTAAAAATCCCCGGCAAGTGCTGACCCGTGGGCAGCTTTTGGAAAAGCTGTGGGATATAGACGAGCGGTTTGTGGACGAACACACCCTGACAACCTCCATCAGCCGTATTCGCAGCAAGATTGAAGCCGACGGCGGCGCACCCTACATCAAGACCGTTTACGGCATGGGGTATCAATGGACGGGAGGCGAGGTAAAATGAAGTTTCAAAACCTCTCGGTAAAGCGGCTGTTTGGCCGGGTGGCAATGGAGCTTGTCCTCTCCATGTCCGGGATCACCATAGCCCTGTTTCTTGTGACAAAACAGATTGCGGTGCTGCTGACAGGCGGGACGCTGCTGCTGTGCGCCCTTGTGGGGATTTTTGTACTGACGCAGGCGTTTGGAAAGCGGCTGTCGCAGTTTACCGCTGACCTGTGCCAGACCTTAGACCACATGATCGCCGGGAATGAAGCGCCCCAGCGGCCAGAGGACAGCGAAACCCAGCTTGCCAGAATCGGACACCGGCTGGCAAGGCTTTACCAGATCATGCAGGAGAACCGCCGCCGGGTGGACGAGGAACGGCAGGAGTTACAGACCCTTGTATCGGATATTTCCCATCAGGTGAAAACGCCGGTAAGCAATCTGAAAATGGCGACGGACACCCTGCTGGAAAAGCCCATGACCGAGGCGGAGCGCACCGACTTTATCCGGGGAATCCGCAGCCAGACGGATAAGCTGGACTTTCTCTTTCAGGCCCTTGTGAAAACCTCACGGCTGGAAACGGGCGTGATCCAGTTGGATAAGAAACCGGGTCGCCTCTTTGATACCGTGGCGCAGGCCATGAGTGGGATTGTGTATGCAGCGGAGAAAAAGGAAATCGCTGTGTCCGTGGACTGCCCGGAGGATTTGACCGTTTTCCATGACAGCAAGTGGACATCCGAAGCCCTCTTTAACCTGCTGGACAATGCAGTGAAGTACACCCCGGCAGGCGGGAAAATCGCCGTGTCAGTGGTGCTGTGGGAAATGTATGTGGAGGTCAAAGTGACCGACACCGGCAAGGGCATTTCCGAAAGCAATCAGGCTGCCATCTTCCGGCGCTTCTATCGTGAGGAAGAAGTACACGAACAGCAGGGCGTGGGCATTGGCCTGTATCTGGCCCGCGAGATCGTAACGCGGCAAGGCGGCTATATCAAAGTGGTTTCGGAGCCGGGCAAGGGTTCAGAATTTTCCATTATGCTGCCGACAAAATAGAATGCGGCGGACGGTCATTCTCGGCTGCCCGCCGTAAGTCTTTTCGCAACAGTGTGCCGATAAAGCTGCCAGTGGCAGTTTTTCGGCGGAAATGTCCGAGCGTTGTAACATTTCACCCCCGATTTTCAATGAAATTTTTTGGCCGCTGTAACATTTCGCGGACATTTGGGTTTTACAATAGCCTTATCAACAGGCAGAAAGCCTTGAAAGGAGTTTTGAGTATGAGAATTTTACAGACTATCGACCTGAAAAAGTATTACGGTACAGAGCCGAATATCACCCGCGCCCTTGACGGCGTGAACTTCTCTGTAAATGACGGCGAATTTGTGGCCGTTGTGGGAACCTCCGGCAGCGGCAAGTCCACCCTGCTTCACATGATGGGCGGGCTGGACACCCCTACTTCCGGCAATGTGATTGTCCGGGACAAAGAACTGTCGAAAATGAACGACGAACAGCTTACCATCTTCCGCCGCCGCAACATCGGCTTTATCTTCCAGAACTATAACCTTGTTCCTATCCTGAATGTGTATGAGAACATCGTCCTGCCGGTGGAGCTGGACGGGGACACGGTGGATCAGAAGTTTTTGGACGAGATCGTTCACCTGCTGGGGCTGGAAGATAAACTGAAAAATATGCCGAACAATCTTTCCGGCGGCCAGCAGCAGCGTGTGGCTATCGCACGCGCCCTGATTACCAAACCGGCTATTGTGCTGGCCGACGAGCCGACCGGCAACCTTGACAGCAAGACCAGCGCCGAGGTGCTGGGGCTTATCAAGCGCACCAGTGCAGAGTTCCGGCAAACTGTTGTGATGATTACCCACAATGACGACATAGCCCGTCTTGCAGATCGGATTGTCCGCATTGAGGACGGCAAGATTGTGGAGTAAGGAGGTGGCAGGCTATGACATGGCCTTTTGAGAATGATACCAGCGCCATTACAAAGAAGCTGGCAAAGAAAAGTTTGCAAAGCGAGAAGCGCCGGAATCTGATGGTGGTGATTGCCGTTGCGCTGGCGGCATTTCTGATCTGCTTTACGGGAATTGTGTCTACCTCCCTGACACAAATGCAGCGCAATCAGGTTGTCGATACTTATGAGGCGGTCTGGCTGGGCGTAGAGGAAAACGACATTGAAACCCTGAAAGGACTGCCGGAGTTTGAGCGCGTAGGCGGCTACTATATGCTGGGTGAGGAGCTTTCAGAACAGGGCTATCATGCGTCTTATGTGTATTGCGACGCGCAAATGATGGAGATTACCAAGGCGCAGATGGAGTTGTTAGAGGGCCGGGTTCCTGAAAAAGCAAATGAAGTTGTTGTAAGCGAATACTTTCTTTCCACCTATGGAAACAATGCCAAGATCGGGGACACTGTGACCTTAGATACAGAGAGTTTTCATGGTGATTATGTCGTTACCGGCATTATGGACAGCGTAAATGAAAAAGAAGCGAATACCTGCGCTATCATTCTTTCCAACGCTGCCCTGACAGGATGGAAAGGGTTTGACCCGACTGGCTATCGCGCCTATGTCCATTTCAAAAACAGCGACCAGTTGGGCGAAGAACTGATGACCTCTTATTGCAGGGAGATTGCGGAGGAATATCAGCTTCCTATGCCCAAAATGAACAGCAAGTATTTTGCCTATGCTTCTAAATCCTTTGATTTTGCACTGATGGCTGGCGTGATTGCCATTGTTCTGATCGGCGGCTATATTGTGATCCAGAGTATCTTCCGTATCTCCATCAATGACAAAATCAAGAGCTACGGGCAGCTTCGGACGATTGGTGCGACACCAAAGCAAATCAAGCGGATTGTAAAGCGAGAGGGACGCAAACTCGGCAGTATCGGGATTCTGATTGGCACAGTGCTGGGCGTATGCGGCGGTTTCCTCCTGTTTTCCAAGGGTTTTAACGCTGTTTCCTATGTGGCAACGGTTATTTTAACGCTTATAAGCAGTTGGATCATGGTATCTGTTTCCATCCGTAAGCCGGTGAAAATTGCGGCAGGGATTTCCCCCATTGAAGCCGTCCGTTTTACCCCGGCGCAAAAGGACATCCGCAGCCGGAAAAAGAATATCAAGCTCAATCCTGTTTCAATGGGAATTGCAAATTTTAGGCGTGACCGAAAAAAGACCGTTGCTATTGTAGCCTCATTGAGTTTGGGCGGAATTATCCTGCTTGTGGTATCCTCCATTGTTTTGCTGCGCTCACCAGAGGCGCTTGCAAGACAGTTTTTCCCAGACGGCGACTATAAAATTTATTTGGATTCTGAAATGACAGAAGAAAAGGTTATGGCAGCGGGAAATCCATTGAATGAGGAATTAAAGCAGGAAATCTTATCTATTGATGGCGTTACAGATATAATTCCAAGCAGGCAATCCCTCCATGCAACTTATAAAACAGAGATTCATCAAGCTGGTGGTATGTGCGATATGCTGACCGACCAGAATTATGCGGCAGTTGAAGCGGCTCTGACAGAGGGAACCATGCCAACAGATTCCCGTAGTATTGTAATTGACTATAATGTGCTAAAGCAGAATGAGGATATGGGTGTTGGTTCAACGGTTGAGATTTCTTTGGGAGAAGAACAGCCATCCGTTTCTGTTACCATATCGGGGTTATACGCTCCTGCAAAGGTATATTCAGGACATGGCAGGATGCACTTAGATGGGGCAACTCTTTTTGCACCAGAAGCGTTGTTCCACGAACTGCACCCGGAAATCACCTCTTTTGACTATTCATGGAGCATTGTAAATGACGCTAAAAAAACGGACTATGTGGGAGCTGAATTGAAAAATATTGTTGCCAGCCATAGTAATATTGCCTTAGATGAAATCAATACAGTGATTGAATATGAAGAAATGACAAATTCTTTTGCGTTTGGCAGTATGGAGATACTTTCATGGTTGGTATTTCTCTTTGGCGTTATCAACCTGATTAACACGACACTCTCTAACCAGATCGCCCGAAAGCAGGAAAACAGTATTCTGCGTTCTATCGGCCTAACACAAAAACAGCTATGTAAAATGAACATCTGTGAGGGGCTGTGCTATGCGCTCTTTGCAACATTGGCAACGCTGATCGTTGGGCTTCCGGCTTCCATCTTTGCTTGCAGAAAAATGAGTGTAGGTGCTTTTGCCGGAAATGTAGTGCCTTATCAATTCCCGGTTTTGGAAATGGGGCTGTTCATTCTGGTATCGTTCGGAATGGAGCTGATCTTGTCTGTATGGACAATCCGCAGACAGAAAAAACAATCTCTGATTGAACAAATGCGGGCAATGGAATAACCGTATGGGATCGGCGGGGCGGCGTGTGCTGCCCCGCTTTTTTCGCCATTTCTCAAAAAATTTTTGAAATGTCCGAGCTTTGTAACAATTCAGCCTGTTTTTTTGTCGAAATCAAAGGCACCTCGGACATTTATAGTTCTTCCAAAAGTTTGATGATAATATTACCATTCATGGAAGAAGCAATC
>NZ_JAOQKJ010000028.1:3277-5038 GCF_025567405.1 Suilimivivens aceti | reverse complement strand
ATGCCTGAAAGGAGAAAAGATTTTATGAGTACAACACAGCCGATCAAGTCAGTAAAGCAGCTGGAACAATTTAAAAAATATTATCAGGAGGTTTCACCTGACAGCCGCAATTATGCCCTTATTATCCTTGGTCTTAATACCGCCCTCCGGATTTCGGATATCCTCCGGCTCCACATCGCAGATGTATGGGATTTCCGGCAGCATTGTTTTAACAGGCACATTGAAATTACGGAGAGGAAAACCGGGAAAAATACTTCCATATATATAAACCAGGAGGTCAGGCAGGCTTTATCCGCATGCCACCTTACCAGCCTGGATCCAGGTGATGCTCTTTTTCCAAGCCATAAGTATAAAGGCAGTCCCCTAAGCCGCTACCAGGCCTACCGCATAATCAAAAAAGCCGCCGTCTATGCAGGCCTGCCAGAGCATATCAGCTGCCACTCCCTGCGCAAGACCTTTGGCTATCATGCCTGGAAGCAGAGTGTGCCGCCTGCCATGCTGATGGATATCTATAACCATTCTTCTTATCAGATCACAAAACGGTATCTTGGAATTGATCAGGATGACAAGGATCAGGTATTTGAAAAAATCCGTCTGTGAGTAGTCTCTCTGCTTCCTGCCTTCTTGTAACAGATTAACGGAAAAACATTTATTGCAGTTCGGAAGTTTCTGTGATAGACTCAGATCAAAGCATAGACGTTTTCTTTTTACAGACAGGCGGAAATAAAAATCTACTCTGTAAACCATGGGCCAAGCCCTTTCCCGGATCAGATGCTTTTCCATCGGGAAATGCTCTGACATTCTAACAGATCAGAAAATCCATGCTTTTCAATCCAACATGTAATTGAATAAGCAGAGGATTTTCAAACCCATAGGATCCTTTGCGCACAAAGGAGGAATTTTATGGGGAAATATGATACTTGTATGAGGGAGTTCCTGCAAAACAAAGAACGCTTTGCAGATTTCTTCAATGGCTGCTGTTTTCAGGGGGAACAGGTGATTCGGGCAGAGGAGCTTCAGGATGCCTCTGAAATGTATATCATTGAAAATTTTCCCCCGGAAAAGAAAGCTGTCGAAGGGGCAGATGCTAAGGGGCATAATTCGTGCCAGTCCCAAAGGAAAACACAGTTTTTCCGGGATGTTAAAATGTATCTCTGCTCAGGTACAGCCTTGCAGATACTGGCTGTCGAAAATCAGAGCTACATTGACTACAGCATGCCGGTGCGGTGCATGGGGTATGATGCCGCAGAATATCACAGGCAGCTAAAAGCAAAGAAGCGTAGATGGAATTTAATGGACAGGCGTCAAAAAGGACCCAGCATCACATCCGGCACAGTGTCTGCTGCAACGAGCCATGAAAAATTGTCCGGAATTTTGAAAACGGACCGGCTGCAGCCGGTTTATACTGTTTGTCTCTACAGCGGTACAGATCCATGGGATGGACCACGGACACTTTCAGATATGATGGCATTCCATCCAAATGATAATTATCTGAGATTCCTGTTCAGGGACTATCCGCTCAATCTGTTTTGTGTTAATGAGCATAGTGGATTTGATGAATTTCACACAGATCTCCGGCAGCTTTTTCGTGCCATGAACTGTAGGAAGGACAAGCAGAAGCTGACCGAGCTTATGGGGGATAAGCTCTATTCCCATTTAAACGAAGACACATGGGATGCCATTGCTGTCATGACAGACAATGCAGCCCTGCTTCAAAACAAAGAGGCTTTCAGAAATACATACGGAAATCAGGAGGGATTT
>NZ_JAOQKJ010000028.1:0-2952 GCF_025567405.1 Suilimivivens aceti | reverse complement strand
CTTCTCTGGTCGAACAGGTACGGAAAAGCATCCAGTAATATCGATATTCTGCCTTCCACGACAGACAATGCAGCCCTGCTTCAAAACAAAGAGGCTTTCAGAAATACATACGGAAATCAGGAGGGATTTGATATGTGCCAGGCTTTAGATGAATTAATGGCGGATAAAATGAATGAGGGGATTCTTATCGGAAAGCACGAAGGGATTCTTATCGGAAAGCGTGAGGGGAAACACGAAGGGATCCTTCTGGAGAAGCAGAACAGTGAAGCTAAAATCAGGACTATCATTTCCAATATGTTAGCTGGTGGTGTCTCCTGTGAAAATATCTGCAGGTTTTTGGAATGTGACCCTTCCTTTGTCGAACAGGTTCAGACAGGTATCCAATGACGATTTTGGCTGACACAAGTTATATTGATCAAATAAACGAGATTTTACAGGCAAAAAGAAAAGAATCCGGAGGAGAATTAGCTATCTGTCCAAAATGGTTTGCAAAAAATTTTAATTTTCCTATAAAGTAATTTTCCCAAGTGCCGATATTATTAGTGAACGTAAGAATGCAACATTTTATTACAGAATGTTTCATTTTTAAAAAGGAAAGCAGGGAGGCTTGGCTGGAGGCACCGGATCCATGGAGCAGCAAAGCAGGATACCAGCAGACAGGGAGGTTAAGGATGTTAAGACTGACAGTAAGCACAGAAGAATATCTGATGATCGGTGACAACGTGAAGATCGTGTTCCTTGGCGGAACGAAGAACCATCTTCGCATCATGGTGGATGCACCAAAGGACGTGAATATCGTCAGAAGCACCGTACTGGAGAACAGGGTCACAGATCCGGAGGAAAAGGCAAAGCTTCCTAAATACTATGCTGAGCCGGAAACGGATCCCAAGTACCTGAAAAAGAAAAAGTCCAGAGTCGTCATTACCCACGGCAATCTGGAGGACTGAGCAAGGTAATAACCGGAGGCTTTGAATGCCATAAGGCAGGGCCCGTCTTTGAAGTTCGGGTTTTCGGTTACTATAAAAGCAACAAAAAGCAACCAATAACAAAGTAACTGACGCAAACGGATTTGCGCAGAAATACAAGGAGGTAACTATTATGGTAGTACAACACAATTTAACAGCAATGAACTCTAACAGAATGTTAGGCGTGACCACAAAGACACAGGCAAAGTCCACCGAGAAGCTTTCATCCGGTTATAAGATCAACCGTGCAGCAGATGATGCAGCAGGTCTGTCCATCAGTGAGAAGATGAGAAAGCAGATCAGAGGTCTGACCCAGGCTTCCTCTAACGCACAGGACGGTATCAGTGCAGTACAGACTGCAGAAGGTGCGCTGAATGAAGTTCAGGACATGTTACAGAGAATGAATGAGCTGGCTGTAAAATCTGCTAATGGTACTAATTCAGAAACAGATAGAACCTACATCCAGAATGAAATTGATCAGCTGACTACAGAGATTGACCGTGTATCTGAGACTACAAAGTTTAACGAAACCTATCTGCTGAAGGGTGATAAGTCCAGTCCTAAGGATACCAATTTCCAGTACAAGGAAGTAGAAGTAACAACTCAGGATCTTTATTATGTTGAAAATGGTAAGGTTAATACTCTGAAAAAGGGTTCCTACAAATCTGCTGTAGATACTACAAAGCATGATTATTATACCAGTAAAGATGGTGTGCAGGTTGGTCAGAAGATTACTGACGCAGATCATGATACATACGCAGAACAAACTAAAGTAAATGTTATTACGGAAGATGTATATACCAAAGATACAGCAACTGGAAATTTCATTTCTGCAAAAGGTACTGCAAAGGATGGAACTGGTACAACAAAATATTACACTTTGGCAAAAGGGACTAATGGTGTGTATGAAGCAACAGAAAAGGCTGATCCCACTGCTGAAGAATGGGATCAGGTAAAGACAGGCACTACCGTATATGACAAAGATGGTAATGCATATGGAGCAGGTAGCTTAGTTAAGGATATTAAGAACTATTATGCATCTATTAAAACCGGAATCTTAGCAGGTGATAGTAAAGTAGCAACACCTGATGATGTTGTTACCAAGGGCACAACGCAGTTCACCGATAAGGATGGTAATGAAATAGCTGCAAATGGTCTTGGTAATTACATTAACAATGATGGAACTCTCAAGGCTAATTCCGGTCTTTACATTAATGGAAATGTTGCAACTCAGGATGATGTTGATAAGATGGTTGATTCTTCTAAGGCTTTTGATACAGGAGCTTTAACATTGAAACTTCATGTTGGTGCAGATGCAACTGATAACAATCAGATTTCTGTGAAGATTGATGCTATGAGTGCTGATGGACTCGGTGTTAAAAATTTGAAGGTTGATGGTGCTGACGATACCAATGCCAAGAATGCTGTCGAAACAATCAAGGAAGCAATCCAGAAGGTTTCCACACAGCGTTCAGCTCTTGGTGCTGCCCAGAACCGTCTTGAGCATACCATCAGCAACCTCGACAACGTAGTTGAGAATACCACCAGCGCAGAGAGCCAGATCCGTGATACCGATATGGCTACAGAGATGGTTAAGTACTCCAACAACAATATCCTGTCTCAGGCAGGTCAGGCTATGCTGGCTCAGGCTAATCAGTCTAACCAGGGTGTACTTTCCTTATTACAATAATTTCTGTAAGAGTAAAATTGCAAAGATGAATTGTGAAGAAGAGGTCGGATTTTCCGGCCTTTTCTTATGCCATAGGAAATTACTTCGTAATGTTCCAATGACATAAAAAAGCCCTCCGGGCAGGATTCTTTCTTATTCTGCGAAAAAATGGATTATTGACCTGTGGTGAGAATCTGCAGCTGGAGGTAGATTTCGATATCCTATGTATATAACGGAAAAACATTTATTGCATAATGAAAACTTCTATGCTACACTCAAACCAAAGCATAGAAGTTTTCTTATTTTCGGACAAAGTCC
>NZ_JAOQKJ010000027.1:0-5562 GCF_025567405.1 Suilimivivens aceti | reverse complement strand
ACGAGATAGGGGTATCAAAGCAGGCGGTCTATAAGCGATACAAAGGCAAGCTGCATACGGTTTGCGCTCCGTATACGCATACGGAGCAGGGGGTATTGTATCTATCAGAGCAGGCTGAAACCCTGATAAAACAAGATTTTTTGAAAGATGACCGCTCCAATGGAGCGCATACGGATACGCATACGGAGCGCTCCATTGGAGCGGTGCCGGAGCAGTCGCAAGAGGCCGGAGTGGTAGCAGTTTTGCAGGCCACCATCGACACGCTGCAGGGGCAGCTTGAAGTGAAAGACCGGCAGATTGAGGAACTAAACGCAAGGCTGGCAGAGGTCAGCGCGGCGCTGCTTGCCGCCCAGCAGACAGCAGCGGCGGCCCAGGCCCTTCACGCGGGGACAATCCAGCAGCAGCTTCTTACCGGGGAGGCCGGAGCGGATCAGCAGGGCCAGGAGCCGGAGCAAAAGCGCGGGTGGTTTAGTAAACTGTTTGGAAAGTAGAAAGCAACTTAAAGTTGCTCAATAATTGGTGGTAGCAACCGAGAAGTTATTGCTAAAATGATGATCAGAAAGGAGGAACAAATATGAGTATAGTGGCACCAATGCTGGTTATTTCTTTGATTATCTATGCAGGTCTTTTCGGGCTATTTATCTATCTGGTTATCTTGATTATTCGAGCTTTGAAGAAATATATTAGGTCTAAAGATGTAAGAGCTGAAAAGAGCGTCCTTAAGCAAAATTTAGGTGAAGTATTGAAAGACTTGCGGACTAAAAATAAGATGACCCAAGAATTTGTAGCAGAAACAATAGGGGTTAGTCGGCAAGCAGTATCTAAGTGGGAAAGCGGAGAATGTGATCCGAGTACCTCTAATTTGATTGCGCTGGCAAAGTTGTACGGAACGACGGTTGAGGAAATTTTGCAGAGCATAAAGCAGTAATTTGACAGTGTGGCCGAAGTCCCAGCCGGAGCCGCCCGAAAGCAGCGGGAAACCGTAGCGGTTGGCAGCTCCGGCAATCCCCGCGGGAGCGCGCAAAAGCACTTTCATACTGCCAGCCCCAATGGGGCGGCGGTGTGAAAGTGCTTTTGCGTTACTTTCTCACAAGAAAGTAACAAAGAGGTTGTGTCCTGCGACCTGGTATGGTAAAATAGGAATAGTAGGATATAGGCTTTTCGCAGGAAAGGGACGGGTGATTTTATAGGTACAACCATTTCGGGAATGACGGGCCGGGGAAGCATCCGGCACAACAACAGGAGCTTTTCAGCGGCGAATGTAGACCGGAGCAGGTCGGGGCAGAATGTCACCTTTTGCAACGAGGATTTGAAAAAGGTGTACCACGAACTTTTCGATGAAGCCCTGGCTGCCTACAATGCCAAAAAGAAAAAGACCAGGGACAAGATACCAGACTACTATGAGCATATCCGGCAGAGCAAGCAGGAAAAGCTATTTCATGAGGCTATCTTCCAGATCGGCAACTTGATAGACTGCGGGTGCGGCTCCCCTGGAGGGGAACGGGCGGCGGCAGCTCTCAAAGAGTTTGCAGAGTCCTTCCAGGAGCGCAATCCTCATCTGCGGGTGTTCAATATGGTGCTGCACATGGACGAGGCCACGCCCCACCTCCATGTGGACTTCGTGCCGGTGGCAACGGAGCAGAGCCGGGGCCTTTCGACGCGGGTATCAATGAAACAAGCGTTAAAGCAGCAGGGATTTGAAGGGATGGGCCGGAAGCAGACGGAATGGAAAGCCTGGATGGAACGGGAGAAAGAAGCCCTAACGGAAATCGCCCAGGCGCACGAGTTTGAGATTATCAGCTTAGGCGGTGGTCGGCCTCATATGGAGCTGCCAGAGTACAGAGCAGCGGCCCAGCGGCTTGAAGCTATCCAGGAACAGGTGACAGCGGCAGAGCAGGAAATCGCGGCCCTGGAAAAGCAGAGAAAGGCCCTGCAAGGGAATGTGAAGCTGCTGAAAGCGGTTGAGAAGGTCAAGCCCGATCTGGACGCAATACAGCCGGAAAAGACGCTGACAGGGGCCGTCAAGGGCGTGACGGTGGAGCAGGTGAAGGAGCTGAAGGCGGCGGTGATCCGGGGCGCGGCGGCAGAGCAGAAGGTGCGGGAGCTGAAGGTAGAAAACCAACAGCTTCAGCAGAAAATCCCCTCGACGAAAGAAAAGCTGAAGGAGGCCCAGGAGCGGCAGCGGCTTGAAAATGAAAACCGGCAGCTCAAAGTGCAGGTGGAATACCTGGAAGAAGATTTGAGCCGGGAGCGCGGGTTTTCGGCGCGGCTTCAGGAAGGGATCGGGGCGGTGCTGGATTTCCTGGATCGGCACTTGCCAGAGCAGTTCCGGCCCCTGGTCGAAAAGGCGCGTGAGCTACTACCTGTGCCAGAGGTGCAGCAGCCGGAAAGAGAGCAGGAACGGGGCCATACCTGGGGTGGTATGGAGCTGTAAAAGAAGCCTGTCAGGGGGCCTTGCAAGAGCCGCCCGGACAGGCTATAATAACAGTAAAAATAGGGAATAAAATATATTGATAATATATGCCCCCCTATGGGGTATGGGAGATGGCAGGGAGTTAGTGGGTTGTAAAATAGGGAATAAAATATATTGATAATATATGCCCCCCTATGGCCTTTAGGCCAGGGAGAAAAATAATAAAATATTCTCTCTCGGACAGGGAGAAAGTCGGAGGGGGTTATGGGGGTGAGCGGCGGGGTGTGGGAATGTGGTAAACCTGAAAGGTTTTCCATCATTTCCATGCCCCAGAGCGAGGGGGAAAAGGGGGAGGTGACTTTCTCTTTAAGGCCCCTTTGGGGCCGCTCTTTGGCTCCCCCTTTTCCCCCTGTGGGTTTGCAGAATGTACGAAAAGAGGTGTAAGGAATGGCGGATCAGCAAGAAGCTCTGGAACGGCTGCGGGAACTTTACAGGGAAAAGAACGAGCATTTAGAGAAGTTTTTGGAGCCGGTGGAGCCGTATGAGTTTTATCGTGAGATCTTCCCGGAAGGATCTTTCGAGAGGAAGGGTCATTTTGAGGACAGGAAGGGAAATGGAATTGCGGTGACGGTGCCGAAAGGTGAGGTTGACAAGGCAACGGGGATTGCCTTGCAGATCGAGGGGGACGGTAAAGCGAAACGCTGTACCATCACTGACGAGCTGGACGAGCTGCGGGAGCTGCAAGACACCGATTTTACGATTATGTCCCCGATTTCTTATTTTGGGCGGCGGCGGTGTGGCAAAAATGCCCGGTATCTCTATGCTCTGGTCTTTGACCTGGACGGGGTGGGTATGCCTCAGCTCCGGGACACGCTGCACCAGATGAATAAGGATATTTTGCCCCAGGCAACCTTTGTTGTAAACAGCGGGACAGGGCTTCACCTGTATTATGTGCTGAAAGAGCCGGTGCCTATGTACCCGTACAACCAGAAATGCTTGAAAGAGCTGAAATATTCCCTTACCCGGCAGATTTGGAATAAGTTTACCTCCACTATCAAGGAGCCGCAAATGCAGGGGATTTTGCAGGGCTTTCGGGTGGTCGGCTCCGGCTCGAAGCTGGGGCGTGAGTATCCTGTGAGGGCGTTCCGGCTCGGCGGGCCGGTGGAGCTGGCGTGGCTGCTTGATTATATCCCGGACAGCAACGGGGAACAGCAGCGGCTTGAGGGGCTTATGAGAAAGAGCCGCCTGTCGCTGGCCGAGGCGAAAGAGAAGTACCCGGATTGGTATGAGCGGCGGATCGTCAAGAAGGAGCGGCGGGGCCGATGGACGGTTAAGCGTGACCTTTACGACTGGTGGCTGCACCGGATCGCCGATGAAATCCGGGTGGGCCATCGTTTCTATGGCATTATGACGCTGGCGATTTATGCGAAAAAATGCGGGATAGACGAGGACGAGCTGCGCCGGGACGCTTTCGCGCTGCTCCGGCCCTACGATGATATGAGCGTGGAGGATATAAACCGCTTTACAAAAGATGATGTGGTGTGCGCTCTGGAAATGTTCAATGAGGACTATGTGACATTCCCCAGGGACGATATAGCGAAGCTCTCCGGCCTGACTATGCCTGTCAATAAGCGTAATTTTCAAAGACAAGCAGATCATCTTGAAATTGCAAGAGCTATTCGGGATATTAAAGCGAAACAGCAAGGGAAAAAGGATTGGAGAGAAGGGAACGGGCGGCCTAAAGGCAGCGGAACGGCTCAGGTGCGGGTTTATGAATGGCGGCAGCAGTACCCGGAGGGGCGCAAGGCTGACTGTCACCGGGAAACTGGCCTTGATCCGAAAACCGTCCGTAAGTGGTGGGATTGCCCGCCGCCAGCGGTACGCTTTGAAAATGGGCATATAACAGTGCAGGTGTCCCCTTCCCAGGAGTTAAGCGATTGGCTCCTGGACGCGCTGCACAATGGAGGCCAGGAATAAGGCCCAGAAAGGCCCCTGTTACGCTTTAGAAGCCGTTTTCAGCCCTCCGAGGGTAAATTACCGGCCCCCTCTCTACCGCGCCCGGAAAGCCGCATAAATCAAGGCTTTTTTGCCACCTAAATGCGTACATACCAGGGCAGAAGTTTAAGAGCCAGGGCTTGGGGAAACGGGCAGGAAAATGTATTGACATTGTGAATAAAAAATGATACAATGTATATAATAAGAGTGAAAGGAGTTGCTATCTATGGCGAATACAAATATTAACATTCGTATGGACGCAGATTTGAAGCGGCAGTTTGAGGCGTTCTGTGCTGATATGGGAATGACGATGACAACGGCGTTCAATGTTTTTGCTCGTAAGGCGGTGAGAGAGTATAGAATACCCTTTGAAATCAGCGGCGATGTGCCGAACGCAGAAACCGTCGAAGCAATCCAGGAAGTAAAGAGAATGAAGGCCGATCCGAGCCTCGGCAAGACCTATTCCAATGTCGATCAGATGATGGAGGAGCTGCTTGCCGATGTATAACATAAGACCAACCACAAAGTTTCAGAAGGATTTGAAGCGTGTGAAAAAGCGCGGCTTTGATATTTCTTTGCTGACCGATATTATTAAAAAGCTGGCTGCGGGGGAGCCGTTGCCGGAGAAGAACAGGGATCACCAGCTTTCCGGGGACTATGCGGGGTGTCGTGAGTGCCACATTACGCCGGATTGGTTGCTGATCTACGAAGTGGACGGGGACGAGCTGATTTTATATCTTACCCGGACGGGATCGCATAGCGACTTATTTTAGGGGAAGGAGGAAAGGTCTATGAGCTGGGATAAAGAGAGGATCGCGCAGATACAGCTTCCCGATCCGGCAGACGATGATCCGCACCCTCGTCTGCTCTTGGAAGGGCGCGGCATACACGCAGGAGAGGGATTTACAGCTCTGTTTCCAGATGGCTGGCACGAGATTACCCTTGAAGTAGCCTGGGAGCCGACAGGCCCTGCTTGCTGGTACATATCTACGCCTGGGTTTAAGGGTGTGTGTCCTGTGGGCCTGTTCGTGAAAGTATGAAAACGATACGGCAGATAGCCGACGAGATAGGGGTATCAAAGCAGGCGGTCTATAAGCGATACAAAGGCAAGCTGCATACGGTTTGCGCTCCGTATACGCATACGGAGCAGGGGG
>NZ_JAOQKJ010000026.1:0-6960 GCF_025567405.1 Suilimivivens aceti | reverse complement strand
AAAGTGGAAAGTCGGGTACAAAATTTGCAGGTCGCTTTCAAAATGTGAAACTCGTTTACAAAACGGGAATCTCGGATGACTATTGAACATCCTGATACCAAAAGAAGGAAACAGATGCAGTTCATGACAGATTTCTGACCATTTGTGCCAGAGGGAAATTCCCTCTGGTTTTTTGTTTATAATGAAAATCAGAAAAAGACGTCTTACTACAGAAAAAAGGAGGTGAGGGAAAGAATGCGGCATCAGGAGCTGATAGAAAAAATGACACTGGAAGAAAAAGCCGCATTTTTGACAGGCAAAAATGAGTGGGCCTCAAGAGGTTATGCTCATCTTGGAATAGACAGTATTACTTTTGCGGACGGACCAAGCGGCGTTCGGAGACAGTGCGGCGAGGGAGATCATCTTGGACTGAATCCTTCCCTGCCGGCAACCTGTTTTCCTTCTTCAGCTACCGTGGCAGACAGCTGGAATGAAAAGCTGGAAGAGGAAGTAGGAGAGGCACTTGGACAGGAAGCGGCATTAGCAGATGTCAGTGTACTTCTGGCACCGGGGCTGAACCTGAAACGGAATCCGCTCTGTGGCAGGAATTTTGAGTATTTTTCGGAGGATCCTTATCTGTCCGGTAAAATGGCGGCAGCCATGATCCGTGGCATCCAGAAAGTGGGCGTCAGCGCCTGTGCCAAGCACTTTGCGGTGAACAGTCAGGAAGAAAGACGGATGGCACTGAATGTCGTGCTGGATGAAAGAACCCTCAGAGAAATGTACCTGACAGGATTTGAAATTGCAGTGAAGGAAGGAAAGCCGGGGGCTGTAATGTCATCCTACAATGAAGTGAACGGCACCTATGCCAATGAAAATCCTTTTCTGTTGAAGCAGATCCTCCGGAAGGAGTGGGGATTTGAAGGGTTCGTGGTCACGGACTGGGGCGGCGGCAATGATTTTACGGAGGGCATCCAGAATGGTTCCAACCTGCAGATGCCGGGCTGTGGCTTCGACAGTGCCAGAGAGCTGATCAGGGCGCTGAAAGAAGGAAGGATTACAGAGCAGGAAATTGATGAAAGGGTGGATGAACTGCTGACAGCGGCTCTTACCTTTCCGAAGCATTCCGCAGAAGAGAAACATAAGCTGGAAGGGCAGAAGGAAAGCCTTTATCAGGAGCATCACAGACTGGCAGGCCGGGCGGCAGAAGAAAGCATGGTGCTTCTGAAAAATGAAGAAAACATTCTGCCCCTGAAAGCAGGAACCAGAGTAGCGCTGATCGGTGATTTTGCTTTTTCTCCAAGATATCAGGGAGCCGGTTCTTCCTGTGTGAATGCCATTTTAGTAGAAACTGCAGCAGAAGAAATCCGGAAAACAGAGCTGGTTCTTGCAGGTGCAGAGCGTGGATATCTGCGGAGCGGAAAAGTGGATAAAAAGAGAGAGACCTGTGCTTTGAAGCTTGCCGGGGAGGCAGATGTTGTACTGTTTTTCCTTGGACTTGGCGAACAGGAGGAAACGGAAGGGATGGACAGGAAAAGCATCAATATTCCCCAGAATCAGTTGTCACTCCTCCATAAAATCGCAAGAGTCAATCCGGCAGTGGTGGCAGTGCTCAGCACAGGAAGCGTAGTAGGTACCTGGTGGAAAAAGGACTGCAGAGCCATCCTGCATACCGGCTTATCCGGAGAAACAGGTGCAGGCGCTGTGATGAAAATATTGACCGGAGCGGTTAATCCGAGCGGAAAACTGACAGAGTCCTGGATCTGGAGCTACGAGGATACCCCTTCGTATCCCTGTTATCCGGCGAAGGACAGAACTCTGGAATACAGGGAAGGGATCTTCACAGGCTACCGCTATTTTGAAAAAAATCAGATTCCGGTATCGTTCCCCTTTGGATTCGGACTCTCCTATACTACTTTTGCCTACAGGGATCTGCAGGTAGCTGACAAGGGAATCAGTCTGAAGGTAAAGAATACAGGAACTGTGGATGGCAGCGAAATCGTGCAGATGTATGTGGCGCTTCCGGAAAGTAAGGTCAGCAGGCCGGAAAAGGAGCTGAAAGGATTTGTAAAGCTCCATCTGAAAGCCGGGGAAGAAAAGGAAGTCAGGATTCCCTTCGATGATAAAACCTTCCGGTTTTTCAATGAAAGAAGCGGAAGCTGGGAGCAGGAAGAAGGAACTTACCAGATCCTTGCAGGAAGCAGCAGCCAGGATATCCGGCTGACCGGAGAGATTTCTCTGCCGGGGCTACAGGTGAAAGAAAGTGGAGTACAGATGACGGGAGAGACACTGGCGAAAGCTGGTGAACCGGAAATGCTGCCTGGTGCAAAAGAGCAGACAGACAGCCGGAAACAGCGAAGGACTCTTGACCGGAATGATCCCCTGTCAGATATGCGCTATGCCAGAAATCCTCTGGCAAGGCTGATCGCAGGAAGCCTTAAGAAGAAAATTGAGAAGGCGGAAAAAAAGGGAAAACAGCCGGATCTGAATACTCTGTTTCAGTATAATATGCCCTTCCGGGCGATTGCCAAAATGACAGAAGGCATGGTGGACATGAAAATGGTGGATGGCATTTTGCTGGTGGTAAACGGTAGAACCCTGCAGGGCCTTTCAAAGGTGATAACAGGATTTTTTAAAAACCGCCGTGCCAACAGAGAATATGAAGAGACGCTGGAGAGACAGGCCGGTGAGGATAATCAGAAGAAAGAAGGTGAGACATGAAGGGACTGAAACAATGGAAAGAAAACCATCCGGATCTTTATGAGTTCATTATCTTTAATATCCTGTCAAACTGCGCAACGGTCACGAATTTTGTAGTGATGTGGATCTGTACAGGGTTTGTGTTCAAGGGACTGAAAGAAATACCCTTTCAGGCCTGGATTTTTGATTATACAACCAGGGAAAGCCTGATGCTTTGCGGATTTTTAAGTTTCCTTGTGGCAACGGCAGCAGCCCAGACGGTGAATTTCTTTGTACAGAAAAATCTGGTGTTTCATTCGGATGCGGCTTTTGGAAAAGCAGCCTGGAAATATGCGGTACTGGCAGTAGTTCTGGTGCTGGTATCTACGGCATTGCCGGCTTACAGTCAGGGGTGGCTGATCGGGCTTGGGATCCCGCAGGGGGTGGTTCCCACACTTGCAAATATTCTGAATATTCTGGTACAGGTTGTAATCAGCTATCCGACCATGAAATTCTGGGTAATGCCAGGAAAAAGAAAAGCTGAATAAAAATAGTAAAAAATAAGTTAGTATATAAGTGATGGAGGAAAAAACATGGTTAGTTTTAGTGTGGGTGACGTCATAAACGTGCTGAACAGCTGTAAACCACAGTTAATTGCATTAGCGGTTATTATTGTTATGGCACTAATTGTGATCATAGCATGCAGTAAGGTTGAAAAAAGAAAAAAGGCATTGATCTGTAAGGAAGCTCTTATTGCGATGGGACTTGGAATCACGATCGTGATCAATCTGATCTGTACCGGTCCCATGAGAACGCTGCTGAATCTGGTCAGCGGAGACGGAACGATATCGGAAGATTCCATGAACAATGCGATTAATGCAAATGTTCAGATGGCTGAGGAAGGCATGGTGTTATTAAAGAACGAGGATAATACACTACCGTTAAAGGATACAAAGAAGTTAAATGTATTTGGCTGGTCTTCTACCAATCCGGTATACAGTGGAACCGGTGCCGGTTCCATCAATGACAATTATGATAAAGTATCCATTTTAGAGGGACTGAAAAAAGCAGGATTTGAAGTCAATCAGGAAATTGCAGATTTTTATGTGAACTTTAAGGATACAAGACCAATCATTGATTACTGGGGACAGGACTGGACAGTACCGGAACCATCTATGGATGAATATGATCAGGCAGATATTTTTAACAAAGCAAAAGCTTTTTCCGATGTTGCTGTCGTTGTTCTGGCAAGATCCGGAGGAGAAGGAGCCGATTTGCCAACCAGTTATTATGTAGAAGAAGACACATTCAAAGCAAGTGGCGGCGGCCTGTGGGGTGGTGCTGAAGGACTTAGGATGAGCGAATATGCGGAAGATCTGGATGAATCCAAGACCTATCTGGAGCCGACAACAAGAGAGTTACAGATGATCGATCGTGTGGCAAAAGAATTTTCAACAGTTATTGTTGTGATCAACTCTGCCAATACAATGGAACTTGGCGTACTGGATCAGTATGATTCTGTGAAGGCAGCCATTTACACACCCGGAGCAGGACAGGCAGGTTTTACCGCTCTTGGAAAAATCTTAAACGGAGAAGTGAATCCTTCCGGTAAGACAGCAGATACTTTTGTTTATGATCTGACAAAGACACCATACTTTAATAATATCGGACTTTTTACATATGAGAACATGAAGCAGTATGGTCACATTGATGATCTTGGCCTTGTGGATATGTATCCTTCCTTCGTTAATTATGTGGAAAACATATATGTAGGTTACAAATATTATGAAACAGCCGCAAAGGAAAACTTCATAGATTATGATAGCACAGTACAGTATCCGTTTGGTTACGGACTGAGTTATACAACATTTTCACAGAAAATGGGAGATATTTCTGAAGAAAATGGTATAGTATCATTTGAAGTTACAGTACAGAATACAGGAGACGTTGCAGGCAAAGATGTAGTAGAGGTATTTTTTGATCCGCCATATACCAATGGAGGTATCGAGAAGGCTTCTGCAAATCTTGTGGAATTTGCAAAAACAGATATGTTAAAGCCGGGAGAGTCACAGGTACTTACCATTTCATTTTCTGTTGAAGATATGGCATCCTTTGATGCAAAGGTAAATAAGTGCTATGTTCTGGAAAGCGGAGATTACACCATTTCCATTAATTCAGATTCACACAATGTGATAGATTCCAGAGTCTATACGGTGCAGAATGATACCGTATATAGTGAAGACAATGCACGTTCCTCTGATCAGACAGCAGCAGTAACACAACTGGAGTTTGCAGAGGGAAATGCAGAATATCTGTCCAGAGCAGATGGATTTGCCAATTATGAAAAAGCAACAGCAGCTCCGTCAGACTATATGCTTCCTGAACAGGAAAAAGAGGCATTTTTAAATAACTCTAATTATGATCCCAGGGATTATAATGATGAAAATGATGAGATGCCGGTAACAGGAGCCAAAAACGGAATCATACTGGAAGATTTGAAAAATGTTGATTATGATGATGAAAAATGGGAACAGCTTCTGGATGAACTTACCGTAGACGAGATGAATACACTGATTGCTACAGGTGGATACCAGACAGCAGCAATCGAAAGCATTGAAAAATCATCTACTGTTGACTGTGACGGGGCAGCCGCAATTAATAATAACTTTACAGGACAGGGATCCATCGGATTCCCATCAGAAGTAATGCTGGCATGTACATGGAATAAGGAACTGGCTGCAACCTTTGGCGATAACATCGGAGAGATGGCAGACGAAATGGGTGTTACAGGCTGGTATGCACCATCTATGAATATGCACCGTACCGCATTTGGCGGCAGAAATTTTGAGTATTATTCCGAAGATGGCGTTCTTGCCGGAAAAATGGCTGCCAAAGCAGTAGAAGCAGCTAAAAAACATGGCGTATATGCTTACATAAAACACTTTGCGTTAAATGATCAGGAAACAAACAGATATGGACAGCTCTGTACATGGAGTACCGAGCAGGCGATCAGAGAAATTTATCTGAAACCATTTGAATTAGCGGTAAAAGATGGTGGTGCGGATGCGGTTATGAGTTCTTATAATCATATTGGAACATTACCAGGATGCGCCTGTGCTCCTTTGGATCTGACAATTCTCCGTGATGAATGGGGATTCAGAGGAATGGTTCTGACAGATTATTTTGTAGACTTCGGATTTATGGATTCAGACAGAGCAATCCGTAATGGTGTAGATATTATGCTAGCTGATTATGATACAGGAACAAATTATCTGACAGATACCACGTCAGCAACAGCTGTAAAGGCAATGCGCCAGGCAACTAAGAATATTCTGTATACGGTTGTCAATTCAAGGGTATATGAAGACCATACCTTTGACAGAGGACTGGACACATGGCAGAAGGTACTGATCGGAGTTGATGCACTGGTACTGATCTTATTTGCAGTAGATGAAATCAGAACAGTTCAGAAGTACAGGAAAAGCGATCTGCAAAATGAGGCAGAACAGAAATAAATAAAAGAAATAAATCATGGTAGTAAAGTGTGGTTCTGTAAATAGAAATATATTTGCAGAGCCACATTTTTTATGGAATAGGAAATTATTCCATAATGTTCCAATGACATAAAAAAGCCCTCTGGGCAGGATCACACTGCAGTGGAAGGACAGACGTTGCGTAAAGCGACTCGCCGCAGACGGAGAATCTGGTTTCTTACAGAAATATGGGGAAATAGCAGAAACGAAATACCGATCACAAAACGATACAAAACAACTTGACATACATTTCATATACTGATACGATAAAAATGTAACAGAAATTCATGTGAAAATCTGATGAATCTGAATCTTTGGGATCTGAACCAGGCAGAGGCATCTTCTGGCGTATCGCCTGCATTTTCACACAGACAAATTATGTAGGCGGAAGAAGACAGAAGAGAAGGGGATACCTGTACTTTCTGTACCGCCAGAGGAGGTATGAGGTATGGGTAAAACCAAAAAGACACTGGAAGAAATGGATGTCATGGATGATTTCCTGATGAATGCGGCCGCACTGGATCAGGAGCTTGGAGAGGAGTTCTGCAGGCTTATTCTGGAAACCCTGCTGCAAAGGCAGATCGGAAAGATCCATATCACAGCACAGAAGACACTGCAGGGAATCCTTCCCGAGAAACGGGGGATCCGGATGGATGTGGAGATTCTGGAAGGGGAAGATCAGGAATCAGGAGTGAATATTTATGATCTGGAGCCCCATCTGAGAAAGGATATGAATGTGCCAAAGCACAACCGGTTTTATCAGGCAGTG
>NZ_JAOQKJ010000025.1:0-10240 GCF_025567405.1 Suilimivivens aceti | reverse complement strand
TCATGCCAGTCTGTTGTATGGACAGCGTTAAACATATAATCGCCGTTTTTATCCCGGATTCGGTTTCCATCTTCATCAAGAAGATATTCCCGCCGCTGTTTTTGCCCCCATGTGCCATCCGGGTTCAAAGGGCGCATGGTTGTCATCACATGGAAATGCGGGTTAGGGATGCCGCCGTCCTCTTTCTCCGGGCTGTGAAAAGCAAGGTCGGCAATCATGCCTTTTGCCACAAACTGCTCCTGCACGAACTTCCTCGCCAGTTCCATGTTTTCTTCCAGTGTCAATTCATTCTGCATGGCAATATCAAAGGAATAGGCAAGCTGTGCTTTTGGATGTTTCTCGCAGCTCTCCACAGCATTCCAGAGGGTCGCCCGGTCAAGATATATTTCCGGCGCATGGGGCGGCAGCATGATTTCCGAAGCAATCACGCCGCCCTTTTTGGTGTAATCGCTGACTTCTCCATAGTAGCTGCTGTAAAGACGCTCCCCGGCTCGGTAGGCTGCGCTGGCAATGGCGCTCTGACCGGCGCTGCGCTTGATCTGTGCGATTGAAAAATGATAAAGTGCTATCCTTAGTCACCGCCTTTCTCCTGCCCGGAAATACGGGCGTGGTTCTCTGTGGCAGACCGGATGAAATGCTCCGCCTGCGGCAGATTCAAAATGCTTTCCATGAGGGAATAAAATTCCGCTTCGGATAGCTCCTTTGTCTGTGGTGCAATGCTCTCAATAGCTGCCCCACGGGTAATCAGCCGGTGCGTCCTCTGTTTCCGGGAACCGCTTTCCAGATACGCCTGCCGGTTTTTCAAACGCTGCATTTTCCGTTTTTCCTGTTCCAGCAGGACAGTGGTTTTTTCATATTCCTGCTTCAACTGTTCCAAAGATTTTTCCATGTTCTCACATCCTTTGCTGATAAGATAAAGAAAGACCATCCGCAGACAGTCCGTGTGTCAGTGCTTCTATAAAACCCGATGAAAAGGGAAAACCGCAGAGCGGATTTCTCTTTGCGGCGGGTACACAGGGGATAGCCGCTTTAGCGGCGCAAGGGGGTGTAGCCACCTTGTCGGAGCGAAGCGAACGCAGACCTCGGATTGCTGATTTTATCAGCGGCAGAGGTAAGCTCCGCAGGACGCACGATACATGGTCTTTAGACTATGTATAGAAGTGCGCCCTTAGTTCCTAAGGGATTTTGCCGTTTCCGGCAGTCTTGTCCTTTTTCTTGGAACGCTTGGAAAGATACTTCGGGCAGTCAACCACAACCGCCCGGAAGCTCTGTTTACATTCGTGCTGGCATTTCCGGCACAGTTCGTTGTAAGTGATACGGCTGCGGTCATTTAAGAAGAAAGACCATTCCAACCGCCGCTTGTTACTCATTCTTGCCATAACCGGCTCCTTTCTCCGTTTCTATCTGATGTACGCAGATAGGCTGTTTTGATGTAGCGTCTCGGTATCATTTTTAAGTTTTTTTCCCTCTGTATGCCCCTTTGGAAAGTGCGGCAGTATTGCAAGTCAGGGAATGATACCTCACGCTTATTTGTCGCTTCCCGGTACGGTTTCGGAGCCTTTTGCCATCCATTCAAAGAAAGCAATTTTGCTGACCTTGATAAGTCTGCCCCTGCGGAACGCTGGAAAGCCGGGTGTGTGTACCAGCTCATAGGCGCTCGCTCTTGAAATTCCCATAATCCGCTGAATGTCCGCCACATCCAGAACCAGCGGTAAATCCTCGTAGCTGTTCAATCTCTTTTTATCGTTCATTCTGTTCCTCCCATAAATCAAATAGGTTAAAATGCTTCCTGTTGCCGTTCTCCCCAAAAGCCGTTTTCCTGCCCCATTCCTGCGGTGTTTCCCTGCATTGGTGCGCCGAATGCGTCACTTCTCCTGCCGGTCATATCCCTTTTGGACGGTCATTCACTTGTCAAGGTACTGTGCGGTACGAAATTACCAACCGCAATCATCATAGCGTACTATCCTTGACAAAACAATGATTCTGCGATACCATGAGTGTAACGGATATAACTGAATTATATAATTACCATAAACAAAGGCAGGGGATAGGGATGGAGAATCAGTTTATACGGCATGAGCCATGTTTTGAGAGGATTTTGTTTGTCCTGACGCTGGACAGGAAGAAAATGAAAGAGCGGATTTTGATTGGGGAAGAACAGCAGATCCGCTTCCGTCTGAACGGGAGCCAAAACGCAGAGGTGCTTTGTGATATGACACGCCCACTGGGAACTTTTTTGATAAACTTTGAGCGTGACACGGACAGAGACTGGAACTTATACGGGCTTTCTCCGCTGCGGCAAGCTCTCCACTCCAACCGATGGAAACAGCCGGAGCTGGAGCAGGCGGCAAGCGAATTTCTTTGGGAGAAATATCTTAGCAACGACCCTCTGAAAATGTATGTGGCGTTCCGTATCTGGAACAGCTATCTGCTTGCCAGAGAACCCCGTGACCGTAACGCTGCCTGTGACCGCTTCATGGATAAAATGAGCAGACTGACCGGGGTATTCCAAAACGAAACCATGAGCTTTGACAGGGAGACAGGAAAACCGAAACAATTTCAAGCTGGCAGCCTTTATTTCAAAGGCGCACCGTCAGAAGATACCCGGCTTGACCTCTGGTTCCCGGACAACCGGCGCACAGAAGAATGTGTGTCTGCCTATGCGTCCCTCTACCCGTTGATTACCTATTATCTGAACAGGCTGAATGACTGGGGGCTTTGCTTCCGGCGGTGCAAGGTCTGTGGAAAATATTTTCTGGCAAAGAGCCAGCGGTATGAGCTGTGCAGCGACAAGTGCCGAAAAGCACAGGCGCTTCAAAACAAGCGGGAATTTGACGAGAGGTCAAGAGAAAATAACTATGACCTGCTTTATAAAAATGAATGCCAGAACTGGCGCAACAAAATAAACCGGGTAAAAAATACCGCAGGCTTTCCGGCTGACCGTCTGGAAAAAATACAGGCTTCCTTTTCCGACTTTAAGAAAGAAGCCTTACAGAGAAAAAAGGCTGTAAAAACAGGAACGGCCAGCCCGAAAGAATTTACGGACTGGCTGTATCAGCAGAGTAATGTAATTGTTGAGCTGACCGAGATATGAAAAACTTTCTATCGTCAATTTCGCATTATTGCAATAACAGATTGCTTCTTCCATGAATGGTAATATTATCATCAAACTTTTGGAAGAACTATAAATGTCCGAGGTGCCTTTGATTTCGACAGAAAAACAGGCTGAATTGTTACAAAGCTCGGACATTTCAAAAGAATTTTTTGAAAAATACTAAAGAAGCGGAGCAGCTAAAATCTGCTCCGCTTCGATATGATTGATCTAAGGATGTTTTGCTATTTGATTAAACTCACTCTGTCAACCGCAATCGCTCCACAACTGGAAGGTTAACGTCAGTTTTGTAGACCCATATAGGCACAATAAGGCAGATTAGCAACACCAGTCCAGACACCAGCACCAGCGGGATAAATGGATAGGAGAAAACAGCATAATAGGCCACTTTACTAAAAATCATATATAGCAAGATGAAGATTGCTGTTCCAATGGTGACTGCAAGGGAAAGGGAAACGCCCCAATAATAGAAACCTTCCATAAATAGCATTCGTTTGATTTGTCGCTTTGTCATTCCAATGCTTTCAAGAACAGCTAATTCATAGCGCCGAGTATTTACATTGACAACCATTGTATTGACAAAGTTCATGACACCAACAAGCAGCAGGATCACGGACAACCCTGTTCCTAAAACCTTTGCTGTAATGAGATATTCCTGCATTTCTTCTCGCCGTTCATATCGGGATATAATATCAATGTTAGCTTGTGATGCGGTGATTTGCTTTAATTCTTGCAGTATACTTTCGTCATGTTGACCATCCGTATCAAAGGCCACGCGGAACACTCTATATTGCGGAAAGAGTTCTTTCAAAGCTGTTTGACTAATATACAAATCAGGAGCCGTCCCTCTCTCATTGCCTCCTCCTGCTCGAAACCCTTCATTCAAATAACCGTTCGCTACAATAAAGGAATGCTGTCCGTTCTGCGTCTGGATTGTTATTTCCTGCCCCGGCTGAATAAGGTCTTCTACTGTTTTGGACAGCAGCACAACCTTTCCTTGTTCAAAGGCAGACGTGTCAATAGGCAAGTTTAAGGTTTTATTGATTTCTTCCAAATATGCACTGTCAATTCCAAAAACCCCGCTAAAAAAGTTTTGCTGATAATTTTCTAATTTTGCCGGATCAGAAAAATCAATGCCGTTTACTCCGTCTAATGACGCAAGAAACTCGTGAAATACAGCATCGTCATATACAACATCTACTGCTACTTGAGGATAAGGTGCATAGGTCAACCTCAAATTCTCAATGCCGTCAAGCTGACCAATCTCTGAAACCATTTCGCTGGAAATTAAATCTTCTCTTTCGTGGATACTATATGTGAGTGCAAAATCGCTTACTCCCCATTGGCTCACATAATTCTCCGGGCTTAAACCATGTAATAGCCCTGTGACGACAAGGAACAAGGAAAGGCCGAAAAAAAGCGATGCAAAAACAAGGGTTGTACTCTTAGCATTACGAAAGACATTGTTCCATGCCATTCTGGACAACTTCATTTTGCTACAATTTCTGGCGCTGCTCTTTGTGCTGGCTGCTGTATATTGGAGTGCTGCTATTGGTGAAACACTTCCGGCAATTTTGGCGGGCTTCATGCTTGCAATCATAACGGTAATGAACGTAAATATGGCCGCTCCTATGAAAATAAACGGCGAAAAAGATACTTTTGTTCCCACATCAGAATTTGTTGAATACATCATATTCAGGAAGTAAGGAACAATGCCAAAGGAAACAACCGCACCAAGTAACAGACCAATCGGAATACCAATACAAGAGATTCTGATTGCCTGCTTATAGATAATTCTCTTTATCTGCCTTTGAGTCGTTCCAATCGTTTTAAGACGGCCATAGAATTGCACATCTTTTATGACAGAGACATAAAGAATATTATAAATCAGCAGATAGCCGCTAAAGGATATAAAAACTGCTAAAATTATTACAGCTAAAATAATAGTTCCACCATTTGCCTGTTCTAATGGTACAATTTCAAATGTTTGCCCTTCTGTAAAGTCAATCTCACGCCGCAATCTTTCACAGTTTTTGTCAGCATTATCATTGCCTTGAAAACGGATCATTGCCGTAACACTATTATCCAGTGATACATTTAAGCTATCCTTAAAAGCGGATGAAACATAAACATAACCACGATTATTTGTGCGCATTGGAATGTAGTCCGTATAGTAGCCCGACAGCAAAAAGGTGTCCGTGACATAATCATAGCTATCGCCAATTTGGTATGACAACACAATCTCCATCCCTATTTGCGGATCAGAAATGCCCATCTGTTCAAGCACCCATGTAGGTAGCATAATTTCGTTTTTACTTGATGGGTAATTTCCTACAACACCTGATATAGTAGGAAGACGGTGGTGTTCCCACTCGGTATCATCTATCCAAACTATACCTAATCTCGCATTTTGCAGTTGCTCTGTATCAACACTGCCTAAACGCTGCTGTATACCTACGTCAAGGACAAGGTTTGATTTTGAAATTTCAACCAACTGATTTTCTGTTACATTTGTGATTCCGACATCAGCGGTAGTTCCCATTAACCGAATTTGTTGCATTTGGTAGGTTTCAAAGTAACTAAAACCAATACTGAATGTCGCAGTTATCATAAATGCAGTTAGCACAAGAGCAATGATTGCAAATAAATTACGCTGCCGTTCACGATGCAAACTGCGCTTTGCCAGCTTCTTTTCAATGTCACTGGTATCATTTTCAAAAGGCCATGTCATAGCTTGCCACCTCCTTATTCCACAATCCTGCCATCCTCAATGCGGACAATCCGATCTGCAAGGCGGGCTATGTCGTCATTGTGGGTAATCATTACAACGGTTTGCCGGAACTCCGCGCTGGTGCGCTTGATAAGTCCCAGCACCTCGGCGCTGGTCTTGCTGTCAAGGTTACCGGTTGGCTCATCGGCCAGCACAATAGCCGGTTTGGTAATCAGAGCGCGGGCAATCGCCACACGCTGCTGCTGTCCGCCGGATAGATTGTTCGGCATATTTTTCAGTTTATCTTCCAGCCCCAGTAGGTGAACAATTTCGTCCAAAAACTTCTGATCCACCGTGTCCCCGTCCAGCTCCACCGGCAGGACGATGTTCTCATACACATTCAGAATAGGAACAAGGTTATAGTTCTGGAAGATAAAGCCGATGTTGCGGCGGCGAAAGATGGTAAGCTGTTCATCGTTCTTCTTTGCCAGTTCTTCGCCCCGGACGATCACGGTTCCGCTGGTGGGAGTGTCCAGCCCGCCCATCATGTGAAGCAGGGTGGACTTGCCGCTGCCGGATGTTCCCACAACGGCCACAAACTCGCCGTCCTCCACGGAGAAGTTCACACCGTCAAGGGCGCGGGTAATGTTCGGCTCTGTGCCGTAATACTTTTTCAGGTCGATAGTCTGTAAAATACTCATAAAATTCAATCCTTTCTTTGTTTGTTGTAAATGCGGAACGCTGCCGCGCCGGTGGCCGCCAACTGTACCAGAATCAGCCCAGCGAACAGGCCGAAGCTCTCATAGTAGAACAGTTCATCCCAAAACAGGAGAACATCACAGAGAGCAGTCAAGGCAACCGTCCAGCGGATGTGCCGGGCCAGCCATTGCCGGAACACCAGCACAAGGACAGCGGGCGGGACGATCAGCAGCGCCAGATTCAAAATCAATGTCGGGGTCAGTTCCATTGCGTCGCCTCCTCGCTTTTGTTGATAAGGCTATTGTAAAACCCAAATGTCCGCGAAATGTTACAGCGGCCAAAAAATTTCATTGAAAATCGGGGTGAAATGTTACAACGCTCGGACATTTCAAAATTATTATTCAACTACCCTTAATCGAGCTACAATACTTGTTTTTCTAAAATAGCGAAACGAAACATGAGGAACTATAATCGCCACAACGCAAATAACAATTCCCTCTAATATCAACGGGAAAATCGTAGGCTGTATTGTAAACAGCCATAAGTCAGGTTGATTAAAGAAAGTAGGAAGAATTGTATTTGCAACAATAAGAGAGAGAGGTAAACCCATTACACAAATCAGAAATGCGTAAAACAATCCCTCCAATACGGTCAATTTGTTAATTTGTTTTTTCGTCATTCCGATGCTCTCTAATGTAGCAAATTCCCGTTGCCGGTTTATAATGCTCGTTATAATGATGTTGGAAAAATTCACAAGCCCGATACTTCCTAATAGAAACCCAATAAGGCCACCTATGATAAAAATAGTTTGTTTTAATCCATTCATAGTTTGTGCCAATGTTTCAGACGATGCGTATTCAACGGTAGGCAAAGAATTGATGTACTCGGTCGCTGGCAAAAAGTGTTCTTTTTCCACATCAAACACATAACTCATTATGGCTGGATTGTTATACAATTCCACAAACATCTCATTACTCATATAGAAAATAGGACAATCGCCGCCAACATCAGTGTAGCCAACATTCTTACCCGGAGATTCTACCAATGAAAAATCAACCACTGCACGCGCAATTACCGAAACCGTTTTATAAGGCAATCCATCTTTGTAAATGGTAACTTCCTGATTGAGCGGACAAAGAAATTCAGGAGATTCATTTGGGTTGATCGCTGAAATTTCTATAACATAGTTTCCACTTTCCAAATATGAGGTTAGTTGCTGTATATCTGTTTCTCCCTCAATGAAATTCAATTTAGGAAGTATTGATTTTTCTACCCCGTAAATATTGCAAAGAGGTCGATAATCAACACCGAGTTTTACTGGATAAGTTCTGCCATCAACCATACCACTTCGTATAAGGTGATTATCTTCTGTGTATTCGTCTAATACTTCCGTGACCAAACTACCATAATCATAAGTAACACTGACATCATCCAAAGTGTTTTTATAAATTCGACTTCCGTTCAGCACAGGAATATTATTTTCAATATCAGATATGATTTCATTACTAACAGAATCATCTTTAAATCGAAAACCTTGCACATTAGAAAATGTGTTTGGGCTTGCCACAACAAAATCAAATGAGGTAACAGAAGATACATATTTTTTAACATCAACACTATTTCCGATTGCGATTGCACTGTTTAGGAGAATAATGCAGAGTATCATGGATAAGACGATAAATATGGTACGCTTTGAATTTCTTCTTAAATTTCTCCATGCCATTTCTGTTATTCTATTCTTAAACGAAAGACGATTCTTGTTGGCACTATGATAATTGTCTTTTTCATAGTATCTAGTTGCCTCAATGGGCGAAATCGTAGCTGCAATTTTGAATGGTTTCTTTATGCTCACCCAAACAGTAATCGCACTAAATATCCCGGCAACGACAAAAATAATAGGATTAAAACTCAAGTTCACAGAAAGATTGTGATACTCGCCTTTCATAAAATTAAGAATCCACGGAAGCATAAGTATTCCTACTATATATCCTAAAATCAACCCAATAGATATACCAATTATAGACAGCCAAAATGCTTGCTTATAAACAATTCGCTTGATTTGCTTCTCCGTTGTTCCGATTGTTCTTAATAAGCCATATTTCTTTATTTCTTGAACAACAGAAATCTCAAAAATATTGCGAATGAGCAAATAGCCCGTTATTACAAAAATCATAATAAAAAACAGGGCTGCTATTATGGCAATCCAATTTACAGATGTGCCAGTGGACGGGCTGGTTCCCCTAATTTGCAAAATAGTTGTCTGTATAGACTGGATCGCTCCAACACATAAAGTCGTTACAGAAGTAAAAAGCATTGATGTTAAAACGATTGCTATTACAGCAACAATATTTCGTAATTTGTTGGCTTTGAAGCTTCTTTGCGCCAGCTTCTTTGTAATGGCGCTGGTGTCATTTTCAAAAGGCCATGTCATAGTTGTATCACCTCCATATTTGATAAGGGTATTGTAAAACCTAAATGTCCGCGAAATGTTACAGCGGCCAAAAAATTTCATTGAAAATCGAGGTGAAATGTTACAACGCTCGGACATTTCAAAAAAATTTACGGCGGGTAGCCGGAAATGGCCGTCCGCCGCATTCTATTTTGTCGGCAGCATAATGGAAAATTCTGAACCCTTGCCCGGCTCAGAAACCACTTTGATGTAGCCGCCCTGCCGTGTTACGATCTCGCGGGTCAGATACAGGCCAATGCCCACGCCCTGCTGTTCGTGTACTTCTTCCTCACGATAAAAGCGCCGGAAGATGGCAGCCTGATTGCTTTCGGAAATGCCCTTGCCGGTATCGGCTACTTTGATCTCCACATACATTTCCCACGGTATCACCGACACCGTAATTTTTCCACCTGCCGGAGTATACTTCACCGCATTGTCCAACAGGTTAAAGAGGGCTTCGGATGTCCACTTGCTGTCATGGGAAAAGGTCAAATTCTCCGGGCAGTCCACAGATACAGCGATTTTCTTTTTTTCCGCTGCATACACGATCCCACTCATGGCTTGCGCCACGGTATCAAAGAGGCAGACCGGTTTCTTATTCAACTGGATTACGCCCGTTTCCAACCGTGAGGTTTTCACAAGAGCCTGAAAGAGAAAGTCCAGTTTATCTGTCTGGGTGCGGATTCCACGGATAAAATCGGTACGCTCCGCCTCGGTCATAGGCTTTTCCAGCAGGGTGTCCGTCGCCATTTTCAGATTGCTTACCGGCGTTTTTACCTGATGGGAAATATCCGATACAAGGGTCTGTAACTCCTGCCGTTCCTCGTCCACCCGGCGGCGGTTCTCCTGCATGATCTGGTAAAGTCTCGCCAGCCGGTGCCCGATTCTGGCGAGCTGGGTTTCGCTGTCCTCTGGCCGCTGGGGTGCTTCATTTCCGGCGATCATGTGGTCTAAGGTCTGGCACAGGTCAGTGGTAAACTGCGACAGTCGCTTTCCAAACGCCTGCGTCAGTACAAAAATCCCTACAATGGCGCACAGCAGCAGCGCCCCGCCTGTCAGCAGCACCGCAATCTGTTTTGTCACAAGAAAAAGAGCTATGGTGATCCCGGACATGGAGAGGGCAAGCTCCATTGCCCCCCGGCCAAACAGCCGCTTTACCGAGAGGTTTTGAAACTTCATTTTGCCTCGCCTCCCGTCCATTGATACCCCATGCCGTAAACGGTCTTGATGTAGGGTGCGCCGCCGTCGGCTTCAATCTTGCTGCGAATAC